>NZ_JBQUYP010000001.1:0-415191 GCF_056314305.1 Acinetobacter sp. DMC2 | reverse complement strand
CGCCCCCACCATTAAAAGAAGCAAGACGATGTTCTTGCTTTTTTTATGATTAAATCATTAGTTATTTAATCATAAATATAGAGGATTGGTGTAATGGTAGCATGACGGTCTCCAAAACCGTTCGTCAAGGTTCGAGTCCTTGATCCTCTGCCAATGATTTAAAAATGAAGCTCCTGTTTAGGAGTTTTTTTTATTGCCTGAATTTCTAAAATTTAAATTATTTAAAGTCTTTTTTATATTTCTATTCAGTCATCTCATGCGTCCTAAGTGCTGATCTTTCTATTCTTCAATATTTTATCTAATTGGATGTAAGTAGTTGGTTAGGTAGGGAATATGCTAAGTTTTTAGTGACACTATTAAGTTATTGTTTTTGGGTTTTTTATTATAATTTATAAAATTTTTCTCATAAAAAGCTTGAATAGAAATTTATTTCATGTATCATGTTCTTAACTAGAAAAAAGTCTTGTTAGTAAATCTTCTTTAAAGTATCGTAGTTTTAGTCATAATCCTTCGTTTTTTAAGATCTTAACTCAATTTGTTATTCTTTTTTCAAAGTTATGTTAGTGTCATTATTAAATGATACTAAAATATTAGAAATCAGTAGGATATATCATGTCTAATACAGTAAGCGGTACAGTAAAATGGTTTAACGAAACTAAAGGTTTCGGTTTCATTCAACAAGACAATGGTCCAGACGTGTTTGCACACTTCAAAGAGATCTCTGGTTCAGGTTTCAAAACTTTGCACGAAGGTCAACGTGTAACGTTTACTGTTACTCAAGGTCAAAAAGGCCCAAATGCTGTAAATATTATTCCACAATAATATTTCAGTAAGAAAAAAAGCACTATTTAGTGCTTTTTTTTATTTTAGTCTTTAAAAGAAATTTAATTGTTCTTTTACAGGCTATAAAAGCCCTCTCACTAGAGGGCTTTTTTTGTTTTATATCTAATCATTTGTAAGTCTGATAACTTTCGTTATTCTCTTACCGGTGGTTTGTTTGGAATAGATATTAAGTGTAGGGATGAAATATGAATTATCAGGAAGAAATATATGTTAGATTGAAAAATCTTTAGTTAAAGAAATTTTATATTTCACGGAATTGTTAATGAACGTTCGCCTGTGTTATGCCAGTCAACGAAACGAAAAAAATGAAGATTTATTGCAAGATTTACGTGATATTTTAACAGAAGCTAGAAATTTTAATGATTTGAATCAAATTTGTGGTGTGCTCTATTATGCTGATAATGCTTTTTTTCAATGTTTAGAAGGCGAACAGGAGTTAGTGGAGCGATTATTTGAAAAAATTAAAGATGATCAAAGACACTACAATGTTAAATGGTTGTGTACATATTCCATCGAGAAGAACTTTTTTCAGCGTTGGTCAATGAAATATGTACAGCGTAATACAAATATTGAATCTTTCTTTTTAAATAGGGGAGAAACTAGTTTTAATCCCATTTGTCTTGATGAGAAAAATTTAAAAATTTTCTTAAATGAATTATTAAGTGCTGAACAAAGCAAAGTTAATGTGGTTAAGAAAGTAGGTATGGTTAAGCGTGGGGTGAACCCTTTTTAGCTATAATGCCGAAATGGATGGTCTTGAATTTAGGAATCATTTTGGTCATCACTAGATAGACAATGACTGAACTTGCGAGCATCCATATTACCTCTAGACTTTGACTAATTACAAACATTGCCCAGTAAAAAAAACTAAATAAGGCGAGACATATTCCGCTACCTTTGAAATACCAAGTAATAAATATTCCAAAAAGTGCTGAAGAGAGCAAAAGGTTAATCGTCTCGTTCATTCCAAGGTAGTTAAAGAAAATAATCATTAAGCATAAAGCTAACATTGATAGTAAATATACAAATATATTTTTTGCAATAAACATTCTCTATACCCTATCTGATGATTAAAAAAGATCTTTCCTCTGTTTCCAGAGGAAAGATAGTACATATTAATTTTTTGAGATTCTTTTTCTATTATTAAGAGTATTTATATTAATAAAGATAACGTTGCCGTTTCTCCAGATCTCTTCATTAATACTCAGCTTTCTATTTAATAGTAAAGAGTGCTTATATGTACTGAAATTAATTATAGGAAAAACAATTGTTTATGTTGTAAGTTTTAACTTACATGGTTGTGAGAAATTGCCTACATTTGTATAAAAAATAGACGAAATTTACAAAGCAATGTTGTTAAAAAAATTATATTTAACATATAGTTATTAGATTTTATTGTTAAGATAAGCTTTACATAAATAACAAAAAGCAACATGTGTTGTGAGGGAGGTATGTTTCTAAAAATAAAAGACATTAAGTTATTAAATGAATATTCAGTAAAAGTTATTTTAAGAAATTATAAAAACAAGTAATTATTAATATGAAAAATTAATAATTAAGAAGATCCAATAATCCTCTTTTAAACTGAATACGATTTCATCTATGTATAAAATTTGCCAAGCAGGCTACTAAACCAAATATCAAAGCACTGACTCCAATAATTTGAAAGAAGATTGATAAACTTGCATTAAAATATAAGACAGAGATACTTCCAATAACAGCAGCAATGATCATTCTGATCGTACCTGCTAAAAGAGGGCCTAATAATCGTTTTGAACCTTGGCCTGCAAAATAAAGTGCCATACCAATACCTATCGCACCATAAAAAGGTGCAACATGCTGCAAGTAATTTGTTCCAGTCTGAAGAACAGATGGATCATGACTAAAAAAGCCAAGCCAAATGGAAGGAAAAATACTAAAGAAAAGTCCTATTGAACCAGTAATAAGAAACGTAATGAAAACACCGATCCATGTTATGCGGTGTGCTCTTTGAAATTGTCCAGCTCCATAATTAATACCAACCATGGTCATAATTGCTGAACCGATACCGAACATAAGTGGAACTTGTATGTAGTCTAATCGAGACGCAATACCGTACCCAGCAATTGCATCAGATCCAAATTGACCAACTAAGGTAGTTATGAGGACAACAGTTAAATTGAGTTGAATTATTCCAATAGCGGATAGTGAACCAATACCAAGAATATCTTTGAACAACTTAAAATTGATGGGTTTGATCGATAATTTGATAATACTATGCGTTGTTCGCATGTGCTTAATTAAGCATATGATGGCAAAAATATAATAACTTAATACAGCGAGTCCAGCTCCGGCTACGCCAAATGAAGGAATGAATCCCCAGCCAAAAATGAAAATAGGTGATAGAGGTAAAAGTAGCACTCCACCTAGAAGTGTTATGCGAGCTGGGGTTTTTGTATCACCTGCACCGCGTAAAGCTGCTGAGAGTAAGGCCACAGCCCATATGAGAGGTGAACCAATAAAAATAATATTGGAATATTTTAGAGCGGCGTTCAAAGCTAAGCCCGTAACCCCCATTAAGTGGTAGATCATGGGGGCAGCGCTGAGCATAACAATACTAAAAATTCCTCCCAAAAGGCCAGCAAGAATGACACCATGCCAGACAAGGGAGTGGACATCTTCTGATTGACCTGCTCCAGAAGCTCGAGCAATTGCTGAGGCTAAACCTCCACCAAATCCGCCATTTGCTAGCATTTGCATGAGCATAAGAATGGGGAACACAACGGCTACACCCGCCATTACATTAGTTCCCAGAGAACTGACAAAATATGTCTCTAGTAATCCAATTAATGTTTGTACGAGCAGAACAGCTATGGTTGGTAACGCCAGTTTCAGCATTACTTGGATAATTGGACCGCTTAAGATGGCATGATTTAAATCGGGTGTACCTAAAGACTGGCGTACGGATTGTTTTCGCATAACAGATTCTCGTTTTATGAATTACGTGCCTACCACTGCAATAGGGTTGTCTTAAAACTTTTGAGGTTGCCAGCCGCCACCTAATGATTTATAAACTGCGACAGCTGCAAGTGCTGAATCAGTTTGTGCTTGAAGTTTTCTATCTGAAAATTGCAAAGCATTTGAATGTGCTTGTAATACTTCTATTCGACTGTTAATCCCTTTTTGATAGGCGATTAAAGCGATTTTCTGTGCATGCTTTAATGCATTTTCTCCATCTTGAAGAGCCATTAACTGTTCTTGTTGTTTGGACAAAGTTGATAATGAGTTTTCTACATCTTCCGCTGCATGTAAGACTGCTAATTGGTAGGCTGCAAGCTTTTCGGCTTCTTGTCCCTTAGCTAAGCGAATTTCTGCATTAATTCGACCAAAATCAAATAAGCGCCAACGCAAACCTAATAAACCAGCAGCTTGATTTGCACCACTTGAAAATAAGTTTCCACTTGCTGTGGTTGCACTACCTATCAAACCGCCTAAAGAGACCTTTGGGTAATATTCTGCAATCGCACTGCCAATGCGTGCATTTGAAGCTGCCAATTGTCTTTCAGCCATGATGAGATCTGGTCGTCTACGTAAAAGATCACGAGGTGTTCCGGTTTCTGTAATCTGAGGAATAACGGGAATTGGTTTTACTTCTGCTAGTTCTGCTCGGTGAGTTCCTGGTACGGTTCCAAGCATAACGTCGAGGGCATTCATGGCAATGTCTAGATTCATTCCAAGAGCAGGAACAACAGCTTGAACTTGGGCGACATTCGCTTTAGCTTGTTTGACCTGAAATTCGGAAGCTAATCCTTTGCTGTATAAAAGATTAATCGTTGAAAGGAGTTGTTGTTGGGTTTGTAATTGTTGATGGGCAATGTCTAATCGAGATTGCAAGCCGCGAATATTAATGTAGATATTGGCAGTTTGAGCTGCGACCATTAAACGGACGGCTGAAGCTCCTGCGTTTGAAGACTGATAATTTGCAAGAGCAGCTTCACGATCTCTGCGAAGGCCTCCAAAAATATCTAACTCCCAAGTTGCACTTAAATTTGCATCATAAGAACGACCATGTCGGTCAAAATCTGGCATTGAATTTAAAACTTGTCCCAACGGTGTTTCAACAGATTGATAAACTTTAGCTGCTTGTGCGCCAACAGTACCTATTGGTTGTAAAGAAGCATTAGCTGCCGATAATCCAGCCTGAGCTTGAGTTAATCGAGTATATGCTTGGGTCAGATCAAGATTTTGTTTTAATGCTAATGTGACATATCGAGTCATTTGAGGATCGTTAAAACTTTGCCACCATACGGCAATATCTGTTTTGCTATTGTCATTTGATGAGTTTAAGGGTGTGCCAAGGTATTGCTCGGGTAGAAATATATGAGGGCGTTTATAATTAGGACCTACGGTACACGAAGTAAGAGTACTTACGATGATGGGTAGGAGAACGATAGATCTAGATAACATATTTCCCCCGTGACGAGATTTTGAACAATAGTTTGATTGTGACTATAATACAAATTGGTCACTAGTTGTCAATATCATTTCGCAAGAGTTAAACTGCCACTTTCAGATAAAGGTTTAAATTGAAAATATGAGTAAAGAAAAAAGTAGTTATCCTGTTTCAAAGCGAGGACCAGAAGATCATGATGTAAGAGATCAAATCCTGAGTGCCGCTACAGAGCATTTCAGCCGATATGGGTATGAGAAAACTACAGTTTCTGATCTCGCAAAATCTATAGGTTTTTCTAAAGCTTATATTTATAAATTTTTTGAATCTAAACAGGCAATTGGCGAAATGATTTGCGCCAATTGTGTGCGCGGTATTGAAGAAGAAGTGAATGCTGCAATTAGTGAGGCTGAGTATCCTCCTGAAAAGCTAAGAGTTTTATTTAAAGCAATTGTTGAAGCAAGTCTTCGTTTATTTACCCAAGATCGTAAGCTTTATGAAATTGCAGCTTCGGCTGCCTCTGAAAAATGGGATGTTACAATCGCTTATGAAAATCGAATTCTTAAAGTAGTACAGAACATTATTCAAGAAGGCCGTCAATCTGGTGATTTTGAAAGAAAAACGCCAATTGATGAAGCAGTTAAAGCAATTTATTTAGTGCTGAGACCTTATCTTCACCCACTCCTTTTACAACATAGTATTTCATATAACACCGATGCTCCTCTCTTGCTTTCTAGTCTTGTACTGAGAAGTTTATCGCCATAATAGATTTGTGACTATTGACTAAATTGGTCACTTGATTAAAAATGAGTCTCCTGATTAATTTCTTAAGGGGGGCTCAAATATGCTTTATCGTCGCCTTATTCCGTTTACAGCAATATGTATATTTCCTTTTTTCTTGCTCGGTTGTGCTGAAAATACGCAATCTGACCCCCGTACTTTGGCGCCTTTAGTACGAGTCGCAACTGTACAAGATGAAATCACTTCTGATTCAAGAGCATTCACAGGCACGATAGGGGCACGGGTAGAAAGTGATCTGGGTTTTCGTGTCTCTGGTAAAGTCATCAAACGATTTGTTGAAGCAGGGCAGACGGTAAAGCGCGGTCAGTTACTGATGCGTATTGATCCGGTCGATTTAGAACTTGCAGCCAAAGCCCAGCAGGAAGCTGTGGGTGCAGCCAGAGCCCGAGCTGAACAAGCAGAGAAAGATGAAGCCCGATATCGTGATTTGCGTGGAAGCGGGGCTATATCTGCTTCTGCCTATGATCAGATTAAAGCGGCAGCGGATACGGCGAGAGCGCAGCTCAGTTCGACTCAAGCTCAAGCTAGGGTTGCATTAAACGTGAGTCATTATGCCGATTTAATTGCGGATGGTGATGGTACGATTATGGAAACACTGGTTGAACCCGGTCAGGTTGTCAGTGCGGGTCAAACAGTCATTCGCTTAGCTCATTCTGGTCAAAGGGAAGCAATCATTCAGCTTCCAGAGACATTACGTCCCACAATAGGGGCTATTGGTCAAGCTACACTCTTTGGTAAAGAAAATATAAGTGTCCCAGCTAAACTTAGACAGTTATCAAATACAGCAGATCAACTCACTCGTACTTTTGAGGCACGTTTCGTCTTAGAAGGTGATTTAGCAAATGCTCCTTTAGGTTCAACGGTTACTGTACGTATTGCTAATCAAAATCAGAGTTCACAACATTTTTTACAAGTGCCAGTCGGTTCCTTACTTGATAAGGGTAAGGGAGCTGGAGTCTGGGTAATTAATGGAAAAACTCAGAAAGTAACGTGGCGTCCAGTTGTTGTTAAACAGCTTGATGATGAATATGCCTATGTCACTGGCAATATTCAAAGTGGAGATCGAATTGTTGCTTTAGGTGCGCATTTGCTTCGAGAAGGTGAATTGGTACGTATTGCGTCACAAGCGAGTCATCCTTCAGTTGGAAATGAAGGGGACCACTCATGAGTGAGAAAGGTTTTAACTTATCAGCCCTTGCTGTACGTGAACGCGGTATCACGTTATTTCTGATTTTTTTGATTTCAATTGCAGGCATCGTTGCTTTTTTCAAGTTAGGTCGAGCCGAAGATCCAGCTTTTACAGTGAAGGTGATGACCATTGTGACGGCTTGGCCAGGGGCAACTGCTCAAGAGATGCAAGATCAAGTTGCTGAAAAAATCGAAAAACGTATGCAAGAGCTACGTTGGTACGATCGAACAGAAACCTATACCAGACCAGGCTTAGCTTTTACGACACTGACTTTACTTGATAGTACGCCACCATCACAGGTTCAGGAGGAATTTTATCAAGCAAGGAAGAAAGTAAATGACGAGATGGGTAACTTACCTGCTGGTGTAATTGGACCACTCGTTAATGATGAATATGCAGATGTAACTTTTGCTTTATATTCATTAAAGGCAAAAAATGAAGCGCAAAGATTATTAGTACGTGATGCAGAAACAATTCGACAGCAGTTACTTCATGTACCGGGCGTAAAAAAAGTCAACATTATTGGTGAACAATCTGAGCGTATCTATATTGAATTTTCGCATGAGCGCTTGGCGACACTTGGTGTAAATCCACAAGATGTCTTTGCTGCGCTGAATAATCAGAATGTGCTTACACCCGCGGGTTCAATTGAAACCAAAGGTCCTCAAGTTTTTGTCAGATTAGATGGTGCTTTTGACAAGTTACAAAAAATTCGTGACACCCCGATAACGGCTCAAGGTCGCACCTTGAAATTGTCAGATATTGCGACGGTTAAACGCGGCACTGAAGATCCTGCAACATTCATGATTCGTAATGGTGGAGAGCCAACCTTACTGTTGGGCGTGGTGATGCGCGAAGGATGGAATGGATTAGATCTTGGTAAATCATTAGAGAAAGAAGTTGGTTCCATCAACGAAGATTTACCTCTTGGCATCAGTTTAAACAAAGTAACTGATCAAGCGGTCAATATTAGCTCATCGGTAGATGAGTTCATGATTAAGTTCTTTGCAGCATTACTTGTGGTTATGTTTGTAAGCTTTATTAGCATGGGATGGCGCGTTGGTGTCGTGGTTGCTATGGCTGTACCACTCACATTAGCTATTGTTTTTGTAGTGATGTTAGCAACGGGTAAAAACTTTGACCGAATTACACTTGGCTCTCTTATTCTTGCTTTAGGGCTTTTAGTTGACGATGCCATTATTGCGATTGAAATGATGGTCGTAAAAATGGAAGAGGGCTTTAGTCGTGTTGCAGCCTCCGCCTACGCATGGAGTCATACAGCAGCACCAATGCTTTCTGGAACATTAGTCACCGCTGTTGGGTTTATGCCAAATGGTTTTGCTCGATCTAGTGCGGGTGAATATACCAGCAATATGTTTTGGATTGTTGGTATTGCACTGATTGCTTCATGGATTGTTGCAGTAGTTTTCACTCCTTACTTGGGTGTGAAAATGTTGCCTGATTTTAAAAAGATTGAAGGCGGCCATACTGCAATTTATGACACACCACGATATAACCATTTCCGTCAAATTCTTGAACGTGTGATTGCACGTAAATGGCTTGTTGCAGGCAGTGTTATCGGGTTATTTGTTTTAGCCGTAGGCGGAATGGCATTGGTGAAAAAACAATTTTTCCCAATCTCGGACCGACCTGAAGTGCTTGTTGAAGTACAGATGCCTTATGGTACATCGATTACACAAACAAGTGCCGCGACAGCAAAAGTTGAAACTTGGTTATCTAAGCAACATGAAGCAAAAATTGTGACATCGTATATTGGTCAAGGTGCGCCACGTTTTTATTTTTCGATGGGGCCAGAGTTACCAGATCCAGCCTTTGCCAAGATTGTGGTACGAACTGACAATCAAGAAGAACGTGAAGCGTTAAAACACCGTTTAAGACAAGCTATTTCAAATGGGCTTGCGACTGAGGCGCAGCTACGTGTAACACAACTTGTGTTTGGACCCTATTCGCCATATCCAGTGGCTTACCGAGTTTCAGGCCCAGATCCAGAAAAATTACGTGCGATTGCAGCTCAGGTTCACCAAGTTATGAATGCTAGCCCAATGATGCGAACTGTAAATACAGATTGGGGAACTCGTGTACCAGCTTTGCATTTCACATTGGAACAAGATCGTCTACAAGCAGTTGGTCTTACATCAAGTTCAGTTGCACAGCAATTACAGTTTTTGTTAACGGGTATTCCAATTACATCTGTACGTGAAGATATTCGTACAGTGCAAGTGATTGCTCGTTCAGCAGGCGATATAAGACTAGACCCTGCAAAAATTGGTGATTTCACACTGATAGGAGCAAATGGACAGCGTATTCCTTTAGCACAAATTGGCAAAATTGAAGTACGGATGGAAGAACCTGTCATCCGCCGTCGAGATCGGGTGCCAACAATGACCGTTCGTGGAGATATTGCTGAAGGATTACAACCACCAGATGTATCAACTGCAATTACCAAACAGCTTCAACCAGTCATTAAAGATTTACCAAAGGGTTATCAGATTGTAGAGGCGGGTTCCATTGAAGAGTCTGGTAAAGCCACTAAAGCCATGCTTCCTATTTTTCCGATCATGTTAGCCATGACTCTACTCATTATCATTCTTCAAGTGAGGTCTATTGCTGCAATGATTATGGTGTTTTTAACCAGCCCGTTGGGATTAATAGGTGTAGTACCAACGCTTCTGTTATTTCAGCAGCCCTTTGGCATTAATGCATTAGTCGGGTTGATTGCATTATCTGGAATTTTGATGCGTAACACGCTCATCTTAATTGGACAGATTCAGCAAAACAAAGAAGCTGGGCTTGATCCGTTGAATGCAGTGGTTGAGGCCACAGTACAACGCGCCAGACCTGTAATTTTGACAGCTTTAGCAGCTATTTTAGCTTTCATTCCTCTGACTCACTCTGTGTTTTGGGGAACGCTTGCTTACACACTCATTGGCGGAACGCTTGCAGGAACCATTTTGACTTTGGTTTTCCTGCCAGCAATGTATTCGATCTGGTTCAAGATCGGGGCTAAACCAGCAGTTTAATGATCAAATTTTCAAAATTAAAAAGTTATTGGAGTTCATATGTCAAACTCAAAAGTGGTTGTAATTACAGGTGTTTCATCTGGTATTGGGCAAGTGACGGCAGAAAAATTTGCTAAACTCGGCCATAAAGTTTTCGGTACAGTCAGAAATAAAGTCAAAGCTCAACCTATAGAAGGCGTTGAGCTTGTTGAGATGGATGTGTCAGATGAAGACTCTGTCCAACTCGGGATTCATTCTATTATTGATAAAGCTGGGCATATTGATATTTTGGTTAATAATGCTGGAGCAAGCTTAATTGGTGCAGTAGAGGAGACCTCGATAAAAGAAGCAGAATTTTTATTTAACACCAATGTATTTAGCATTCTTCGTACCACACAAGCGGTATTGCCTTATATGCGAATACAGCATTATGGAAGAATTATAAATGTTAGTTCAGTATTGGGTTTCTTACCTTCACCGTATATGGGGTTATATTCGGCTAGTAAACATGCGGTTGAAGGATTGTCTGAGTCTTTAGATCATGAGCTTCGCCAATTTGGCATTCGTGTATCCATTGTTCAGCCTTCATTTACTAAAACCAATTTAGATAAGAATGCACCCGTAGCAAGTACAAAAATTCCTGAATATGACAATGAGCGTGATCTCGCTACTCGTGCAGTATTGAAACAGATTGATCAAGCACCTCAGCCTGATAGTGTTGCTGATACAATTGTTACCTCGGCACTCAGTGATTGGCAAATGCGCCATACACCTTCTGGGCAAGCATCTTTGTTAAGTAAGTTGCGTCGATTTATGCCGAGTGGCCCAGTTGATAAAAGCATTAGAAAGACTTTTGGTTTAAAGTAAACTTTAAGTTATTTTAAAAGATCTAAATAATTTTTTTATTTAGATCTTTTCTTATAAAAAAGTAATCTAGTCACTTGGATAAGCTTAAAGATTAGTATTTTTACGTCTACGGAACTGATAAGTTAAATATTTACGACTAATAAATAGTCACAAAAAGTGGTGAAGGGAGCAGTGTAAAACCTGAATACAATAATCTGTCTATTTTCAATTCAGTTTTGAACTATGTCTTTACTAGGCTGATTTTCTAATAATTCGGATAAATTATTTTCTAGCCAAGTGGTTAAATCAAAGAGTCGTTCAGAAGCTTCTCGTCCAAAATCTGTTAATTGATAATCTACACGAGGCGGTATTTCCGCATAATCCTGACGTAAGACAAAACCATCTTTCTCAAGTGTTTTTAAGGTTTGTGCCAACATCTTTTCACTAATGCCATCAATAACCTTTTTTAACTCATGAAAACGCAGACGTTTATCTCGAAGTGCAACTAAAATCAACACACTCCAGCGGCTAGTGAGTGTTAACAAAATTTTTCGAGAGGGACAATCTGCTGAAAAAACGTATCCTTTCATGGCTCATCACCTTAATTACAAAACATTACATTTGTTTCAAAGCTTACTTTTAAGTAAGTACTTACTTTTAGTAAGTTAAAGTACTACGATCATTGAAAGATATCAACTACATCAGATGGAGATCATCATGCGTATTGCAGTTACTGGTGCATCAGGTCAACTCGGCCAACTCGTTATTTCCCAATTACTCGAAAGAACTGAGGCAAAAAATATTGTCGCATTAGTGCGTAATCCAGAAAAATTATCAGATTTAATTTCAAAAGGAATCGAAGTTCGTGCTTTTGATTATGCTCAAAACGCAGATGAACTTTCAGTTCAATTGGCAGGTGTCGATAAGCTTTTATTAATCTCATCGAGTGAAGTTGGTCAACGGACAGTACAACACCAAAATGTGATTAATGCAGCAAAACTTGCAAACGTAAAATTTATTGCTTACACAAGTTTATTAAAAGCAGATACATCACCGCTTCTATTAGCGCAAGAACATGTTGAAACTGAACAATATTTAAAAAAATCTGATGTTACATATGCATTATTACGGAATAACTGGTACAGCGAAAACTATGCAATGGGGCTGGCACAAGCAGTTGAACAGGGCAAAATTTTCGGAGCAACTCATCACGGCAAGATTGCTTCTGCTTCACGTTTAGATTATGCGACTGCTGCCGCTATGGTATTAACTCAAGAAGGGCATGAGAATAAAGTTTATGAACTTGCTGGTGATACAAGTTATAACCTTGATGATGTAGCAAAATGGACAAGTGAAATCAGTAAAAAAGAGGTAACTTACCAAGATTTATCGGAAGAGGAATATAAGGCGCTTTTGATACAAGTAGGTCTATCAGAAGGTTTTGCGAGTATATTAGCGAACTCAGATGAAGGCGTATCTAAAGATGCTTTATATAGTGATAGCAAAGACCTACACCAGTTAATTGGTCGCGCCACTACAAGTATGCAAGAAACTATTAAAGAATTTTTATCTTAAGTTGGCGCTATAGTTCTTATCTAAGAAAGGCTTAAATTTTATGATTTAGGCCTTTTGCATATTTTAATAAATGAAAGAAATCATTTTATTTTAATGGAGAGTCTAGAAAAGAATTTATTTACCCATAATCTTAGTTATCTAAGAATTAAGAACTTATTTGTAGTGAAATTTTGAATAAATAAAGATTTTTTAAGCGGGCAGATCAGCGCTTTTTTGTTCATGATTCCATAAATTAAATATACATATTCTTGCGACGAGCCAACTAGTGCAAAGAACTGGTTTTGATGATCAATACCAATCAGTATTTCATTACTTAAATTTAAAAAATCAAAGGGCGATGCATTTTTTTTCGCCTCAATAGGTACATTAAAATATTCAAAAGTTTTTTTGATATCAAGTAATGAGTAATAAAAATCTTTTGAGCTTTTAATAGTTTGTAAGGAAATGGCAATATGGTCTACCTCTATTTGTTGATTGTGTTTTGTAGCAATTGCTGAAGCAATAATAAAAGCGATATTTGACGTCGTATCTGACTTTATCGAGCCCACTTTAAGCTTGGAGACAGAGTTGTGAATATTGTCAGGTATATTTTTAACAGAAGCTGAGCACATATTTATTGACCTATAGACTGTGGTAGCTTGGGTTGTATTCAGCCCTGCTAATAATGATATAAAAATGATGAGTTTTTTTAATTTAAGCATCATATAAATGTTTTTATGCGATTTTTACTTAGCAAAACTTTAAGTTTCCGTAGCAGTTTTTAATGCCTACCTGTCCAGAGTCGATAGGATTAATAATCAATTCTCGGCCAACTAACCCTCCTAATGCTTCCCCAAGTCCTACATCAATCCGCTGTTGTGTTTCGATATCAGTGAGTAAAACTTTCGGTAAGGAAAGCCACCATCCAGGTTGAGCAGCTACAGTATTTTCGAAGCTACCAGAACTTATTTTTTGCCACTGGATAGCTTGCTTTTGTAAAGACAGTGATGTGTCACTAGTAGGAATTGTTCCTGCTGTATCTTGGGCGAGTAAAATTTCATGAAAACCAGAAAGAGGATAATCTTTTAATGTGGCATTACTTAGAGTTAAACCTAAAGGTAGATCTAAGATACCTAATAGTCTTAGTGGACCAGTTTTAGCGACTACATTATCTAGCGTTGCTGATGTAGCACGGTTAAGAATAAGCGGTTTGTTATAATCATTAATATGTGCTTCTGTAGAGATCAATCCATTTTCAATGACTACATTCTTCAGAACGGTATTCGTAAGCGTTAAATTCAAATCCCCAGATAAAGAGTTAATTCCTCCTGTGTCATCAGCTAATGTTGTTAAATCTGTATTTGATCCCAATCCAAGTTTGCCTAATATGCCTAATGCCCCAAGGCGAAAGCCAACAATTTCTCGAGTAGAAGCCTTGTCCGGCGATTTAATAGCAAACTCGATAAAAGGATTAGTAATAACGGCATCTGATTCTGCATAGCTACCATTTACGGGGAGGACCCCTGCTAAGCTAATATTTTCAATATCAATGTCGCAACCTACTCCTTTAACTCCACCGCAACCTAACTGTAAACGTTTAATATTTGCATTTAACTCTACTTGTGCTTCCATTCCGAGACGATAAAAACCTACATCTGTATTTGGATTACCATTTTGATTAGCTGCAATATTGGTTAGATTAAATAAGGCTTGACCAGTTACACTCGCTAAACTTTTATCATTTAAGGCATAGAGTTCGGCGTTTACAAGAGAACTGACCAACATTAATGGTATTGTAAATAAGAAAGCCTGTTTTATACTTCTGAGATTATTCATATCAGTTCCTTTGCTTAAAGATGATTAGACTCAAAAGAAAGCTAAAAATTTACTTTATGAGTCCAAGCTCTTTTGCCTTACAGCCTTATTGTTTAAGTGCGACTTTTAGGTAATTGTTTTGTTTAAGCATTTTTACTGAACAAAATAGGATTTATTCTCTTTGGAGGATAAAACTACAAGCAAAAGCATAATGTGTTCAGTGCCCACATTATGCTTATAGTATGTGCGCGGTGTCAACATGTCTTTAAAGCAATCAGAAAACTTAAGTCAAAAATCAAATTATCATCATGGAAATGTACGTGAAGAATTATTAAATGCAGGGCTGGTTCATTTAGAAAATAATGATGCAGAAAGTCTAAGTTTTAGGGAAATGGCAAGGCAAATTGGCGTAAGTGCTAACGCGGTATATCGACATTTCGAAAGCAAAGATAGCTTTCTGGCTGCATTAGCCGCAAAAGGATTCCAACTTTTACAAGAAGAACAAAATCAGGCTATACAAATGGCTGATTCTCAAATTCAAGCATTAAAAATATTTGGTTTAACATATATAGATTTTGCAAAAAATCATCGGAATCTCTTTGCTTTGATGTTTAATCCTGACTTACAAAAAAATGAAATACCCGAGTTAAAAGAGGCCGCAGACAGTACATATGCTCGGTTGCAAAGCTTAACGGCTTCAATTTTGGGTGTAAGCGAAAATGATACTCAAGTTGAAGTATTAGCGATGTTATGTTGTAGTCTAGTACATGGACTATCTCATCTTTTACTGGAAGGGCGTTTAGCTGAATCTGAAGAAAAGGCTAATAATTTAGTTTTATTAATTATGAATTATGCTACAGGTTTACTAGCTTCTTCGGCAGAGATAAAGTCTTAATTTATTCTATATCTGAAGTCTAAAAAAACAGCCTAGATTTTACTAGGCTTCATAAATCACGACCACGTAGTGATTACCTATGCGCGGCCATGAACATGGCGACGGCTGATTTGCAATAGGATTCGATTTCGTTATCGTCGTTTGCTTTGGTTTCATCGAAGCGTGCAATCATCAAGAGATTACATCCTTTAAAAAGCGCGGCAAACATTCGCGCAGATTGATGAGGATTAGGCACGTTCAGAAGCGCTTTTGTATGTAATTGACACAGCATGGCCTCGATTTGGGCAATGATATGGGTAGGGCCAGCTTCATAATGGAGTTTGCTTAATGATTTTTGATTTGTTTTGTCGGCTACAATCATAGCCTCGACACTGCGAACATCTGAGCTTAACAATGTACGCAGTAGAGATGATCCCACAGCCATAAGCTGTTCTTCGGCCGAACCTTGGATTCCTTCAAAAAGAGTTTGTGGTGCAAATTGTTGGCATCGGGCTAATATTGCTGAGCTGAAAAGGGCTTCCTTGTTCTCAAAGTGCCGATAGATACTGAGTTTCGATATCTTTGCTTTTTGGGCGACTTTGTCCAATGTTGCTGCTTGAAAACCCAATTCGACAAAAAGTTCATACGCAGCATCGACTATCGTTTGGGCTAATGCTTGATTTACTGGCCGACCGCGCTGACTTCTTTTTTCTTCGCTCACAACAATTACAGTCCTTGACAGTATCTTAAATAATGAATTAGGATACCACTAAGTATCCAAAATGTGCAAACCATAGGCTAGGTATTAACTCATTATATCCTGCAAGTGTGGTTCGTCCTGCAATAGCCAATGCAGTATCGTCCAGTGGACAACACAGTGATGGGTGATTTTTTCTGCAATTCCCAAGAGTTTTCATTAGCTAATTATTTGATTTACATTGGAGCCTATCACTATGGATGACGTCATTATTATAGGCGGTAGCTTTGCTGGTCTTGCCGCCGCTTTGCAACTTGGTCGTGCTCGTCGCAAGGTCACCGTTCTTGACACGGGTCTGCCGCGTAACCGCTTCGCTGGCCATTCACATGGTCTTCTTGGCCATGATCATAAGCCACCACTAGAAATCTTAGCTGAGGCACGTCAGCAGTTAGAGCGTTATCCAACTATTAAGTTAGTCAAGGCTCAGGCCGACAGCATTTCTGGCTCTATCGATAATTTCTCTGTCCATACTAGCGATGGCAAAAGCTTGGGCGCACGCCGTCTAATCTTAAGTTATGGTGTTGTTGACCAAATGCCTGATGTTTCTGGTTTTGCAGAAAATTGGGGTGCTTCCATCGTACCTTGCCCATATTGTGATGGCTTTGAAGTCGCTGAACAGCATTGGGGACTGATTTGGTCTGGTCCAAAGTCCCACAATTATGTACGTTTGTACCATGACTGGACGAGTGTATTATCAGTCTTTCCAGATGGTCATGATATCTCACCTGATATTCGTGCCGATCTCGCACGTCGCAATGTAAATATCATCGACGGTCGGATCGTTCAAATTGCCCGTAATGAAGGGCGCACTGTAACTGTATACCTTGATAACGATCATAAGGTTACGGTTGATATCTTGTTCGCTCATCCGAGTACCAAACCGTCCGCACGGTTACATGAATCACTAGGCCTTGCTACAGTCGATACACCTTTTGGTATTGCTCTTAAGGTTGACGAGCGTCGCGAAACCTCTATGCCTGGTATCTATGCTGCTGGTGATCTCGCTAACCCTGCCATGGCATCAGTCACCATGGCATCATCACAAGGTGCAATAGCAGGTATCTCAGCTCAACAATCTATGTTGGTATAAGGCGCAGATTCCTTTTAATCTGAACGTTTAGCTAACCAATTACTCATTTCTGGCCAAACCGCAGTAGGGGCTTGGCTTCCAGAAACCACACCCATATGACCACCTGGAACGACTTTAAAGGTTTTGTCTTGGCTGCTAATTAAATCCATGAGTGGCTTAACAGCATCGGCGGTCACAATAATATCTGTGCTGCCACCCACTGCGAGTACAGAACATTCAATATCTTTTAGATAGGCTGTAAGTTCACCGAATTTAATTACGCCATTGGATAGTTCATTATCAATCCAGAAACGAAGGATAATGTCACGCATGACACCGCCCGGATAGGCCAGCATATTATCGATAAATGAACTTGAGGTTGCATGGTCGACAATAAATTCTCGGTTATCAAGATTCTTGAAAAGTTCCCAATATGTTTTCAAATTTCCAATCGGGTCCGTTAATTTAAAACCTAGCGTATTTTGCCAGCCATGAATGTGAAATGCTTCACTTGGCACATGGTGACGAATGCGAAATGGTGTATGTTTACGAACCCATTCGGCAGGTTTAGTCAGACTGCCGTAGAGTTTCCCCATATAACCCGCTTTATGGGTATCGATAGGGGAAGCGAGAATAATTAGATTCTTAATATCTTTATCTTTAAATAATGCGGTATAGCAGAGTGAAAGTGCACCGCCTAAGCTCCAGCCATGTAAAGACAGCTGTTGCTGACCACTGTGCTCGCGAACCTGCTTTAGCATTTGAGGCATAAAGACTTTAATGTAGGTGCCGAAATTGTATTTTGCTTGGTGTCGGGTTGGCACACCCCAGTCAATTAAATAGACATCAAACCCTTGTGCCAAAAAGAAGCGTACAAAACTGCGAGTTGGAAACAGATCATAAATGAGCATGTTCACTGCTAATGGCGGAACAATTACTAAAGGAACGCGGTGTTTAGGTGTAGATGTGTCGGTCTCATTTCTATAATGGCGTAAGCTAATAATTTCATGCTTATAGATCACGTCAAAAGGTGTTTTTCCTGACAAGGCAATTTCAGGACCTCTAAAAAATAGATCCGATGCATTGATCAGCATGTGAGGCAGTTTTTGGCCCGCACGTGTCTGAAGAGATTTTTTAATAGACTGTAGCTGAGGAACGTTCTGACGAATTTTAAGCAATAAACTCATTGAATATAAAACCTATAAAAATGTTGCCCAGAGCGATAAGGAGCTGGTCTTTTCAGGGATATTAAAGGGAATGAGTTCTAAGTTCAGTGACCCAAAAGACAGTATTTTCTGCTTAAGGTATCAAAGGTTAATTATTTATATTTAAGAATGACTTTATTTAAGGTTTTGAAATTAATAGTAAAATTATTTTTATCTAAATTTTTATATAAAATATTTAAGAAATTAAGCTTTTTTTAAGAATAATAAAAGTTTATTGGTAGAGTAATTTTGTAAAGTTTGTTTGTGTTTTTTTTACATATGAAAAAATAAAATATAATTATTTTACAATCGATTAGGAATTTAATTAGAAAGTAGCATATATGGAATTTGTTTTTAATGGTTTTTATACACTAATTTCGGCGGTTATCGTCTTGTTGTTAGGCCGCTTTCTTGTTAATCGGATTAATTTTTTACAGCGCTATAATATTCCCGAACCTGTAGCAGGTGGTTTGGTGGCTGCGGTCATTTCGCTACTTGTCCATACATTATGGGGATATAGCGTTGTCTTCAGTAGTGAGTTGCAAACCAGCTTTATGCTTGTCTTCTTTGCTTCAATTGGTTTAAGCGCCAATTTTATGAAGCTTAAAGAAGGTGGTATGGCTTTGGTTATCTTCTTAGTTTGTGTAGCTTCTTTTATTGTAGTACAAGACGCGGTAGGCATGAGTCTTGCGACTTTGCTTGGTCTTGACCCATTAATTGGCTTAATTGCTGGTTCAATTACCTTAACAGGTGGTCATGGTACAGCAGGAGCTTGGGGAGAAATTTTAGAAACTCAGCATGGTATTCAAGGTGCTCTAGCTTTAGGAATGGCGAGTGCAACTTTTGGTTTAATTATTGGCGGTGTGATAGGTGGACCGTTAGCGAAACTGCTTATCAACCGTTACAGTCTGGCTCAACCAAAAACCAATAATGAAATTCATTACAGAGACACGCATGTTGAGCAAAATTCGGATGACCTTGCACCGTTTGAAAACCCTCATCAAGTTCGTTTAATTACTGCCGATAATGCAATTACTACACTAGGTATGTTTGCAGCATGTTTGGCGTTTGCTGAATTTATGACGGGTTTTAGTAAGGGGACTTGGTTTGAGTTACCAACTTTTGTTTGGGCACTCGGCGGCGGCGTAATCTTAAGAAATATTTTAGAAAGCGTGTTGAAAATTGATATTTTTGACCGTGCGATTGATGTGTTTGGTAATGCATCTTTGTCTCTTTATTTAGCAATGGCATTGCTTTCTTTAAAACTTTGGCAACTGGCTGACTTAGCTGGGCCGCTTGTGGTTATTTTAGGTGCTCAAACACTTACCATGGCTTTATATGCAGCGTTTGTAACTTTCCGCGTGATGGGCAAAAACTACGATGCAGCAGTACTAGCAGCAGGCCATTGTGGTTTTGGTATGGGAGCAACGCCAACAGCAGTTGCAAATATGCAGGCGATTACCAACATGTATGGTCCATCGCATAAGGCATTTTTAATTGTTCCGCTTTGTGGTGCATTCTTTGTCGATTTAATTAATGCAACGGTTATTCAGCTCATGTTGAAATTCGTTGTTTAATCAAAAAAAGCCCGTAAGGGCTTTTTTTATGAGTGCTTAATTATGAACCTTAAAAATAGAGATATATTTTGTTCATATGGATACTCTAAATTTTAATTTTCGGACGATTAAAGTCATTGTATTTTTAGGATGCTTTTTCTCAAAACTAATAATCGCCCTCAAATCTACTTTCACATAGAATAAATTGCTGATAAATAAAATGAGAAATGTATGAGCTCAGAAGCACATTCAATTAGCTTGGTTGCCCCCGTAGTTTTATTGGCAGCAGCTGTTATTGCAGTCCCTATTTTTAAACGTATTGGCTTGGGCTCAGTATTAGGTTATTTAATTGCGGGTCTGATTATTGGCCCATTCGGGTTTGCTTTTTTTCAAGATTCTGCCGCGATTTTGCACATTGCCGAGTTGGGAATTGTGATGTATCTATTTGTGATTGGTTTGGAAATGCAACCCTCACATTTATGGAGTCTTAGACGCGAAATTTTTGGCTTAGGCACACTACAGATCATCATTTGTGCGCTGGCTTTGACTGGCGTTGGGCTGTTATTTGGCTTCACGTGGCAAGTGGCTTTTATTGGTGCGGCAGGGTTTGTATTAACCTCGACTGCGATTGTGATGCAGTTATTGGGCGATCGCGGTGATTTGACCCAACCTCGTGGGCAAAAAATTGTAGCCATCTTACTTTTTGAAGATTTATTGATTGTTCCATTACTGGCTATTGTCGCTTTTATGGCACCGAATCATGTAGTTGAAAGCACATCGGTACGTTTGGAAAATATAGGAATTGGTTTAATCGCAATTGCAGGTCTTATTGCAGCAGGTTATTGGTTACTTAATCCATTATTTAGACTCTTGGCTGCCGCTAAAGCACGAGAAGTCATGACTGCCGCCGCACTATTGGTGGTGTTGGGTGCAGCGTTACTCATGCAAGTGAGCGGATTGTCTATGGCGATGGGTGCTTTCTTGGCGGGTGTGCTTTTATCTGAGTCGACCTTTAGACATCAAATTGAAGCGGATATTGAACCATTCCGAGGAATCTTGCTGGGCCTGTTTTTCCTTGGTGTTGGCATGTCACTGGATTTATCAGTGGTTGAGCAAAACTGGCAACTGATTGTGAGCGGTGTAATTGCCCTGATGTTTGCCAAAGCGCTCATGATTTATATTGTCGCCAGAGTAACGAAAAGTCCTCATACTGAAGCGTTGGATCGTGCCTTACTTATGGCTCAGGGTGGAGAGTTTGCCTTTGTACTTTTCTCTGCCGCGTTAAGTGCACAAGTTATTGATAGTACCGTTAAATCTAATCTGACTGCTATTGTGGTACTTTCGATGGTATTGACCCCAATTGTTGGTATTCTTTTTAAACGTTTTACTCAAACTAAAGTGGATGTTTCATTAGAAAACGTCAATATTGCCGAGGGTTTAAGCGGTAGTGTTTTAATGATTGGATTCGGACGCTTTGGTCAGGTCACCAGTCAATTGTTGTTAGCACGAGGTGTCGATGTCACCATTATTGATAATAATACCGACATGATTCAAAACGCCGAAAAATTTGGTTTTAAAATTTATTATGGCGATGGTTGTCGCCTAGATATTTTACATGCTTCTGGTGCTGCAACTGCACAGGCAATTGTGGTGTGTGTCGACAGTAAAGACACCACCAATAGAATTGTAGAGTTAGTTACCCATGAATTTCCTTTAGCAAAATTATTAGTCCGTTCGTATGACCGTGAGCACTCACTGCATTTAGTCAAACAAAAAGTGGACTTTATGATTCGCGAAACCTTTGAATCTGCGATTAAGTTTGGCGAAATTATTTTACAAGAACTTGGCGTAGATGAAGACGAAGTAATAAGAATTAGCGACGAAATTCGAGATCTGGATAATGAGCGTTTTGAAACTGAAATTGCAGCAGATGATGTATACGCTGGAGTTGGTTTGCAATATACACATGCTCATCATCCAAGACCAACAGCACCGTTAATTCGACCAAAAAGAGAAGGGCAGATTTTAAATAAAGAAGATAGCTCAGATAGCGATTCTTGATATGTATAAAGTTCAGTAGAAGCCTTTTAAGAAGAACTTCTACTGAACAATTTCATGGCGAGAAGAGTTTAAAGCGCTAAATTTGACTATAAGTGCTCTAATGCTGTGCCTTTAACTGGGTTTCTGCGCCAGTAATAGGGCTGCAAAAATCTAAGAAAAAGCTTCCATGGTGTAATCCACGCGATACGTCGGTTGGCTTTTTTATTTTGCATAATTTGCTTAGCTAAATATGCACAAACAATTTCTGGTGGATCAATCACAAAGAAAAATAACCGCTTCATCTTTTTCCAGTTTTGGATGTTGCCATTGGTCCAAGATGAAACCAACAAATCGGTTGCAACCATGCCCGGGCTTAGGGTACCAGTTAAAATTGCTGTCGATTTAGTCTCTTTATAAAGTGCTTTACTAAAATAACTTACCGCTCGTTTTGTGGTTGCATAGGGTGTCATGCCGGCACTCCATTCGCCGTTGCTTCCCCAACCTTCCATGTTAAAGATTTGACCATAACCTTGTTTGAGCATGCCTTTTAAAGCCACTTGCGAACCTAGCATCGTACCTAAAATATTGGTTGAAACGGCTGCGTTTAACTCTTCGGGTTGAAGATCAACAAAGTCTTTGGTCGGGTGACAGCTTCCTGCGTTATTTACCCAGACATTTACTTGCCCGAAATGGCTTACAGCAAAATCCCAAAGCTTTTCTACATCTGCTATTTGGGTGACATCACAGCACAAGCCACTCAATTTCTCTTTATTAAAGTGTGCTTCTAAATGAGCGAGAGCATGGTTTAAATGCTCTGGGTTTCGCCCAGCAATGACAACAGAACATCCAAGATCTAAAAAAGCATGGGCAAGGGCTAAACCAATACCTTTAGTACTGCCTGTAATGACCACACTGCAAACTTCAGTTTTGGGTAAACTCATTGAACTCTCTATATATAAATCTTTAAAAATAGTTAAATGATTGGATGCGAGTTAATTTTTTTGCTCATTTAATAAAAGTAGATAGACAATAGATAAACTTATCATCGAAATATTCATTACGATAGGGTTATAGGGCAAGATAAGCGTAGAAGGTATTAAAAAGCCAATCAAAAGAAGCAGGCCGAGTAAACCCAAAATACTTAAATAGTGAATATATTTATGTGCAGTAAAGAGAAAACATAAACCAAAAATCATTTCGGCAATACCACTCGCATGGCCTGCAAGTTTCGCATGTTCAAGTGAGAGTCCAACCCATTGCCACACAAAGATTTCATCAGAATTAAGAAATAGAAATTTGGGAACGAGGCCTTGATAAATCCATAAAAGAGCGAGAATAAGGTTTATAAATTTGAAGATATTAATATTTGTCATTAAAACTACTCTAAGCTTTTTAAAACTTGCCGCTCGTTCTGATAGGGGATGAATAAGTAACTGATTATATAGTATGTATTATTATAGATTTTGAATTCTCTTATTGTTTTAACTTAAAATTGATTTACATTAGTTTTCAAATATAGAAATTATTCCTTTATAAGAAATAAATTACATTACTATCAATATCTTGCTAAATATTTTTATGAGTACTTTGGCGTGAAATCTTTTTTTAATAGAGATTGGCTTTCGCTCAAATCAAAATGTCCCTTATTAACATTCATTTGAAAATTATCAAGTTCTAATATAGAACTCTGTTTTAAGCAAATTAAAATAAAGGATTTTAAAATAATGCTAATCTCAAGCCATAGATTACCAAAGGGTCTTAAGGACAAAGCCAATCGAAAAGTTGCAAAGATTTCTGGCTTATTGTTAGGCGCTGTTACACCTGAGCGGCAGTCAACATTGCCAAAAGACTTTGAACTCACTCCTCATACTCTTTATAAACGCTTTGGGAGCACACATTACGGGATCATGGTACCTGACTTACCTGAACCATTTCGATACTTATCTTGGGCTTCAGTTTTAGGTTATGTAGGATTTACGATTACAGATACCAACTATCAAATGTCTAAGGATGGAAAAGGTGATACCGCTTCGTTAGTGCATGGAACCGCATTATCGACAACGTCTGAAGCTTATAGAACATATTCAATTAAAAATGATATTAAATTTAGCCAAAATCCTTTTGGGATTAATTTTGACAATCAAACTATCCTGCATGAGCAAGGCGATGGATTTGTACTCATTACCAAAAGAGAAGACTTAGAGCTAGAACTTTATTTAAAGCCCACTAAAGCTATTTCATGGTTTGCCTATAGTGGCCTATATAAGCACTTTAGTGTGCTCATGCAGTATGAAGGTCATATTAAACAAAAGGGAAATAGTGAAATTGTTCAGGGGCTATGTACACTTGAGTCGTGGAAAGCCATAGCTACCTCAATGCTCAAGAACAAATGGTTGGTTGAGAATATACAACTTCCCGTAAAAGTCTTTAGCTATCAAGTGATCAATATTGATCATGAACAGCAGTTGTTGTTGGCTTTTATCTGCTATGAAGATCAACCGATTATGACTTCTGTTTACTACCGTCATATAGATGGAACGTCAATTCAATATAACGGCGATATCCTTTTTGAAGTAACTAGTCTTCAACCAGAACCACAAATTACTCCTGATAATTTTTCAATGAATGTTCCAAATACTTTTCGCTGGGTTGCTTATCACAATAACCAAAAAGTTTTAGATATTTCAGCACATGTAGATACCCCATATTGTTTTGGATTGGCTGCCGGTTTCGTTTCTTCATATGCATGGCAAGGTGAATTTCATGATCAGGCATTGGAGGGTAGAGGTTATCTTGAATATATAGACCGAAGATAAAATCACTATAAAGCTTAATCTTTATCTATAGCTTTAAGCGAATTGGGAAAATATCTGGTTTATAAACCCAATTTAACAATAGATTTTAATTATTTATGCTTACTTTTTAATGATCTATTTTAAAACAGATGTCATTTTGTGTGCTTGACTGTAATAGGGTTGAGCACTATCCTTTGCCTGCTGGCCTACATTGCCAGCCAGCTTTGACAGGCTGTTTTTCATCTAGGGCACCAAGAAAGTAATTTTTTGGTGACGAACTTGTTCGTCCTGCCTTCGTAGCGGTAGGACGGAGGTGGGACGCCTTGTGCGTGCCGGTTCCTAGATGACTGGTCTGTCAACCCACCTTCGTTCTGCCACCATAATTATTTGACAGTAATTCGGTAGAACTTCTATTTCATCTAGGAGTCCGCCATGCGTACTATTTCTTCTTATTTTTCGGCCTTTGCCAGATTCTCTCTACCCATACCGCTCAACTGGTCTTTAAAACGGTTTAAACATTTATAGGTTTAACCTTTAAATCATTACGACTAAAAAATCATTTCAACAATAAAGCTTGAGATAAGTTCAGGCACGGTTTCGTGTGCATGAGAATGTTCGTTTTTATCGCTCATTTTAAGAGTGACGGCATTTCTATCTCTTTTATATACAACAAAAAATTATCTTTGAGCAGAATATTTATGCCAAATTTAGAATATTCATTTAGAGCACTGCGAGTGCTCCACATAGCAAGAGTTTTATTTAATCAATATGGTTTTCATAAAGTCGGTGTTGACCGAATTATTGCGGAAGCTAAAGTTGCCAAAGCTACTTTTTATAATGACTTTCATTCGAAAGAAAGGCTCATCGAGATGTGTCTGACTTTTCAAAAAGACGCGTTAAAAGACAAGGTATTTTCAATTCTCTATTCGTACCAAGAACTCATGGTGCTTGATAAACTCAAGCAAATTTACTTTTTACATACCAATTTAGAAGGCTTTTACCGCTTGCCATTTAAAGCCATTTTTGAAATTGAGAAGCTTTATCCCAATGCCTATAAGGTGGTAATTGATTATCGTAACTGGTTAATTAATGAAATTTATAAGCTGCTTTTAACGCTAAAATCGACTGCCTCAGTCCAAGATGCCTATATGTTTTTATTTTTGATTGATGGGGCAATGGTTCAGCTTGCAGGGGAGAATCAGATAGATGATCGAGATAAGCTGTGGGATTACTTTTTACTGATGATTTCTTCGGTTTAGACTAAGTGAAAGCTCCTTTTTAGAAAGGGGCTTTTTTATATCCTTTTCTGTTATTTATATAATTTAATAAAGTAAACGGTAGAGTCGTTATTCAATTTTCTCTTGAAGAAATGAGATTAGTTTGGCACATTGCTTAGAAGTAGAATTTTATGCAAGCGTTGTAGCAAGCAGTTCTGACAAAGTAAAAATTATAAATTTCAGAGTATAACTATGCGGCTTAAAGAATTAGCAGGTTGTGAGGAGTGCGATACAGTCTATCGTAGAACCCCGCTTGCTTATGGAAAAAGAGCTTATTGCGTATGTTGCGGCGCTGAACTCTATCGGCACACCAAGCCTTTTTCGACATTGCTAGCTTTAATCTTAACTGCATTAATCGTATTTATTCTTGCCAATAGCTTTCCTATTGTAAAAATTGAATTGCAGGGAAATATTTCTGAAACCACCTTACTTGGGGCAGTTTGGGTGATGTTTCATTATGATCGGGCTTTTGTTGGCGTACTGATCTTAATTACTACTTTTATTGTTCCGCTTTCCTATCTTTTATTACTTTCCTATGTGCTGGGTACAGTGAGTATATTGAAGAGAAGACCCACATTTTTGGTGTTTGCCTTACGCACACTTTATTTTATGAGAGTGTGGGGAATGGTTGAGGTGTTCTTAATCGGGATTTTGGTCACACTTGTGAAGTTAATCGGAATGGTCTTAGTCATTCCAGAGATTGCTTTATGGGCATTTGCGATCTTGAGTGTATTGTTGGTTTATATTACTTCTATAAAGGTGAGTGATATTTGGAACGAAATTGATAGGTCACTGCCATGAAAACGATAAAAAGCGTGACCCAGACAAAAAGCTCGCAGCAAGCATCAATGATTCAACAATATCCAAGAGCCAAAGATCTCTCATTAATTGTGTGTCACTGCTGTGGTATCGTAAATTCTGTTAAAAATGAAAAAAAACGACTCAACCAAAACGCTCAAGTTTTACGTTGTATTCGCTGTAATAGCGTACTGCATTCACGTAAGCCAGCGAGTTTAAATCGAACTTTTGCCTTAGTGGTGGCTGCAACCATTCTGTATATTCCAGCCAATGTACTTCCAATGACGGTAACTGACTCACTTTTAGGTAGTCAGCAAGATACCATCATGAGTGGTGTCATTTACTTTTGGCAAAGTGGAGACTATCTGGTTTCAGTGGTTATTTTCATGGCCAGTATTTTTATTCCAATGTTAAAGCTGCTGATTTTGTATTTTTTATTGGTAGCGGTATATCTTCAACAATCGTCAGCTTGGAAATTTTTACCTGAGCAGTGCGTTAAATTATATCGAGTTGTCGAGTTTATCGGGCGCTGGTCAATGATTGATGTTTTTGTGGTAGCCCTCTTAACAGCGCTTATTCAGATTCAATCGCTTGCTACCATTTTAGCAGGGCCTGGTTCGATTGCTTTTGGTGCGGTTGTGGTGTTGACCATGTTTGCATCTTTAAGTTTTGACCCGCGACTGATTTGGGATAACTTCTACGCATCTCAAAATACAAACAAACCTTCTTCTTTTGCTTCAGAAAAACCAACGATTATTCAGGCAGAACACCCGCCGTTGAATAATGATTCCATTAATCCCAGTCAATAAAAGAACAATGAGTATGTCTGAAAATGAAATAACCACTGGTAACTCAGATCATCGTGATCCGGATGTTGAACTGGATAACATGAATGATTTACCAGAACCCCAAGAAAAGAAAAGTCGGTGGAGACCTCTTTTAATTTGGCTCATTCCATTGATTGCTCTTTTAATTGCGCTTTCATTAGCGATAAAAGCGCTCTTGTCTCACGGCCCTACAATTGACGTATCTTTTAGGACGGCTGAGGGGCTGGTTGCAGGTAAAACAACTGTTCGTTATAAGCAGGTGGATATTGGTGTAGTACGACAAATTGATCTTTCGGAAGATCGTTCCCACGTGATTGCCAGAATTGATTTGCGTAAAGACGCGAGTAACTTTGCAGCAAAAGATTCACGATTTTGGGTAGTGCGACCACGTATTGGGACGAGTGGGGTTTCAGGCATCGATACTTTATTGTCAGGTTCATATATTGAAGTGGATGGGGGTAAATCGGAGGAGAAAAAACTTGAATTTACTGGGTTAGAGATACCGCCAGTTATATCTTCAGATGTGCCCGGAAAAATATTTTTCTTAAATGCAGATGATTTGGGATCTTTAGATATCGGTTCTCCGATTTATTATCGTCGAATTAATGTGGGGCAAATTACAGCTTATAAATTATCTGATGATGGTAAAAATGTTGAACTGCAAACCTTTATTCGTGCACCGTATGACAAGTTTGTCACTACCGATGCACGTTTTTGGCAGGCGAGCGGAATCGATGTAACTTTAAATGCTTCCGGCTTTAATTTAGATACCCAGTCGCTTGCAAGTATTGTTGCGGGTGGTATTGCTTTTGGATACCCTGAAAACTCACATGCGACCACAGCAGCAAATCATAGCCGCTTTAACCTTTGGGATTCAAAATCTGATGCATTGAAAGATCCAGATGGACAACCTCGTGGTGTGATTATGTATTTTGATCATTCATTGCGTGGATTGGCAGTCGGTGCACCAATTGACTTCATGGGCATTGAAGTTGGTAATGTTAAAGCGATTAATGCTGAATTTACTAACGACTATAAGCAGATGCGTATGCGTGTTGATGCCGTCTTTTATCCTTCACGTGTTGAAAAAGGTTTGGCACTTAATCCGAATAGTGAAATCTTCAAAGACTTTGTTGAACATGGTTGGCGTGCTCAAATGAGAACAGGCAACTTACTGACGGGTCAAAACTATATTGCCCTAGATAAGTTCCCTAAAGCTAAACCAGCCAAATTACAAATTTTGAGTGATGATCGCGTAGTGATTCCAACTACACAGACCGAACTCAGTGGCTTACAAGCACAAGTTTCTCAGATTGCTGACAAGTTAACGAAATTCCCGTTAGTTGAGATTGGGCAAGATGTACGTAAAACGCTCAACAATATGAACACGGCCATTGCCTCTACCGACAAACTGGTTAAGCAGTTGGATGGAAAAGTTGCACCTGGTTTACAAGCAACCTTGGACGATGTCCGTAAAACGGTAAGATCATCTGAGTCTATTTTGTCGAGTGATGCGCCGTTACAACAAGACGTACGTAAAGCATTGCAGCAAATGACACGTGCGGCAGCTTCATTACAGTTAATGGCAGACTATATTGAACAACACCCTGAATCAATTATTCGTGGTAAAACACCAGAGACCGATGATGAAAAATAAAAACACTCTATCTTTTCAGCATCCTAAAGCAGCCAAATGGCTGCTTGGGAGTGGCCTGTTTTTAACAGCAGTTGCCATGACGGCCTGCTCGAGTTCACCGACACCAAACTATTATACGATGTCTCCTAAAATCACTGCGGCTACAAAATCAACTGTGCAGGTGATTGAAGTATTACCGGTCGGGATTCCAGACCGATTGGACCGTGCGCCTTTGGTGCTACAAGACAGTAGTGGTAAATCTACGGTATTAAATAATGAACGCTGGACATCGACTATGGGTACGCAATTACGCGATACCTTGTCGGCGGGTTTACAGCAAAAATTAGGGGCAATTGACAGTTATAGCAGTGGGCTGGCTGGAAACAATCAACCGTTATATCGAGTTTCTACGGACTTTTCTCATTTTGATATTGTAGATAAAAGCTATATTAATATTGCGGTATCTTGGGTGGTGAAGCGTCAAATACCACCCACTCAATTAGAGTCAAATAATGCAAAAGTCATCACTAATGTAGGATCCCAGCTCAATTGTCGAATTGCTTTTAAACAGCCGATTGATCAAAAAGCTAAAAAGATGGATGCAATTGTGAGTGCTTCAAGTGAGGCCATGACTCAAATTATTAATACGGTTTCTTCTTCAATTGTGGCGTTAGATTCAAATAAAAAATCGGTTATTAGCAATGGTGTTTGTTCGTAAAACAAATCGCTTTTAACCAACCCCTTTATTTGTGCACAACAGATAAAGGGGTTTTCTATTTTAGTTGCCTCGATAGGTTGAATAACCGTAAGGACTAAGTAGTAAGGGAATATGGTAGTGATTTACGCTTCCATCGACTTTAAAAATTACAGGTACTTCAGCAAAAAAAGTTTGTTGTTTGTTCTTTTTAAACCAGTCTTCAGTTTTAAAAGTAACTTTATAAACCCCTTGCTCTAGTTTTTTGTTTTCTGGATAGAGCGCAGTAATACGACCATTTGAATCGGTCACTTGCTGGTTGAGTTTTACCCACTGGTTGTTGGTGTTTTTTTCTAAAACCACTTCAACCTGTGAAGAGGGCAAACCCGTTTCTAGGTTTAACACATGCACACTTAGTGGATTAGTTTGTGCAAATGTAGCAGAAGCAAGAAATAACGAAGATAAAGCAATAAATGATTTAGGCATGTTGAACTCCTTATGAATGAAAAACGGTTTCAATGGCTTTGCTTGCGCATTGATTGTCATTTTGTGCGCCGCCAGCACCTGCAACCCCAATCGCTCCGATCACTTGGTTCTCAAACCTAACAGGTACACCGCCGCCTAACAAAAGTAAATTCGCTACGGTGGTTAAATTTTTTGCATCAGGGTTTTGGTTACTGTTTTGGCTTAAAACCAAGGTCGATGTTTTGGTAGATAACGCGGTATAGGCTTTTTTCTCGGCAGCCATTAAATTATGCGGACCCACCAGCTCATGCCGTTCGGCAGTTAAAGGATTACCGCCGCGATCTACAACAACGACCGCAATATTTTGATTTAGTTTTTTGCAGGCCTCTTTAGCACTGTCGGCTAGTAGATGCGCAGTTTTTAGATCTAACGAATAAACTTGATTCAAAGCAGGGGGCTGTGCAAAAGTACTATTACCGAATAGCACGGCTGCTAACATCAGCCAGTTCAATTTTTTCATAATGATTGCCTCTATGTCGCTTTGAAAATCTTAAACACATTGCTTAATTTCAAGCATGACAATCACATTACAAAGTTGTCATCTTTCTAATGAGTCTCTACAAAATGCGTATCCTTATTATTGAAGACGAGATCAAGATCGCCACTTATTTGGTCAAAGGATTAAAAGAGTCTGGATATCAAGCAGAGTGTGTTCACTTAGGGCTGCAAGGGTTGGAATTGCTAAAGAGAGATCAATATGAATTGCTTATTCTTGATGTCATGCTGCCAGACATAGACGGCTGGAGCGTATTACAAGTCCTACGCCAGTTTTCAAAAATTCCGGTGATTTTCTTAACGGCAAAAGATCAGGTGATGGATAGAGTGAAAGGGTTAGAGTTGGGTGCAGACGATTACTTGGCTAAACCATTTTCGTATATTGAACTGTTGGCACGTATTAAAAGTCTGTTAAGAAGACAGCAATATCTACAAGAAAATGAGCTGTCTATCAGCGATTTAAAAATGGATGTGGTCAGCCATAAAGTATGGCGTAGTGGCAACTTAATTGAGCTGAGTAAGACCGAATTTAATTTGTTGCGTTACCTGTTGCTCAACAAAGAGCAAATCGTGACGCGCAGACAAATTGGCTCCGAAGTTTGGAATATTAACTTTGACACAGATACTAACTTTATTGATGTCGCTGTACGCCGTTTACGGAGCAAAATTGATGAGGGATATGAGTTAAAACTCATTCATACCATACGTGGCTTGGGCTATAAAATTTCGGTTAGCTTATGAACTTTAAATTTCTGCGTTCTCTTGAAGTCCGTATTACATTACTGGTCACGCTTTGTTCTGCCTTAATTTTATGTTCAGTCGGCTTTATGACCTATTTGGGTATTAACCAGATTTTATTAAAGCAACAAGATAAAGCTTTAGCAGACAGAATTAACCGTTTGGAAATTTTGCTGCAAGATAGCGAAAATGTAGAGCAAATCATTGCGCGTCCTAAGCTGTATCAAAACATGCTTGGCAACCAAGATAATTTGTTTCTACTGATCCATAAAGACAAAGCTTTAATTAATATCAATCCGCTCCATATTCAGTTACCTGAACTTGCACAGCGCAACAGTCTTCAATTTCAAGATTTAGCCAACAACTCATATCCAACACGAATTGCTTGGGAAACCATAAAAATTAATAACGAGCCTTATCTGCTCATTGCAGGTAAACAGTGGTCGGAACGCATCAATATTCTTTTACCTTTTCAAGAAAGTCTCTTGATGTATGTGGTCGGGGGCGTGTTTGCGATCTTTGTGCTTTGTATTTTAGCTTGTCATTTAGGTTTACGGTCGCTCCAACAGCTTCGCAAGCAAACTCATTCTATTAACGTAAATCAGCTCCAGAAAAGATTAAACCTATCAAATTCTCCTTTAGAAGTTGATCTGCTTTCAAAAGATATAAACCACATGCTTGAGCGTATCGAAAAAGGCTATACACAGCTCAACCGTTTTTCTGAAGATATCGCTCATGAGTTCCGTACGCCTTTAAATAATCTGATTGGGCAAACCGAGATTGCTTTAACTGGCGAACGCTCGGTTGAGCAATATGAAGATTTGCTGGTGTCTCATTTAGATGATTACCATAGATTAAAACGAATGATTGATAGCATGCTTTTCTTGGCAAGAGCCGATCAGAAAATGGTTCTTGTAAACAAACAGGAAATAAACGTCCAAGACGTTATAGATGGCCTATGCCAGATTTTTGAATATCAAGCTGAAGAACAAGAGTGTCATTTTAGTTTTAACTTAGAGGCTAAAAATTTATTTGCAGATCCTGAGCTTTTTCAAAGAGCCGTTTATAACCTGATTTTAAATGCGTTGGTTCACGGTGGTGACAAGCGAACTATTTATATTGCAACTAAACATAAGATGATTGAGCATACGCAATGGGTCAGCCTGACTGTGGTAACGGGTGGGATTTCAATTGCTGAACATCAACTTGAGCATCTTTTTGAAAGATTCTACCAATGTCACTCAAGTCGAAGTGATGACAATCAAACAGGTGGATTAGGTTTGTCGATTGTTGCTTCAATTATGGATCTACATCATGGTCTCTATCGAGTTTATAACACGGTCGAGGGTGTGTGTTTTGAGCTTGATTTTCCAGTTGCAGATGCTGTAAAGAAATATAATTAAATCTTTATTAATATTCCTTAATTTGTAAAATTCACACTTTGTTCACAGCCCTCTAAAGTATGTTTAAACGTATCAAATAAACAAAAGAGGGCAATCATGAAATTATTATTTAAGTCACTTGTCATCAGCAGCAGCCTTGCAGCGGTGAGCTTAATGCTTCCTTTGAGTACTTATGCCGACACAAATACGAAACCTGTCGCTGTTGAATCTATCGATATTAATAAATATGCAGGTAAGTGGTATGAGATTGCGCATTTACCCATGTTTTTTCAGCGTAATTGCGTAGCCAATACAACTGCAAACTATTCTATTAACGCGGACAAAACCGTTGGTGTTTTAAATAGTTGTACGACTAAAAAAGGCGAAATGATTTCATCTGAAGGTGTTGCTTATTCGCAAAATGAAGGCAACAGTAAATTGAAAGTGAGCTTTTTACCCTCTGGTTTAAGATGGATTCCTTTTACAAAAGGCGATTACTGGGTTTTAAGAGTTGATCCAAATTATCAGGTCGCTTTAGTGGGTGGCCCAAGCCATAAATATTTGTGGATTCTTTCTCGTAGTCCTCAAATTGATGAGGCGACATATCAGTCTTATCTGCAAACCGCAAAAAGCTATGGCTACGACGTTTCTAAACTCGTTAAGACAACCCAGTCTAAATAGCGAAGTGCTGGTTGCGTAGATGCTTATATTTATCTCGTAACTGAGTGAACTTCACATAAAATTCATTGCGCATTTTCTACATTAGAACCAAAAGAAATGCTTTAGATCAGGAAGAATCAATGTCTAAATTTTTTCTGCGCTGGATCGATAGCTGGTCAGATTCAGAAAATGCGCAAGTGGGTACATCTAGCGAATATGTCATTGAAAAGAACATTCAATGGTTAAGAATAATTCCTTTTATTTTATTGCATATCGCTTGTTTGGCTGTGTTTTTGGTAGGGGCATCTTGGTTTGCGGTTATGTTCATGTTGGGATTTTACTTTATTCGCATGTTTGCAATTACTGCTTTTTTCCACCGCTATCTTTCTCATAAAACTTTTCAGACCTCGCGTATTGTTCAATTCATATTTGTACTCATTGGAACCATGAGTGCACAGCGCGGACCATTATGGTGGGCAGCACATCACCGTTATCACCATCACTTTACCGACACCGATCAGGACCCGCATTCAGCGAAAGCAGGTTTTTGGTATTCCCATGTAGGCTGGTTTTTAAATGAGCAAAATTTTGCCACTCGAAAAAAAGTGATTAAAGACTGGTTGAAATATCCTGAGCTGATTTGGCTCGACCGATTTAGTTTGCCTATTGTGATTTTGACGGCTTTAGCAATTTATGGTTTCGGTTCATGGCTTGCACAACATTTTCCTGAGTTGGGTACCAATGGCTTACAGCTTTTAGTGTGGGGCTTTGTGATTTCCACAGTTTTGTTAACGCACGCAACCTTGTGCATTAATTCACTCGCTCATCGATATGGCTCACGTGAGTTTAATACTCCAGATGATAGCCGTAATAATTTTCTACTTTCTTTAGTTACCTTGGGTGAGGGATGGCACAACAACCACCACTTTTACGCTGGCAGTGTGCGTCAAGGTTTTTATTGGTGGCAGATTGATATCACCTTTTATGTGCTCAAACTGATGTCTTTATTTGGTTTGGTGTGGGGGCTAAAGCCCGTACCAGGCAAGGTTTATCAATATAAAAAGATTAAAGACTTATCAATAGAGAAAATTGAAAACGGTGAAGTGTTATGAAAATTGCCATTATTGGTTCAGGCATATCTGGACTTTACGCTGCTTGGAGATTGTCTAAGCAACATCAAGTCACAGTGTATGAAAAAAATAACTATTTTGGTGGTCATACTGACACTCACGAGCTAGAGATAGAAGGCGCTAAAGTCGCGGTAGATAGTGGTTTTATTGTGTTTAATGACTACAACTATCCGTTATTTACCGACATGCTAAAAAAATTAGGTGTAGAAACTCAAAGCAGCGATATGAGTTTTTCAGTGAATAATCTGGTGAGTGGACTTCAATATAATCCTTCAAAAAAATGGTCGCTCTTTGCCCGTCCACAGAACTTTTTAAACCGTAAATTCCTGCAAATGCTCTCAGATTTGCTACGTTTTTATGATGATAACAAAGATATAGATGTTACAGATATCGATCCAAATTTATCGATTGAAGAGTATTTAGACCTCCATAAATATAGTCATGAGTTCCGTTATGAGCACCTTTATCCGATGTGTGGTGCATTATGGTCGGCTCCCGTTGAGCAGGTAGGCCAAATTCCATATCGATTTGTGGTGAGTTTTTTTCAACATCACCGCATGTTGCAGTTAAAAGAGCGCCCGCAGTGGCAAACAGTTAAACACGGCTCAGCAAGTTATATTCGTGCTATTCAAAAGGATTGTCCATCCATTGAGTGGAAATTTGCAGAAGTAAAAGCTGTAAGCCGTTCACAAGAAACTGTGTTTATCGAAACGACTGAAGGGCAAGCCGAATATGACTGGGTGATTTTCGCAAGCCATGCGGACGATAGCCTAAGTTTAATTAAAGATGCTTCATCGCTTGAACGAGAAATACTAAGTCAATTTAGCTATCAAGATAATCACATGGTGGTTCACCGTGACACTTCAATTATGCCTAAAAGCCGTTTGCAGTGGGCAAGTTGGCATGTACATGTAACGCCAACATCGCAAGTTCAAAGCAATGAGTCCGACATACATTATGGTTTTACCTACTGGATGAATAATTTGCAGAATTTACCCTGCAATACTCAAGTTTTTTCCACTTTAAATCCGAATATGAAAATTAAAGCCGAAGACATCTTGGTTGAACGCCAATATCGTCATCCTGTGTTTGATACTAAAGCGATTCAAACTCAATCTCGTTGGCAAGAAATTAACGGAAAAAACAGAACTTCATTTTGTGGAGCGTATTGGGGCTGGGGTTTCCATGAGGATGGTGCCCGCAGTGCAGCACGTGTTGTAGAGCAAATTTTACACTTTTAAAAATAGGTAAGGAGCTTTTCAAATGTTATTAAATAAACTTGCTATAGCTCCTACACTTATTCGTCACCGACGCTATAGCCCCAAACAGCATCAATTCACATCGACCTTAAATTACTTGTGGTTCGATCCAGATCAATTAAATGAGCTTGCAAAAGATTGCTCACTTTGGTCAACCAATCATTGGAATGTCTTAGAACTATCCAAAAATGATTTTTTAAATATGTATCACGGTTCTATAAAGGAAAAAGTAGAAAAAGCGATACTGCAAAATAACAACTTACATATTAGACTAGACTGGCAAATCAGAGTATTGGCTTTACCTCGTTGTTTGGGTTTTAGATTTAATTCGGTCGTATTTTATTTTGTTTTAAATAAAGCCGGAAAACCCGTATTTATTGTCAGTGAAATTACTAATACCCCATGGAATGAACGAAAAGTTTACATACACGACTGTATGAATCAACACAGCCATGTAGGTGGTTATGAAAGCTTTGATTTTAACTTTGAAAAATCATTTCATGTTTCGCCGTTCATGCCCATGCAGTTGACTTACCGCTGGCGGTTTAGTTTTTCAGATCAGCAAAATGTCATTCACATGCAGCTTTTTGAAGAGCAAAAACAACTCTTTGATGCCACTATGCGCTTTGAACTTGTGCCCATCACATTTCCTTCACAGCAATATCGATATGCTCTTGTGAACAGCTTAGCGCCTTTTAAAATGCTGTTTTCAATATATTTAGAGGCATTTAAGTTGTGGCGAAAAAAAGTTCCATTTTATCGTCATCCTAAAAAGATCAAGGTAGATAAGACATGATAAAAACATTTCTGTATGGTGAGGATGACTCACTACCAGTGCTACTCAAAAGTCTTCTCAAACTACGCCATGGACAGATCACTTTTCAGGGTGCATGGAATGGTACGGTTGGTGAAGTATCAGACTTGCATGCTGTAATTGAAGTTCACAATCCTTTGCTTATGGATCTCATTTTGAAAAATGGTGTTTTAGGGGCTGCGGAAGGCTATATCCGTGGTGACTGGAGCAGCGAGCAACTTGTAGAGTTGATTCAGATCTTGGCGCGTAATCGAGATGTACTAGACCAACTTAATCAAAATGTTATTGCGCAAGCGAGCCAGTTTTTTCTTAAAGCTTGGTATCAAAATCGAAAGAATTCTATAAGTGGCAGCCGTAAAAATATTGCTGAGCACTACGACTTAAGCAATGACTTTTTTAAATTATTTTTAGATCCATCTTTAATGTACTCGAGTGCAGTTTTTGAAAATGAAAATATGACACTCGAAGAAGCATCAGAGCTAAAAAAAGAGATCATCTGCAAAAAGTTAGATTTAAAACCACTAGATCATTTAGTTGAAATTGGAAGCGGTTGGGGAGGTTTTGCAATTTACGCAGCTGAGCATTATGGCTGTAGAGTGACCACCATTACCATTTCACAAGCTCAATATGATGAAGCCGTTATCCGTGTAAATGAAGCGGGTTTGGCACATCGAATTGATGTGCAACTCAAAGACTACCGCTTACTTGAAGGAAAGTTCGACAAGCTTGTTTCAATTGAAATGGTTGAGGCTGTTGGAGCGCAATATTTGCCGACATATTTTGATCAATGTAAAACACTGTTAAAACCGAAAGGTCTAGCCTTTATTCAGGCCATAACCATTGAAGATTTTCGATATAAAAAAGCATTAAATACAGTTGATTATATTAAGCGCTATATTTTCCCTGGTAGCTTTATTCCTAGCGTGAGTGTATTAACTCAAACCGCCTCTGAAAGTGGTTTAAGGCTAAAGCATTTAAATGATATCGGTTTAAGTTATGCACAAACCATTCATCACTGGCGAGCACGGTTTTTAACCGCACGAGAAGAAGTATTGGCTCTGGGTTTCGATGAAAACTTCATTCGCATGTGGGATTTCTATTTATGTTATTGCGAGGGTGGTTTTAAAGAAGGCGTGATAAGCAATGTTCACTTGTTGTTTGAAAGTAGCAGTTACTAACTCAAACAGCTCAAGTAAGGAGATTGCTGATGTTTTTGAATTTACTGATTCTAGACTTATTTATCATGTTGATAAGTTGGCTACTTGCTACCGCAAATGGCCGAGCTGGAATTGTAGATGCCGCATGGAGTTTCTGTCTGGCATTAAACATTATTGTGTCTTCTTTACTCATTTCCGTTGCTCCTGTTGAAGTACGTCTGTTTATTGGTATTTTTAGCGGCTTATGGTTTCTAAGATTATTTTGGCATCTGTTAAGACGTTATCAATCTGAACAAAAAGAAGATGGTCGTTATGCAAACATGCGTCAAGCCATGGGAAAGTTTCAGCATGTTGGCTTCTTTTTATTTTTTATCTTTCAAACACTTTTAGTGTGTTTGTTCTTTTTACCAATGTGGACACTCCTCAATGTAGAAGCAACTGAATGGAGTAGTGGATATAAAGTCACTTTAGTGATTGCAGCTGTAATTATGGCGATTGCTTTCATTGGAGAGCAGCTCGCTGATCAGCAGTTATATCGATTTAAATTAAATCCAGAACATCATGGCAAAACCATGGATCAGGGTTTATGGCGTTACTCACGTCACCCAAATTATTTTTTTGAATGGTTACATTGGTTTGCCTATCCAATCATTGGTTTAGCGGCAGGCCAATATTTATTGTGGATTTATCCGTTACTGATGTGGCTGTTTTTATATTACGTCACGGGTATTCCATTTAGTGAAAAACAAGCAATTAAAAGTCGCGGTCAAAATTATCTTGATTATCAACAAAAAACATCAATGTTTATTCCGCGAAAACCCAAAAAATAGGTGCGCATATGGATTTTATTGTTCATCAGTCTTTGAAAATTGTTGAAAGTGGTGTGATTCCAGATCATGCCATTCGAGCTGCAATTCGTGCTTTAAGCAAAAAACGCTTAATTCAAGAAGGCCGTTATGACCCTGAACAAGGGGCACAGCGCTATATGGATGTACTTAATATGTTAAAACGGAGTGAAATCGCCGTTGAAACAGATAAAGCAAACGAGCAGCACTATGAATTACCCACTGAGTTTTTTCAGGCGGTGCTTGGAAAAAGACTCAAATACAGTGCATGTTATTTCCCGACTAAAACAACAACTTTAGATCAGGCAGAGGAACTCGCACTTCAGCTTTATTGTGAAAGAGCACAACTTAAAAATGGTCAACACATTTTAGAGCTAGGCTGTGGCTGGGGTTCTTTAACTTTGTGGATGGCAGAAAACTATCCACGTTCACAGATTACGGCAGTTTCTAACTCTGCTACACAGAAGAAGCATATTCTTGGGCAAGCAAAGTTAAGAGGTTTAAACAATATTGAAGTACTTACCTGTGATGTAAATGTACTTGAACTTGAAAAAGGTCAGTTTGACCGAGTCGTATCGGTTGAAATGTTTGAACATGTTCGTAACTATCAACGTCTTTTTGAAAAAATTCAGGGTTGGTTGAGAGCAGATGGCTTACTCTGGTGCCATATTTTTTGTCATCGCTTTTTACATTATCCTTTTGAAGTGAAATCAGACTATGATTGGATGTCGAAGTATTTCTTTACTGGCGGTTTAATGCCGTCGACTTCAACTTTTTTGCATTTTCAAGAGCATTTAGAGTTGGCTCAACAGTGGCAGTGGTCGGGTGAGCACTATATGAGAACGGCAAATGCTTGGCTTGATAACATGGATAACCAAGAAGTCGAACTGAAACCACTGTTTAAAAAAATCTATGGAAAAGATGCCAACATTTGGTGGCAACGCTGGCGTATTTTCTTCATGGCTTGTGCCGAGCTGTTTGGTTTTGAGCAAGGACAAGAATGGGTCATTGGTCACTTTTTATTTAAAAAGAGAGCATTGTAATTTCTACAGCCTATCCCGGCGATAAAGATATGATAAGAACTCGAAACGATGGCAAAGCTAGTCATCCATTAGCCCAAATGTTCAATCGATATTATTGGTTGCAGATTGGTCTGATTGCATTATCGATCGTGGTCGGGTTGGCTTGTAGTGCTTGGGTAATTAAAGGCTCTTTACTTAAAACTGCTTTAGAGCAGGAAATGGAACATTACTGGTTACGCATCGAACGTAATCCAAATGCAGATTTACCAGATACCAAAAATTTATATGGATATCGGTGGAATACACAGGTAGCACCACAACCCTTTAAAGATATGCGGTTAGAAAGTGGGGTTCACCGAATATTTGTTGATGGTAAAGAACGTATGACGGTATATGGAGAACGTAAGGGACAACATGTACTTTTGGTATTTGGCGAAAGTAATGTCAATAAGCTGATCTGGTTATTTGGACTTGCTCCCCTTATGTTCAGTTTATCTGTTCTATATAGTTTTTTATGGTGGTCAAACCGAAGAGCTAGGCGCTATTTTTCACCTATTACACGTTTAGCAAATGCATTAGAAAATATTGATTGGGCACATCAAGACACACAAGCATCACCTTTTAAAGATATTAATACCAATGGCAATATGGAAGCAGAATATCTCAAACAAGCCTTGGAAAAATATCATCAGGTTTTAAGCGATTTTATTCGACGCGAAAGAGAATTTACAGGAGATGTGAGTCATGAACTGCGCACTCCGCTCACAATCTTAAAGGGTAATGTGCAACTTTGTCAGGCGAAGTATGGAGAAGATAAAGCCCTAGTTCGACTTCATAATACAATTGAAGATATGCAGTTATTAGTCGACACCTTACTAGCAATCGCACGTAATACAGTAAAAAGCTTACCTTCTGAAAAGAATTTTTTATCTAAGACTGTAAATGAATTAGTCGAAAGTTTAGATGCGGTCAGCGAGAGTAAGGGCATACATATTCATATTCAACCTGATCTTTCTGAACAGCCGCGTTGGATATATCCTTCTATGACACAAATGGTTTTAGGTAATATTTTACGTAATGCGCTGAACTATTCTCAAGGCTCACAAATCGACATCATTCAACAAAAAAACAGCCTAATTATTGCCGATAATGGAATTGGAATTTCTTTACCTAACGATGTGAAAGTACAAGAGCTCAGTGATTCACAACTCTCTTTAAAGGCTAAAGGCCATGGAATTGGTTTGCAATTGGTACAAAAGCTTTGTAAACAATTAGGATGGCGAGTCGAGTTGTTTGATCGACAATATTATTTAACCACTCATCCCGAACTCGATTTGGAACCGACCACGGGCTTAATTGTTGTGGTTTATTTGAGTTAACTTGTAGAACTGTCTAAAGCAATTTTTAAACCGACACCTGCTACTGTGTGTAATAATTTAGGGTCAAAAGGTTTATCAACCATTTTTCTTAAGTTGTAGATGTGACTGCGTAACGCATCACTTTCAGGTTCTTCATCGCCCCATAGCTCCATCATCAGTTCTTGTTTGGTCACCACTTTTGGAGACTGGCGCATCAAAATTTTTAATAGTTTAAATTGAATAGGGGGTAACTCGATATTATTTCCGGCACGAACCACGGTTTGAGTTGCACTATCAAGAATTAAGTCGTGAATCTGAATTTTATGATGAGTAACTTCACCAGCTGCTCTTTTTATTAATGCACGGATTCGCATCACTAATTCATTAAAATCAAAAGGTTTTACCAAATAATCATCTGTGCCAGCAGTAAAGCCTTTAAGTTTGTCATCTAAAGTATCTCTTGCTGTTAGCATAAGAACGGGAATATCCACACCTTGTTCGGTGCGTAGCCAGTTGCATAGATCATAACCTGAGCCATCGGGCAGATTTATGTCGAGCAGCAAAAGATGATAATGCTGCGATTTGAGAAAAGTCCGTGCAGCATCTAAATTGCGAGCATGATCGATCACATAACCATGCACTTCAAGAAATTCGCAGACCGTTGCTGCGAGTTCAAAATGGTCCTCAACCATGAGGATAAAGTGATTACCCATGAGATTTTATTAAGCCATTAATTTAATAGTTGTTGTTTTAATTTAGCATTAAATGGTTCGCTACCAAACCAGATTTTAAAATATTGATTTGCATTCGGATTGTTTAAAGAACCCAGTAGCTTCTGGTTTAATTTTAGTTCTAGTTTTTGATTTTCATGTTGGTAATAGAGACTATAAAGATCTCCACTTTTAATTGGCCTATATAGTTCATTAATATGATTAAGCGGAGATTTTGCATCAAAGCCGCTAACATTTTTCTTCAAAAAGTGGGCTGCTGCGCGTTTAAATGCCCACTCGGGAATATCGCGATTATAGCTAAAGTCCAGTTTGATGCTTTGGCTTTGCCAATTTTTTAAGCAGTCTTCAGCAAAGTAACTGACATTTCCTACATTCTTACTCGTCACCATTAAAGGTGCTGAACTGCATTTTTTTAGTTCAGCCGCATTCGCCTGAGATGCGATTAAGATTCCTAGAAATATCAAGACTCGACTTTTTTGAACGGTAATACCCATTTATATACTCCTCCAAATATTGGTAAAGAACGGTAAAGGCCATTCGCTGGATCCCAATAATCTTGCTGGAAAATAATTTTTTGTTGCTCATTAATCTTAATTTGACTAATTCCATAAGAAGCCATGGTTTTTGAGCGACCTAACATTTTAAAGTCATAGGTCATGTACCAATGAATGTAGGCTGTATCTTGGTGATGAGTTGCACTAATGAGTTTTACAGTGACATTACTCACTCGGGCATTCATGCCTTCAAAATGCTTAATGAGATCTTGCTTTTGAGAGAACTGCGAGAGTGTATCGTTGATATAAAGTTGATCAGCGTAAAGATGACTCGCGTTATTCACAAAAGAAGGGGTGCCAAGCGTATTAAATGCGGCAACAAAACGATTACCGATATCTAGTGCCTGTTGGTCATTTAATTCTATTCCCGTAATTTTTTGTTCAGCTTTGCCATAGTCACCTGAGTAACTAGGCACACTTTTACACGCTGTTAAACCTACCAAAGTAATCAGCCCAAGGGCTGTAGTTATAATTTTCATGTCGATATCCAAGCCAACTTTATAAGATTAAATTAAAGAGCTGGTCGTGAAGTTTGCGTGAATTCTTATATTTATGATTTGGGTTTGATGGAGAGAGTTTTCTGTTTTGGAAATTTCATCAATTAGGTCTATTCAACTTACAAATTTCTATCGACTTCACAGCGTTTAAGATTAATAAATAGGATAAGCAAGAAAAAATTTAAGAAAGCAATTTTATTCTAGCTACGCTTTACTCATAAGAGATATAGATAAGTTTTACATAAATAGAAGGATTCAATAATGAAAACAATCGGCTTATTAGGCGGAATGAGTTGGGAATCTACAGCGCTTTATTATCAACAAATCAATAAAATGGTTCACAGTAAATTAGGAAAATTGCACTCTGCTAAAGTCATTATTAATAGTGTCGATTTTGAAGAAATAGCAGCCTTGCAAGCGCAGGGTTTATGGCAAGAAGCTGGCGCATATTTAGCTGAGCAAGCACAAAATTTAGAAAAGGCAGGAGCAGATTGTATTTTGGTGTGTACTAACACCATGCATAAAGTTGCTGCACAGATTGAAGATTCAATTTCGATTCCTTTCTTACACATCGCTGATGCAACTGCAAAAGAAATTTTGAGTCAAAACATTGGTAAAGTTGCTCTGTTGGGGACAGCTTTTACAATGGAGCAAGATTTTTATAAAGCTCGATTGCAAGATTATGGAATTGATGTCGTTATTCCAAATGAAGCCGATAGAAAGATAGTTCATAGCATCATTTATGAAGAACTTTGTTTAGGTGTGATTAACCCAGATTCTCAGCAAAAGTACATCGCTATTGTAGAGAGACTCATAGCTGAAGGTGCCCAAGGTGTTATCTTGGGTTGTACTGAAATTTGTATGTTGATTGGTGAGCTTAAATTCTCGGTTCCTTTATTTGATACGACCGCCATTCATGCAAAAGAGGCGGTCAGTTTTAGCTTAAATGAAAATAAAAATTCTGTTAGCGACAATCTACATAAGTCTGCTGCAATTGCTGGGAATACTATTTAGCCCTTTGTCATTAAACGTTAAGCTTGTGTCGTCAAATGTAAAGTGGCCCATATCCTAACTGTTGTAATTTTGGTTATTGCTTTTATAGGCACTCAATAAAAAACCAAAATATGGAATAGGACATGACGTTGACGAAAGCTATACGTTTCTATGGAACAGGAACGCCAGAAGTAATGCGCTATGAAGATGTAGAAGTAGGAGATCCTAAAGCTGGAGAAGTACGCCTACGTCATATGGCAGTCGGCCTAAATTATGCCGATACATATTTTCGTAATGGAACCTATCAAATTCCAATGCCTAATGGTATGGGCGTCGAAGCTTCAGGTGTCGTTGAAGCTTTAGGCGAAGGAGTGACCCATCTTAAAGTGGGTGATCGAGTTACTTATACAGGTTTTTTAAATACCTTAGGTGCATATAGTACTCACCGTCTAATTCCAGCAAATGCTTTAATTAAATTACCCGAAGAAATTTCTTGTGAAACAGCGGCAGCCATGACCATGCGAGGGCTGACCGCTGCTTATCTGATGCGCCGTATTTATGACTTTAAAGCGGGCGATTCAATTTTACTACATGCAGCCGCAGGTGGTGTTGGGCTGATTGTTTCTCAATGGGCCAAATTACTTGGCTTGACTGTTATCGGTACCACATCTTCAGAAGAAAAAGCTGCCGTAGCGCGAGCTCATGGTTGTGATCATGTCATTAACTACAGTCATGAAAATGTTGCCGAACGTGTACGTGAGTTAACAGATGGCGTTGGTGTAAATGTCGTTTTCGATAGTGTTGGTCAAGCGACTTTTATGAGTTCATTAGATTCCCTAAAACGCCGTGGTTTGTTTGTCTGTGTAGGAACAGCGTCTGGTCCAATTCCTGCTTTTGATCCGGTATTACTCGCAGTGAAAGGATCATTGTTTGTCACACGTCCAGCTTTGGCAGATTACATTGCAGATCCTGCCGAGAAGAAAGAACTGGCAAATGAATTATTTGATCATGTTCGGCATGGACGAATCAAAATTGAAATTAATCAGCGCTATGAGTTAAAGGATGCCGTGCAAGCTCATCGTGATTTGGAAGCACGTAAAACAATAGGTTCATCAATCTTTGTAATTTGAAAGGATTTCTTATGCAAATTGAACAGTTAACTTGCAATATTGGTGCAGAGCTCAGTGGCGTCAAACTTGCTGATGCGATTTATGATGATGGATTATTTGCTGAAATTCGCACTCAACTACTTAAGCATCGTGTGTTGTTTTTACGAGATCAGCATTTAACCCGTCAGGATCATGTTGCATTTGCAGAAAAATTTGGACAGTTAGAAGATCATCCTGCGGTAGGTAGCCATCCTGATCATCCAGGTTTGGTGCAGATTTATAAACATCCTGAAAGTCCCGTCGATCGTTATGAAAATGCTTGGCATAGCGATGCAAGCTGGCGCAAGGTTCCACCGATGGGATGCGTGTTGCACTGTGTTGAATGCCCACCAGTGGGTGGCGATACTATGTGGACCAATATGGTCATGGCCTATACGTCTTTACCCGATGATATTAAGGATAAGATTGCTGACTTACGTGCTTATCACAGCATAGAAGCGAGTTTCGGTGCGGCTATGCCACTTGAAAAACGCTTGGACTTAAAAGCAAAGTTTCCTGATGCTGAGCACCCAGTGGTACGTACTCATCCTGAAACTGGAGAGAAAATTTTATACGTCAACGCGTTCACAACCCACTTTAGTAACTATCACACCAAAGAACGCGTCAGATTTGGACAAGATGCCAATCCGGGCGCAGCTGAACTACTGCGTTACTTAATTTCTCAAGCCTATATTCCAGAGTTTCAAGTGCGTTGGCGCTGGAAGCCTAACAGCATTGCCATTTGGGATAACCGCAGTACACAACATTATGCAGTCATGGATTACCCACCTTGCCACCGAAAAATGGAACGGGCCGGCATTATTGGTGACGCAACCTATTAAGTATATAGATTAAAAAATTTTATCTATTTGAAAATTCTAAAAAATATATGAGGAGATGCACATGCAATTCTTTGACGACTCATTGCACCCGGAAAATATGGAAAAAGTGGTAATCACGGTTGCGCCGTATGGCCCCGAATGGATGCCGGAAGACTTTCCCGAAGATATTCCAGTGACCATGGATGAGCAAATACAAAAAGCGGTTGAGTGCTATGAAGCGGGCGCTACGGTGCTGCATTTACATGTGCGCGAACTTGATGGCAAAGGCTCTAAGCGCTTGTCAAAATTTAATGAGCTTATTGCAGGGGTTCGTGAGGCTGTGCCTGACATGATTATTCAGGTAGGCGGTTCGATTTCATTTGCACCAGAGAGTGAAGGTGAAGCGGCTCTATGGCTAAGTGATGACACCCGACATATGTTAGCTGAGCTCACTCCAAAACCCGATCAGGTTACGGTGGCAATTAACACCACACAAATGAATATTATGGAATTGCTCTATCCTGAATATTTAGAAGGGACTTCATTGGCACATCCAACGACTCAAGCAGCATATGCAGAGATGACTGTGCCAGCAGGGCCTGCATGGGTTACCGAACATATTAAGCGGTTATGTAAAAACAATATTCAACCGCACTTTCAGTTAACGGGTATGCATGGCCTTGAGACGCTAGAACGTATGGTGCGTAAAGGGTTGTACATGGGGCCGTTAAACTTAACTTGGATTGGAATTGGCGGTGGTTTTGATGGTCCAAATCCATTTAATTTCTTTAATTTTATTCATCGCGTACCTGATGGATGTACTTTGACATCAGAATCTTTGCTCAAAAATGTATTGCCTTTTAATACGATGTCGATGGCAATGGGTTTACATGCCCGTGTGGGTAATGAAGACACGATCATTGATCATCACGGACGCCGTTTTTCATCTGTAGAGCAAATTAAACAAACAGTTCGAATTGCCCATGAATTAGGCCGTGAAATTGCCTCAGGAAAAGAAGCCCGTGAAATTTATCGTATTGGGGTGCAATACAACAGTATTGAAGAAACCCTAATCGCAAATGGTATGGCACCCAACCGTAAAACAGGGCAAAAGGGCGTGCCGCAGCGTAACTAATTTGACAAGGTCTAACGGAATGTAGACCTCAATTGTAGTGCAGTTTACTCGCTTTAATTTTAAAAGTGTGTTGCTGCACTAGCTACATAGAAATTATAAAAAATACAAGGAGGTCGTATGAATGCACATCAGTATTCAGATCAGATGAGCGATGTTGATACGTCAATCAGTATACCTCGTCGTTATGCATGGCTTGTTTTTGCTTTGACATTTGGTTTGCTCATTTCAGATTACATGTCTCGACAAGTCTTAAACGCAGTCTTTCCTTTACTTAAAAATGAGTGGTTACTCAGTGACAGTCAGCTAGGTTTGCTCAGTGGCATTGTTGCTTTAATGGTGGGTTTATTGACTCTGCCGTTGTCTTTAATGGCAGACCGTTTTGGGCGAGTGAAAAGCTTGGCCATTATGGCGGCTTTATGGAGTTTGGCGACTCTAGGATGTGCACTGGCTGAAAATTATGAGCAAATGTTTATTGCTCGTTTTATGGTTGGTGTGGGTGAGGCAGCTTATGGCAGCGTTGGAATCGCGGTGGTTGTTGCTGTTTTTCCCCGAGAAATGCGTGCAACACTCGCCAGCGCATTTATGGCGGGCGGCGTATTTGGTTCATTTTTGGGTGTGGCTTTAGGTGGTGTACTCGCACAGCACTTCGGTTGGCGTTGGGCATTTGGAGGCATTGCTTTATTTGGTCTCATTTTGGCTTTTCTATATCCAATTTTAGTGAAAGAAAACAGAATAAACGCAGAGCCTCAAAATAAAATTCGTAGTAAAACCCAGCACATTAAAAGCCCTTTAAAAACTTTATATTCAAGTCGTTCAGTCATTGCCACTTACATTGGTAGTGGTCTGCAATTATTTGTTGGTGGGACAGTGATTGTCTGGATGCCGAGTTATCTCAATCGTTATTACGGCATGAGTACCGACAAGGCAGGTGTGATGGCAGCAGTCATTTTACTATGTAGTGCAGTAGGCACAATTCTATGCGGCATGTTGTGTGATTATTTAGGCCGTAACTGTCCAGATCGTAAGGTCAGTTTAGCGATTACCTACTGCTTGCTCGGTTGTGTTCTTTTATTCATTGCTTTTGCTGTGCCTGCGGGACGTAACCAGTTACTTCTCATCTGCCTAGGAATGTTTATTGCCTTAGGAACCAATGGGCCATCTAGTGCCATGGTGGCCAATCTCACACATAACTCAGTTCATGGCTCTGCATTTGCAACACTCACCTTAGCTAACAATTTTCTTGGTTTAGCGCTTGGTCCTTTAGTCGTTGGCAAAGTATCTGATGTGATTGGTTTACATAGTGCATTTCAGCTCATGCCATTGGTCAGTATTGCAGCCGCAGCCGTATTTTTTTATGCCAAACGTCATTATCACAAAGATATCGCGCGTTTTGAGCAGCAAGGAATAACTGAGCTTAAAAATCATACAGGTAACCAAATACAAAAATGCGGGATGAATAACAAATGATGATTCGGCAATTACATATTGATGTATTTTTTGACTTTATTTGTCCTTGGTGTTTGATCGGAAAACGTCAGTTACTGATCGCTATAAATAGATTTTATCAGCTTCACCCCAAAGTCAAAGTTGTCGTGCACTGGCGAGGTGTTCAGCTCATACCGGACTTAGCAGTTGAAGGTGTACCGTTTCAAACGTTTTATTTGAAACGGTTAGGTAGCTTAACAGCAGTTCGTATGAGACAAGAACAGGTCAATAAAGCTGCACATAAAGTTGGGCTCAAGATCGATTTTGAACAGATTAAACGGATGCCAAATACGGCCAAAGCTCACCGCTTATTTGATAAAGCTTTAAAAATAGGAACTCCTGAGCAGTGCAATGCGTTGTTAGAACAACTCTTTGCTGCATATTTTTATGATGGGTTAGACATCGGAAATACCACTACTTTATACAAAATCGCGAAACGTTGTGGTTTCTCACCTGAGCTTATCAAAGATTTACTTATTCAAGATCATCAAGATTTTATCTCTGCAAGTACAGGAGGTAATGGCGTGCCTTATTTTATTTTTGATCGGGCTTCAGCCTTAGTGGGCGCGCAATCAGCAGATGTACTTTATCAAGCAATGCAAGAGGCAATGGTGGCACAAGGAGAGTTGATATGACCAACCGATTTGAAGTGCCTTTTGAGAAAATACCGAATTCAGGTGAGCGAGCTTTTTTAAAAATGGGAGATAAAAATCTCGCACTATTTAACGTTGCGACTCAATTTTATGCAATCGATGACAGTTGTCCTCATCAGGGGGCATCGTTATTTAGTGGACGTCTAGAAGGACGAGTGATTCAGTGTTGTGCCCATGGTCTACGTTTTGATTTAACAAATGGCTGTTTAGTTAATTCTGCTCATCTCAAAGTTGCAACCTATCCCGTAGAAGTGATCGAGGACAAAGTATTTATTGTGATGGGCTGTGGGGAAAATCATGAGTAGTTTAGTTTTGAAAAATTTTTCCCAGCGTACAAGAGAATTAGCACCAGGCTTTGTGGTCAGTTCGGTCGTTGCTGCGGCTGCCTGTTTTTTATCAGAGCACTATGGTGCACCAGTCATGCTATTTGCACTATTGCTCGGCATGAGCGTGAATTTTTTAGCAGCTGAAAGTAAATGTAAGGCAGGGATCGAATTTACCGCACGGAGTGTGCTGCGGATGGGTATTGCATTACTCGGCATGCGCATAACTTTGGGGCAAATTACCGCACTAGGTTGGCAACCTGTTGCGTTAGTCGTCACTCTGGTTATTGTCACAATCGCCGTTTCTGTTATTGCAGCTAAAATCTTAGGTTTCCAAAAACTATTTGGCATGCTCACTGGTGGATCAACGGCAATCTGTGGTGCTTCAGCTGCATTGGCACTATCGGCTGCTTTTCCAAATCATCCGCAAAAAGAAAAAGCGACTTTGTTTACCGTAATTGGCGTGTCGGCACTTTCAACATTTGCAATGATTGTCTATCCGATGATTGCGAAGTGGTTGGAGTTATCGCCACAAGCGGCTGGTGTGTTTCTTGGTGCTACGATTCACGATGTGGCACAAGTGGTCGGCGCTGGTTATAGCATGTCTACTCAAACAGGTGATACGGCGACTGTAGTTAAACTTATGCGTGTGGCGATGCTGCTTCCAGTCATTGTTTGTGCGGCTATGATTACCCGTATGCAAGGAGCAGATTCAACTGGAGAGCGGCCACCATTACTGCCTTGGTTTGCTGTTGGCTTTTTAATACTGGCTTGTATTAACAGTACAGGATGGGTACCAACGATGGTTCAAAATGGAATTAATGATTTATCACGCTGGTTTTTAGTCATTGCAATTAGTGCTTTAGGAATGAAAACTCAGTTAAAAGAATTAGCATCTGTTGGCATTAAACCGATTCTTTTAATGATCGGCGAAAGCATCTTTTTAGTGGTATTGGTTCTTGGGCTTATGCACTTGTGGTTTTAATTTTAAAAAATTAAATTTTTAAGGAAGCTATGAAGTCGTTCTCCAGCTTCCTTATATTTTAAATGACTTGATTGGGCTTCACATAAAGAGAAATTAATTGAGCAGGGCTTTATTGTGACTACGCCACATATTTGGTGACATACCAAATTGGCTAATGAACCAACGCGTAAAAGAACTCGGCATTGAGTAACCTAAAATATCAGACACTTGAGCAAGTGAATAATTTAGATTTTTTAAATAACGAAATACGAGGTCTTTGCGTACTTCATTCATTAAATCACTAAAACTCGTTTGAGCTTCTTCTAAACGACGCTGCAAGGTCCGAACATGAATACCGTGTGTTTGAGCGACTTGATCAATCGTAGCGCGACCCATTGGCAAAAGAAGATAAATACTTTTACGAATATCAAAAATCATGGTCGATTCATTACTATTCTGCAAAATATCTAAATAACGCTGTGCATGGTTGGCCATAGCCAGATTTGCTTGAGGGTTTGTTGTATCAAGTTCGGCCGCCGTACAAACAATACCATTAAAGTCACTACCAAACTCGAGCGCACAGCCAAAAATCCGCCGATGCAAAGTTAAATCACTGGGCGGGTTATGAGTAAAGTGGATACTTAACGGCCGCCATTTTTGCATCATGAGTGCTGCACAAAAACGATGGGTGATTCCTAAAGCAAGTTCTGTGGCTTGGCGACTATACCCGCAAGTTGTTGTCACTACTTCCTCTCGAATAACAACCGTATCGTCAATTTCTTCTATATATATTTCAAGTGAGTTATTGAGTAAATTTCTATAACGAACAATCGTTTGTAGCGCTTCTCTCAAAGTGTATTGGTAACTTAATAATAAGCTCAGTTCACCAAAATCCGCGATTTCACGTTGCTCTGCCATATATAAACCGAATACATCACAATTACTCATTTGGGCTGAGTCTTCAAGCAAGGTAATGGCTTTATCTACAGGAATACGTTGTTTAAGATCATTCAATTGAGTTTGGCTAAGCCCAACACGTGATAATAAATGGTAGGGATTTAGATCTAATTGCTGAGCAACTGCCAAATAATTTTTTAAAGAGGCGGTATGCGCAAGAGGCACCATTTTATTATCTCCTGTTCTTAATCAGCCATATTCCTTACAGCTCATATCTAGTTATAACTAAAATATCTACATTACAAAAGCTTTTATTTAAGAGCCTAATCGTGATGTCTACTTAATTTTAAAACTATTCTTTTGGCTCACTTGTAATTACAAAAACTATTTTAATTAATTTACGAAATTTTAAAAAGATGTGTCGTCAAATGAAAAGTCCGTGACGCCTTATGTACACCATTAACTGAAATGAGCCTTTATTGTAAATGGAGTTTTATAGAAATTCTTATGGCTCCTAGATGGCAAAATTCACAGGCGTTGAAATGGAAAAAATACAAACCAAAGCAACAATTTTAATTATTCCGGGGTTACGCGATCATGTTCCCGAGCATTGGCAAACGATCTTAGAAACAAAGCTAGCAAAAGTTCGCTCTGTACCGCCTGTGCAAACCAACAAACTCAATTGTGAAAATAGAGTTGCTGCTATTGAGGCACAACTCGAACAAATACAAGGGCCTGTCATTTTGGTTGCACACAGCGCAGGCGTGCTGATGACCCTACACTGGGCTGCAAAATATCAACGACCAATTCAGGGTGCTTTACTTGTGGCTCCCCCTGACTTAAACGAAAGCTGGCCAGAAAATTATCCAAGCCCAACTGAACTTCATCAAGAAGGATGGAGTCCTTTACCAGATCAAGAACTACCTTTTCCCAGCATTTTGGTTGCAAGCACCAATGACCATTTAGCTCGTCATGAAGCTGTAGGTGAAATGGCAGAAAAGTGGGGTAGTCGACTCGTAAATTTAGGTGATGTGGGACATTTAAATCCTGCATCTGGCTTTGGCTATTGGCCCTTGGCTGAACAATTCATTCAACAATTAGATCAGGTTGAACAACCAGCCTAGGGCAAAAAATACCTGCTTATGAAAACCATTTAAAGCCAATGGATGGCTTTGAGTAATAAGCAATAAATAAGAAAAATCATATTTATAGGGAGATAATATGATGGGTCATTACGTCTATTTAAATCAAAGAAATAATCACGTTTTATATATTCAAAAAATAGGTGTTTCATTAAGCCTAATTTTATTCATGTCTAAAGCAAATGCAGCCAGTTTTGATATTGATGAAGACTGGAAGTTCGAGACAAAAACGACATTAAGCCTAGGTGCAAATTGGAGTACGCAAGATCCATCCGTTTCATTACTTTATCGGCCTGACGCAAACAAAATAGGCAAACAAGGCGCTAGCATTGATGTGAATGGTGATGATGGGCGAATGAATTTTAGTAAATATGATGCCATTTCACAGATCATCAGAGGCATAACTGAAGTTAAGCTAAATGGAAAACATCAAGGTGCAGTTATGAGCACTAAATACTGGTATGACCATGCCTATGAGACAGGACATGGAGACTTTAAAACCTTTAATGACTCAGCATGGCCAAGGCTCGCAAAGTTCAAAGGTATCGATTTATGGAATGCCTATATATGGAAAGATTTTGAACTGGGTGGTGTAAAAAATATCAATTTAAAATTAGGCAAACAGACTTTAAATTGGGGGAAATCTCAGTTTTTTCAAAACGGTTTAAATTCGGTGAGTGCATTTGATTTTGCTGCAATTAACCGACCGGGTGGTGATACAAAAGAAAGAATCATTCCAACCGAAATGTTTTCATTCGACACAAGCATTAATAAAAATTTGAAAATAGAAGGTTTCTATCAATTTAAATTTAGACCTTCAGTTGTTGATGGTAACGGAACTTTCTTTGAGATTTCGGACTTTGTGCCCGAAAACGCAGGTCCAGTTCTGATTGCTGGAGGGGGAGATAAATTATCAGATACCGCAATTCGTTTACGTACCTATATTCCACGTGCAGAAAGTAGAAAAGCAAAGGACAATGGCCAATATGGCATTGCTTTAAAACAGACATTACCAAGTTTAAATAATGCTGAGTTAGGTATTTACTATGCGAACTACCATAGCCGTAATGCAAACTTTGATGGAACGGCTGTAACAGCAGCAGGACCCGAACATTTTAATACCGCAAGTTATTTTTCTATCTATCCTGAAAATATCAAAATGTTTGGATTAAGTCTGACTGGGAAAGTTGGAACAACAACCGTTTTTAGTGAATTAACCCACAAACCTAATCAACCTTTGCAACTAAACGGTACAGACATTGTCTATGCTCAAGTGCTATCGGAAGGAACACCATTTGCACTACCGGGAAAAACTGTTGAATTAGGTCAATATATTCAAGGATATGTACGCTTACCCGTAACACAATTTTCGGTTGGAGCAACTGACAGCATATTCAATATTTTGGGAGCAAATTCGATGACATGGTCTACAGAGTTTGCCTTAAATCATATTGCAGATATTGGTAATCATCGGTTTGGCCGGACAGGCGCATTTGGCCGTAGTGAGCTTTCAACAGGTGCTTATAATCCTGAAACAGGCGAGTTTAAATGTACGCCGTATGGTACAGCCCATCTTACAAATGCAGAAATAGACAATTTAAATGAACGCTTTTGCAATAAAAACGGATTTTTTAATGAATGGTCATTTGGCTACCGATTACGTGGTGCATTAAATTATCAAGATATTTTACCCTCTACAGTGATTACGCCAAGTCTTAGTTTTAGACATGATGTTTATGGATATAGCCAAAACTTTCAAGAAGGGCAAATGAGTGTAAGTGCAGCGTTATCTATGATTTATCAACAAAAATATACAACAGAGATTGCCTATAATAACTTTTTTGGTTCTAATGAATTTAGCACGATAGATGATCGAGATTTTGTATCATTAACATTTAAAGCTAATTTTTAGTTCAATTCTTTTATAAAAAATATAGAAAGTCTCGTTATAAATAACATTTAGATGTGGAGAATAACTTTTGAAATTTAGATCAAAAATTGATTGGTGGCTTTTATTAATATTTATTGTTATCACTGCCAATATTGTTATAAAAATTTATGAAGCAAACCACCTTTATTCTTTAGCTTCAAATTTTCCACATCTCGTCATTTATAGTTTAATTATTTTTCTTATTTGGCTTCCCATATTTAATACTTATTATTTGGTAGAGAACGACACTTTAATGATTAAGAGTTTGGTATTCCGATGGAAAATTAATATTAATGATATTACCCAAATAGAGCCTACTCATAATCCACTTTCATCTCCAGCGCTCTCATTAGATCGGCTTAAAATTTATTATATGAAAAATGGAGAAATTACTTCAGTGATGATTTCACCAAAAGATAAAGAACGTTTTTTGCAAGCCATAAACAAAAGACTCCATTAAAGTTGCTTGTTTAATTGCAAACATAAATTACGCTATTTCCATGACGACAAAAAATAAATGGAGATAACCCATGACGACACGTTTTTTGCTGCCAGTTTTAGGCACTACGGTTTTAATTACATTAGCTGGATGCGCTTCATCCTCGCAATATCCGATTACTGAGAGTTATGGTCCAGATCCAAAATTACCTGAACCTAAATCAAGTTTATTTCCCACCGTTAATATAGCGCCAGCAGAAGGCTGGCCGAGTGGGGTAATGCCAAAACCCGCAGAAGGTTTAAAGGTAAAAGCATTTGCCAAAGGACTTGAGCATCCACGTTGGCTTTATGTATTGCCGAATGGTGACGTATTGGTTGCGGAAACAGATGCTCCACCTAAACCTGAAGACAGCAAAGGCATTAAAGGTAAAATTATGTCTTTTGTGATGAAGCGGGCAGGCTCATCTCATCCAAGTGCAAACCGTATTAGCTTACTTCGTGATACCAATGGAGACGGAGTTGCCGATCAGAAAACGGTATTTCTTCAAAACTTAAATTCTCCATTTGGTATGGCATTGGTTGGTAATAACTTATATATCGCCAATACGGATTCGCTTGTGCGTTTTCCTTATCAAGAGGGTGAAACTCAAATTACAGCCAGTGGAACCAAAGTGTTGGATTTACCGGGTGGTCCTTTAAACCACCATTGGACCAAAAATGTCATTGCTAACGCGGCAGGTACAAAGCTCTACATTACCGTTGGTTCTAACAGTAACGTTGCTGAAAATGGTTTAGATCAAGAAAAAGGCCGAGCACAAATTATAGAGTTTGATATTGCAAGCGGTCAGTCACGCCCATTTGCAACAGGACTGCGTAATCCTAATGGTATGGCTTGGCAACCTCAAAGTGGAAAACTCTGGACGGTGGTTAACGAGCGCGATGAAATTGGGAGTGACCTAGTACCTGACTATATGACGTCAGTTCAAGATGGAGCTTTTTATGGCTGGCCATATAGCTATTATGGTCAACATGTAGATGTGCGAGTAAAACCACAAAATCCGCAAATGGTTGCTCGTGCAATTAAACCCGACTATGCACTAGGTAACCACACGGCTTCTTTAGGTCTTGCATTTTACACAGCTGAACTCATGCCGCAATTTAGAGGAGGCGCATTGATCGGCCAGCATGGTTCTTGGAACCGTAAGCCTCACAGTGGTTATAAAGTTGTTTTTGTACCATTTAGAAGTGGTCAACCCTCTGGTCCACCACAAGATATCTTGACCGGATTCCTGAGTGATAAAGGCAAAGCGTATGGTCGTCCTGTGGGGGTAGCAATTGATTTTTCAGGTGCCGTATTAGTTGCAGATGATGTAGGTAATACGATTTGGCGCGTTTCACCGGTTGCCGAGACAACTTATGAAGTTCCAATGAAACATGCTATTGGAACCCCGCCAGGCACACCATAAAGTCTATCAAAAATAATTTATTAGCACGGGCGGCCTTTAGGCTTTATAGAGGCTCGCCCAAATGGCTATTATTTAATTTTTAAATAATTGAACAAAAAAAATACTAATTGGACTTTATAAGCCAACTTCTCAAAAATGAATATGTGAAAACGATAATGATGTTTAAGGAACAAACACATGAATACACATATTCGAATTGCCGTGGTCGGTGGTGGTATTGCTGGTCTGGCTTTAGCAAGTAATTTAAGTAAACATGCCCATTTAGATGTCCAAATGTTTGAATCTGCACCTCAGTTTTCTGAAATTGGGGCAGGGATTTCTTTTGGTGCCAATGCAGTCAAAGCCATTGAACTGTTAGGTTTAGCCAACGAATATCATGCAATTGCAGATCAAGTATCGCACCCATTTCAAGATGTTTGGTTTCAATGGCGCAATGGTTATATCGATGAATATTTATCTGCATCGATCGCGACAGGTGTAGGGCAGTCATCTGTTCATCGTGCTGACTTTCTTGATGCCATTATTCCTCACATGCCTACGCAAAATGTGCATTTTTCTAAACGCCTAGAGGCGATTGAAGAACAAGATGATCAGGTGATTTTGCACTTTAATGATGGTAGTCAGCATGAGTGCGATTATTTGATAGGGGCTGACGGTATCCGCTCCGTGGCTCGCCAATATGTTTTAGCTTCTCATCATTTACCACCAGTTCATCCACGTTTTTCAGGAACTTGGGCATATCGTGGCATTATTTCTCACGCTTCATTTAAAGAAGCTTTGCAACAAGTAAATGGCGATACAGATTTAGCAGATATTCCGCAAATGTTATTGGGCAAAGACAAACATATTTTAACGTTCCCCATTCGTAAAGGTGAGCAAATTAATATCGTTGCTTTCTGCTCAAACCGCGAAGATACAGTACTACCAGCCGATACACCGTGGACCAAACCTGTCGATAAAGCTCAAATGCTTTCCGATTTTTCAGACTGGAGCGAAAGCTGCCAAACATTACTGGGTTTAATTGAACAACCTACCATTTGGGCCTTACATGAAATTGAAGAACTTTCGACTTATCAAAGTACCTCAGGTCATGTCATTGTCATGGGCGATGCTGCACATGCCATGTTACCTCACCAAGGTGCAGGAGCAGGCCAAGGTCTTGAAGATGCATTAATCCTTGCAGCATTATTGTCGACAAAAAACTTACAAGCAGATCAGTTAACCGATGTGTCTTCAATTTATGAAAAGCTCCGTTTAAAACGTGCTTGTCGTGTTCAGCAAACTTCTCGTGAATCTGGCGAAATTTATGAGTGTTATTCGACTCAGTACCCAACATTTGCCGAAATTGGTGAACATCTTGAACATCGTTTTGATTGGTTATGGCAACACGACCTAGAACAGGATGTTGTAGAAGCAAAGCAACAATTACATCAATTAAAAATGGCAACGATTTAAATAAATTTTTGTTTTACACGCAATTTGCTAAGGAAAGCAATTATGGAAAAACTAAATGCAAATCAATTGATTGATGATGCAAGATTAACGCCATTACATTGGCGGGTGATCTTGCTGAGTGCGCTCATTATTATTTTTGATGGCTATGACTTAGTCATTTATGGTGTGGCATTGCCTAAGCTCATGCAACATTGGCAGTTAGATAGTATGACTGCTGGATTGCTGGGCAGTGTTGCATTATTTGGCATGATGTTTGGTGCCATGATTTTCGGTAGCTTAGCCGATAAATTAGAGTCTTATGGCTTTAGCCGTAAGCGTTTAATTATGCTGTGTGTTTTCATTTTTAGCAGTTTTACGGTGTTATGTGGTTTTGCCAACAGTCCTAAAGAGTTTGCCATTTATCGTTTTATTGCCGGCCTAGGTTTGGGCGGTGTAATGCCAAATGTCATTGCCATAATGACCGAGTTTGCCCCAAAGAAATTACGATCAACTTTGGTATCACTTATGTTTAGTGGCTATGCGATTGGTGGCATGAGCTCAGCGCTTTTAGGCATGTGGCTGGTTCCTAAATTTGGTTGGCAAATTATGTTTATTTTGGCGGGCATTCCACTCATTTCATTACCTATTATTTGGAAATTTTTACCCGAATCAATCGATTATCTGGTTCGCCAGAAAAAATGGAATGAGGTACGTGACTTACTTCAACAATTAGCACCACAACAAAGCATAACTGATCATACAAGCATTGTATTACACCAAGAAAATCAACAAACTGCGACTCGACCTTTGGTTGCTCTATTTACCGAGAACCGTACTTTAGTCACTGTATTTTTCTGGCTGAGTGTATTTATGGCTTTACTCATGGTGTACGCACTCGGTAACTGGATACCAAAACTCATGGTCGAGGCTGGATATGATTTATCAACCAGTCTGGTCTTTTTATTGGCGCTAAACTTGGGTGGGATGCTGGGTGCAATCGGTGGAGGCTACTTTGCTGATCGTTTTCACCTGGGTAAAGTTATTTGTTCACTTTTCTTGGCGGGTGCAATTTCACTTTACTTTCTGAGCTATGCTTTACCTATGGTCATTTTATATCTCTGTATTGCCATTGCAGGAGCCGCGTCTATCGGTGGGCAAATTTTATTACTCGCTTATATGGCTCAGTTTTATCCTTCACCAATTCGCAGTACTGGCATTGGTATGGCTTTAGGTGTAGGCCGTATTGGGGCGATTTTAGGTCCGATTCTATGCGGCTGGCTTTTAAGTTTGCATCTTCCCATTGCATATAATTTTATCGCTCTAGCCATCCCTTGTGTGCTGGCAACCTTAAGTGTTATTGCTATAAGTATTTGCAACCGAACTAAACGCGTAATGCTAAATTCAAGTATATCTCCATAAAAATTAAGCATTTTTGTTCCTATAAAAGGAACTAAACTCTAAACAAAGAAGTTAAAGTCTTTGTTTAGAGTATTTAAAGGATCAGAACCATGGATTTAGGTTTGATTAAAGTTTTTGTTTGTATTTATGAGTCTCGGCATATTAGTAAAGCTGCTGATAAATTAAATTTGAGTCAGCCTTCTGTGACTTATAATTTGAACCGTTTACGCCGTCAGTTAAATGATGAGTTGTTTACCCGAAGCCGAGGTGGGGTCGAACCGACAAAAGTTGCGCATGAGCTTTATCCAATTTTTCATCAAGCGATTTTTAATATTGAATCAGCGATCGCTCAAGCACAGGAATTTCGTCCTGAAAATTCAAATAAAACTTTCCGAATCGGACTCTCTGACGCAGGGGAGATTTGTCTCTTGCCTAGTCTTATGGCTTTTTTGCAGAAAACAGCGCCCTATATTCAAATTGAGATTGAAGAGATTCAGTCGTCTAAGGTTGAACAGTGGCTTATTGATGGCTTTTTAGATCTGGCAGTATTTAATAGTACACAGACCATAATGCCTAAAATAGAAACACGCACTCTATTTGAAGAAAGATATGTATGCATTGCTAGAGCTGACCATCCAAGGCTACAGCAGCAACTGACATTAGAGCAATATTTGCAAGAAGATCATGTTGCCATCAAGTCATCAACAGGGCATATCCAAGTTGAGCAATATTTAAAAACAATGGATTTGAAGCGACGAATTCGTTTAGAGGTTCCACATTTTAGCGTTTTACAAGGTGTTTTGCAGAGTTCAGATATGTTAGTGACATTACCGTCGCGCGCAGCTCGGCATTATCTAGCTCATGGTAATGTCCAAATGTTTGAATTACCTTTTGCTATGGATTCTTTTAAAGTGAGCTTGAATTGGTTTAATCGCAGTGATGATATTATTGCCAGAAAATGGCTGATTCAATCTGTCGGTCAAATATTTGAAGTTTTATAAGAACTATTTACAGCTATTTAAAATTCTATTTTCAGATTAAGGGCTTTGATCTGAGAAGTGAGAAGTTAAAGTTCTTTCCAATTTATTATTAAATTTTGGTAGCATTCGCGTTATACACAATAAGAATTGTATATGAATTATGACAGATCAATTAAGAGCAAAATTTGAAAATTTAGAACTGAACGCTGGTTTGGGAAAAATCAGTGCTTTCATTTCAATGTCTTTAAGCTTGTTGTGTTTATTTGGGGCATTATGTTTTTTATTTCCCAGTGTATTAACCACCCCAGAACTCCGTCCTATTTATGCAAAACATTATCATCTTTTTTATTATGGGCTGATTACGGGCATTATTATTAGCTCTGGTTTCGGTGCATTTAGTGCAATTGTGCGTCAAAACAGATATGGCTTTTACGGACTATGTTTTTCACTTGTAGCAGCAGTTTTGGGCTGTGGTGTAATTGAGGCGCCCGTTTTACCAAGTGTACCATTTTATGCAGGTATCGATTATTTTGTACTAACCTTATTCATTTTAGCGTTCATTTTTATTCCACTTGAAGGTTTTTTTGCTAAAAATCCTGAACAAAAAATATTAAGAGTAGGGTGGGTGACCGATATGAAATATTTCATGGTCAGCCATATTGGCATTCAATTATTTAGCTTTTTAACCGTCATGCCAATTCAATATTGGATTACGCATCTACCTGATAATCCAATTGTGCCTTATGTACAAGCTCAACCAATTTGGCTGCAATTTATTGAACTATTAATTGTGGTCGACTTTACAGTGTATTGGTTGCACCGCGCTATGCATGAAGTTAATTTCTTATGGCGCTTTCACGCAATTCATCATTCAACTGAATATATGGATTGGTTAGCTTCTTCTCGTCTGCATGTCATTGAAGTGCTAATGACTCGCTTTATTGCGACATTACCTATTTTCCTGTTGGGCTTTCATACTTCAGCTGTTTTTGCTTATTTAGTTTTTATTTCGTTTCACGCTATTTTTATTCATTCCAATGTGCGTTTTCGTTTTCCATATTTGCGCTGGATTATCGCTACGCCAGAATTCCACCATTGGCATCACTCTTCAGAAAAACCTGCCATTGATAAAAATTACGCTGCGTTTATTCCATTTTATGATGTCATTTTTAAAACCGTCTATATGCCTAAACATTTGGCAAGTGTGTATGGAACAGTGGGCTATAAAATCCCAAATAGTTTTATAAAACAGTTTACTTGGCCTTTTAAAAAGTATGTAAAACGTTTTTTGAAACCTTGGCGTGATCAATAAAGCTTCATTTTTAGCTTATAAATGTAGAATGGATAAATAACATGTTTAAGCATTCTTCTTGGCATCTGCCGCTGCAAAATGAGCCATTTGGTCAGCATACGCTTTTTGAAAAGAAGGGCGTGTAGTGGCTCTTTGAACATATGCGAGACAATGGGGAAACTCTGTTAATCCATCAAATCTATTTACCAATCGTAATACGTCAGCCATAACAATGTCAGCAATAGAAAATGACTGCGTTAGCCATTCTCGCTCAGCAAGAATTGACTCCATATGTTGGAGTCGAGAGTGAAGAAAGGCATCAAATTGTTTGTGAGTAGGAGTATCTTTCTGAGCATTAGAAAATTTTAATAAAGCCCAAGGAAGGCTCGCCATTTCTACTGAATTAAGCGCTGCAAATAACCATTCTATAACTTCATTACGCTGTTTTGGATTGGTAGGTAAAAGTACATCGCTACGTTCACCCAAATAAAATAGGATAGCGCCACTTTCAAAAATTGAAATATCACCATCTGTTAACCAAGGAACTTGCCCAAAAGGTGGGTGAGAAAAATGATCATCTCCTCGTTCATAAAAAGATACGCTATTTATTTTATAGGGCATTTTTGCTTCTTCTAATGCCCATCTTATCCTTATATCTCTTACAAAACCTCGTGGTAATTCTGGAACCCAGTCAAAAGTTGTCAAAATGAAATTATTCATAATAAATTTCCTTATATTTTATGATGATAACTAAAAAATCCTTTTGAATATTTTATTTGTTTTGTATCGAAACTCATCTTACGAGTGAATTTTGATATTAAAAATAGTCTAACGAATTTCAACAGAAATCAATGTAGTAATCGGAAGCTAAATTATTTATTTAAGTATCATTTGTTTTAAATTATTTAAGTCAGCTTCATTTGAAACTGACTTTTTAACACATCCTTATTTACTTTTAATATTTTTAAAAATCATTAGAAGGGCAATCAGTGCAAGCCCAATAATTAAACTCATATAAATATTGGCACTGTTCATAAGTCCGATTTTACCCACAAAGTAGCCTGCCAAAATTGCTGGAACACTAAAAGCCAAATAGCTTTCAACAAAGAATGCAGCCATTAAACCTGCGCGTTCTTCGGGTAAAGCGAGAGGCATGACAGTACGAATTGCTCCCATGAAAGCTGTACCAAAACCCACTCCGGTAATAATAGAACCAATAAGTAGAACCACGGCACTTGTAAAATTGATCGCTAAAAATAAAACGGTTGTACCAATAATGATGGATAAGGTGCCCGTGAGCAAAATACGAAAATTGGTGGATTTTCTAAGCGTCAGAATCCCTGCCGCACCTGAAAGGGCGAGCGCCATAAACATACTGCCGTTTAGCCAAGCTGAAGATGTCTGAAAAATTTTTGCCAGTAAAGAGGGCATAAGTGATAAGAAAAAACCACTCACCATCCAAAGCGCAATATTAATAGGGCTAATACTTAATAGAGCACCTCTTGCTTGATGAGGAATAGCCATGTTGGGTTTTAATGAAGCCAAAGCTCCTGATCTTTTACGTACAGTCTCAGGGTTAAAGAAACTTAGAATAAGTTCAAATGCAAACAAAACACATAAGAGTTCAAAAACCAAATGTAAGGGTTGAGCTGAAAATTGCAGAATAAAACATGTAATAAAAACGCCTACTGCCATGCCGACCATGGGAGCAATACTATTAATTAGGGAACCATGATGCTTACTAAAATCTAAAATTGCAGCTCCAATTGCAGAAACGGCAAGACCTGTTGCGATACCTTGTAGGCCACGCGCAATAAATAACATAGAAACATCTGAGGCAAAAAGAAAAAAGCTCATTGAAGCGATTTGCAAAAAAATTGCTGAAATAATGACGGGCCGACGTCCGATATAATCAGATAAAGAACCAATAATGAGTAAAGAAGCAAGTAAGGTAAACGCGTAGGTCGCAAAAATTAAAGTTAAGATAACGGGCGAAAATTGCCATATCTGCTGATACAAACGATATAAAGGCGTAGGGGCACTAGACGCCGCCATAAAGGTCATCAGCGTGATTGTGTTTAAGGTCAATGCTACTGTTGAATCTAACTGAAAAATTGATCCAGACCGTTTTGAACTTGAATTGTTCATATAAGATGAATAACATAAAAGCGAATATTTAGCTTTTATACATGATTTTTACACTAAAGCAAATCATTAGCTTTAGTGTATTTTGTATATACAAATATTATTTTAATCGTTTTTATTGAAGTAGAGCTAATTAATGGCAAAAGTTGTTACTGGGTTACGCCCGGGTGGTCGTAGTGAAAGAATTCAAACAGCAGTTCATCAAGCAGTAAAAGAGCTTCAAAAAAACTTGGAGCAAAGCCAAATTACTATACCCATGATTGCTGATGAAGCAGGTGTAACACCTTCTACCATTTATCGTCGTTGGGGAGATATCAATCAGTTATTTTCAGATGTAGCTCTTAATGAACTGAAACCCGATATGGAACCAAAAGATTTAGGCTCATTTCAACTTGATATCACGGCATGGATTGAACAATATTTTGAAGAGTACTCTTCTGAAGTAGGGCAAACATTGCTACGAGATTTGCTATATGCAACTGAATCTTCAAACGCTCGAAAGTGTGAAACTTTAATCGTTCAACAACTTGATATTATTCAAGCCAGAGCTAAGGCGCGTAATGAATTAACTATAGAAAATCAAGAAATTATCGAAGCTGTGATTGCACCTATGTTATTCCGCATCTTATTCACGGATCGTACATTAAGCTTAGACTATGTCCATATTTTATTAAAGCGGTTATTTAAGGCCCACCCTAATTTTAATTAATTTATCACAGCTTATTAGAGTAATTTTTTAACAAGAATTAGGCATTTTCTCTTGTTAAAAAATTATATATCAATTTTTCTTATTATTTTTAAATTAAATTTTCATAATTTTTAATTTACATGTATTTAATAAAATCATTTATTTAATAAATGGTGGTCATGAATCATTTATACAGGTTATTAAAGCCGATTTTATTAACTTTAATAGGGTTTAATTTTAATATAAACAATAATTTAATATTATTTTTAATAAATTTTATAATTTTTTAAATATTAAAATAAAAAGTATTCTATACAAATTAATGCATGATTTTTGAATTTGACATTTTTTAAATTTATAACACAGGGTGTTTTTTATTCTTTACAATGGCTTTTCCTTGTTAAAGCAGCTTGTGGTGCTAGCTTTATATTTTATTTTTTTATCCCCATCGAAAAGGTATTTAGATAATGGATTTCAATACCCTTGACCAAGAAACGGTACAGAAAAAACAGAAATTTCACCAAATTTTGTATGTACAGGTCATTTTTGCAATTATTTTGGGCATTTTAATTGGTCATTTTTACCCAGAACTTGGCGAAAGTTTAAAACCGCTTGGTGATGCATTCATCAAGATCGTTAAAATGATTATTGCTCCCGTCATCTTTTTAACAGTTGTTACAGGCATTGCCAGTATGACAAACATGAGCCGTGTGGGCCGTGTAACTGGTAAAGCAATGCTTTATTTTCTGACCTTCTCAAGCTTGGCTCTTGTGGTTGGTATGATTGTGGCAAATATTATCCAACCGGGTAAAGGCCTTAATATCGATCCTGCTACCTTAGTCAACGACAAAGTAAATACTTACGTTGAGAAGGCACATGCAACAAATATTACCGATTTCTTCATGAATATTATCCCGCAAACCTTAGTCAGCCCTCTGGCTGGTGGCGAGATTTTGCAGGTGCTATTTGTAGCAGTGCTATTTGGTATTTCGTTGGCTGCTTTAGGTGACCGAGCACGCCCAATTACCGATTTTTTAAATAACTTAACAGCTCCAGTTTTCTATTTAGTTGGTATGTTAATGAAGCTTGCTCCAATTGGTGCTTTTGGTGCAATGGCTTTCACAATCGGTGCTTATGGAATCGAATCAATTGGTAATTTATTACTGTTAATTATGACGTTCTATATTACTGCGGTGTTATTTGTCGTAGTAGTCTTAGGAGCAGTAGCTCGTTATAACGGTTTTTCAATTATTCATTTAATTCGTTATATCAAAGATGAACTGTGGTTAGTTTTAGGAACAAGTTCTTCAGAAGCAGCTTTGCCATCTTTAATGGACAAAATGCAAAAAGCAGGTTGTGAAAAATCGGTGGTAGGTCTAGTCATTCCAACAGGTTATTCATTTAACCTCGATGGTACAAATATCTATATGACTATGGCTGCTCTATTTATTGCACAAGCTTGTAATGTAGATTTATCAATTAGTGAACAAATTGCATTGCTTCTTGTTGCAATGGTAAGTTCTAAAGGTGCAGCAGGGGTGACTGGTGCAGGCTTCATTACTCTGGCTGCAACTCTATCAGTTGTGCCAGCTGTTCCTGTCGCGGGTATGGCTTTAATTCTTGGTATCGACCGTTTTATGTCTGAATGCCGTGCGTTAACAAACTTAGTTGGTAATGCTTGCGCAACAATTGTGGTGGCACGTTGGGATAAAGCTTTAGATAAAGATCTTCTTGATAAAGCATTAAAGAACCCTAAAGCAAATTAACCTTACAAAAAAATCTGTAGCTAAGGGCAATTTGGGAGAGTAGCCCTGCTACAGATTTTTTATTTAATAACTAAAAAATATATTTTAATTAAGCCATTCTAAAGTTCTGCAACATTACTCGTCTTTAAAAAGACAGTACTGTAATTAAAATCAAATCGTGAAAAGTTATGCTTTTAAGTGATCCTCAAACTCTTCACCTAATTGCATCGCTAATGAATTACCTGCTAACTCACAGGTCACCAAACCATATTCTTTTTTAAAACTAAAAGTAAAACCTTTCCCGTCAGCGAGATTTTTAACTGAATACCCTAACTTTTCTAACCAAATACGAAACGCAATCAAATTTTTAGCTTTAACAACCTTTTTCACGTGAGAACTCCTTCTATCCGTGGCATTACATCTTATTTATTAATAGGGTTTTAATAAGATTTTTTAAAGGGGTAAAACTTTTTTTTATTTTGCAACTTGTAAAAAATTGAGTAAATATTTTATCTTTATAAAATTATAAGTGCGCTATATAGCTAAAAAATAATAACTTTTTATTTGAAATCAGCTTTTTTGAGTGTTTTTAAAAAATATAAATTCAACAATATTTTTAAAATAATGAGCAAATAAAAAACAGAGTAAATGTAAAAAATAATTACAGGCAACAGCTAATAAGCAAAAAGATACAGTTTTTAAAATAAAACCATATCTTCTTTTTTAAAGCTTAATTTTAGAAATTATCTTTGAGAGCACGTAGGTGTGCAAAGTCTTCAACACTTTCTGCACGAAGAAAAGGGTTGGTTGCTAATTCAAGTTTAATCGTACTTGGTAGTGTGATTAAACCTTGTTTACGTAGCTCACGGACTTCTTCAGCTCGTTCTGATAGGGCATGATTGTGCGGTTCTACCGTTAAAGCAAATTCGGCATTTGAAAGCGTGTATTCATGTGTGCAATAAACTTTTGTGTTGGTTGGTAATGCTGCTAGACGGCTCAGTGAGTGATACATTTGTTCAGCTGTACCTTCAAACAATCGACCACATCCCATTGCAAATAAAGTATCACCACAAAATACAGCTTCTAATTCCTCAATGAAATATACAATGTGCCCTAGGGTATGACCTGGAGTTGCAATAATCTCTACTTTTAAATCATTAAATTTTAGATGATCATCATGTTGTAAGGGGTGAGTAATTCCCGGAATCTTTGTGAGCTCATCACGGGGACCATAGACAGTAATATTTTGGGCAGCCGTTAAATCAGCAACACCACCTATATGGTCTTTATGCCAATGAGTAAGCCAAATTTGTTTTAAATTTAACTGATGCTTTTGACAAAATTGGGTGACTAATTCTGCTTCTGTTGGGTCAACTGCTACAGCTTCTTGGGTTTCAGTATCTTCTAAAATCCAGATATAGTTTTGGAGGGCATTCTGCACATCAATAAAATGAATTCTATAACGCATTGTTTTATCCTGAAACTAAATCCAAAGAGTAAATGAATAATAATGACTAAATCTGATCATACCAGAAAATGGTATTGAGCCATGTACTCAACTGTCTTTAAGAAAAGAGTTGTATAAAACAAAAAAAGCCCTCTAGAAGAGAGCTTTTTTATATGGATGACTTAACGGAGTTTAGCTAGCCAGTTTCCTAGCGTTTGTACAATCTGTACTAATAGCAATAGGATAATGACTGTTAAAATCACAACGCTGGTATCAAAACGTTGATAACCATAAGAAATTGCTAAATCACCAATACCACCTGCACCAACTGCGCCAGCCATAGCGGTTGCACCAATAAGACTAATTGTCGCTGTGGTAAGGTTTAAAATCAGTGAACTACGTGCTTCAGGCAAAATAAAGCGATAGATAATTTGCCAAGGTGTAGCACCCATTGCTTGAGCAGATTCAATAATTCCTTCATTGACTTCAAGTAATGAAGTTTCAATCAGACGTCCCATATAAGGACCAACATAAATGGTCAATGGAACAATAGCTGCCCATGTACCAATTGAAGTACCTACTAATAGCTTAGTAAGAGGAATCACTGCAATAAGTAAAATAATAAAAGGAAGGGAGCGTAAAGCATTTACAATTGGATTAAGTAAATGATAAATCACTTTATTCGGTAAAATGCCTTCTGGACGGGTAACTAATAAAATAATTCCCTGAATAAATCCCCAAATGCCGCCAAACAAAAGTGCGAAGAAAACCATGTTAAAGGTTTCTTGCAAAGCTGTAACGAATTGATCAATAGAAAGGGAGCTGTGCCAGAAAGGTTGAGTAAGTTCAGTTAACCATTGTACGATTAAATCTCTCATACTTGATCTCCTGATTGGACTACACCTACTTCATTTTGTTCCAAAAACTCAATAGCCTGCTTAATTAGCTGAGGATCACCTAAAAGCTGCACAAACATTTGACCAATGACTGTGCCATTAATTTCAGTCATGTTGGCAAATAAAATATTTAAGCTAATATCGAATTGTTTAATTAGTGACTGAATTACAGGTTCTTGAGCAGAACGTCCTAAAAACTGTAAGCAGTAAATACTATGATGATGCTGGTTTTCAAGCTGATTTAAAATGTTCACAGGCAACTGTTGGTGTAAAACAGTTTGAATGAAGTTTTTAGTCGTTGGATGTTGAGGTTTACTAAAGATATCAATCGTTGAACCTTGTTCAATGACTTTACCTGCTTCCATCACAGCTACATGATCACAAATAGTTTCGATGACATCCATTTCATGGGTCACCATAACAATCGTGATTTTTTGCTCTTGATTAATTTTCTTCAGCAGTTCTAAAACTGATTTGGTAGTTTGCGGATCTAGAGCAGAAGTTGCTTCATCACACAAAAGAATTTTTGGATGATTTGCCAAAGCACGGGCAATACCGACACGTTGCTTTTGTCCGCCAGAAAGTTCATCTGGATAAGCATCTTTTTTATGCTTAAGATCAATGAACTCCAATAACTCATTCAGGCGTTTTTCGCGTTCTACCTTGTTGTAATTCAGTAGGCGCATTGGCATTTCAATATTTTCAGCAACTGTCTTGGTTTGTAGCAGATTGAAGTGCTGGAAAATCATTCCAATGTTTGCACGTTCCTGACGTAATGAGCGTGCATCCAAAGCAGTGAAATCTTTCTGATTAATAATGATTTGACCTTCAGTTGGTCGCTCAAGAAGGTTGATCAGGCGGATTAAGGTACTTTTACCTGCACCACTATAGCCAATGATGCCAAAAATACTGCCCTCTGGAATCTCTAAATTGATTTCGTCGAGTGCGCGTATGGTTTGATTTTTGAGCTGATAGTGCTTTGAAATGTTTTTAAATTGAATCATATCTTCAGAAGCTATGCTGGAAAGAAAAAACAGGCAAAGAGAATTTGCCTGTTTCACGTTTGGGCTATTATATTACTATTTAGCTTCTGAGAGATAGCTGATTGGTTTGTCTACGTCAACTTTTGTTCCACCAAAGTGTTCTTCAATGTATTTTTTAACAGCTGCATTGTGGTAAAGCTTACCAACTTTTTGCAAGACAGGATCATTTTTACGTGATTCAGTAGTTGCTAGAACGTTTACACTAATTTTTGAGATTTGATCAATAGGTTCATAGAACATAGAATCTTTGAGTACGTTTAAACCTCCCTCGAGTGCTATGGTATTATTTAATACAACTGCATCAAATTCATTTTTAAGACGTAATGCAGTTTCCATTTTGATTGGTTTGATGTTGATCTTTTTGGGATTTTCGATAACATCAATTGGACTGCCCTGAACAGGATTAAAGTCCGCTTTAAGCTTGATTAAGCCAGCAGTTTGTAACAAGAGTAGCGCACGAGATTCGCTGGCAGCATCATCCGGGATTGAAATAATTGCACCTTCAGGAAGTTCTTCAATTTTTTTGTATTTACTTGAATAAATCCCCATTGGCTCAATATAAGTGGTAGAAACCGCTGCAATCTTATCCGGGTTTGAATTATTAAATGCAGTAAGATAAGAATAAGCTTGGAATGCGTTCAAATCTACTTCTTTATTTGCAATTGCTGTATTCATTGAAACGGAGTCTGTGAAGTTTTTCACTTCTAACTTTAAGCCAGCAGCTTGGGTTTCAGGTAAAGTTGCGATATAACGCCAAATTTCAGCATCCGAACCTGTAGAGGCAATTACTACCTTCTGTACTTTGGAACTATCATTGTTTTGTTCGGCTTGTTGAGCATTTTCTTGTTTGCTACATGCTGTCAATAATACTACTGACATGCTTAAAAAAAGGCTGATCAGCTTTTTCATTTAAAAAAGTCCTGATTAAGATATAGAACAATAACGATTGATCTATATCAATATGAAAAGAGAGGAGTTGAAATTACAACTAGTCTAAACTCTGTGATCTTTTTCTGGGGTTCCATAATTTGCTTGCATATTTTGGCTATAACAGAGGGTAATTGTTTAATAAACAAAAACTGTTTCCCCAAACAGTTCATCCCCAACAGTAGCCAAACGAGCATTCATAAATTTAGAATATTAAAAAACTCTCTACAGGCATAATTTGTAGAGCAAGTCTTTATGGAAATTATTAAAACAGCAGTGTCTGATGACAGTTACAACTATGTGCTAATGATAGCAATAAAAATGTAGTTGATATAGAGGGCTTTTTTTCTATTTATTGATATCTTTAAGAATATGATAAAGATTTATACGATTCCCTTATATTGTAAGACATAATAAAAAAGCCTCTATATAGAGGCTTTTTTATTAGCATTTTAAACTTGTAGGGTTTTTAAGCTTTTTCACGTGCAATTGCGCGGTAGCCAATGTCATTACGATATTGCATACCAGTAAAGGTAACTTGACCACATACTTCTAGCGCATTAATTTGTGCTTCAAGAACGCTGTCGCCCAATGCTGTTACGCAAAGAACTCGACCACCAGAAGTCACGATGTGACCATCCTCACGAGTTGCAGTACCTGCATGGAAAATTTTAGTATCTTCAGGTGATTGTCCGATACCAGAAATTACATCGCCTTTGCGTACACTATCAGGATAGCCTTCAGCTGCGAGTACAATACCGATTGACTTACGCTCATCCCATTCAGCTTCTTTTGGTAAATTACCAGCAATACCAGCTTCTACCAATTCAACAAGAGATGATTTTAAACGCATCATGATCGGTTGAGTTTCAGGATCGCCAAAACGACAGTTAAACTCAATCACACGTGGTTGGCCTTGCTCATCAATCATTAGACCAGCATATAAGAAACCAGTGTAAACATGTCCATCAGCAGCCATACCGTCAACAGTCGGACGCATGATTTCAGACATAACGCGTTCGAAAATGTCAGAAGTTACAACCGGAGCAGGAGAGTATGCACCCATACCGCCGGTGTTAGGACCTTGATCGCCTTCAAAAATACGCTTGTGATCTTGTGAGGTCGCCATTGGTAAAATATTTTTACCATCAATCATACAAATGAAAGAAGCTTCTTCACCCGCAAGGAACTGTTCAATCACAACGCGTGAACCAGCATCACCAAATTTGTTGCCAGCAAGCATGTCATCAATCGCTGCAAAAGCTTCTTCATTGGTCATTGCAACGATTACGCCTTTACCAGCAGCAAGACCATCAGCTTTAATTACAATTGGCGCACCATTTTTTTCAACATACGCTTTAGCTGCATCTACTTCAGTGAAAACGTCATAGAAAGCAGTTGGAATGTTGTGACGCTTTAAAAAGTGCTTAGCAAATGCTTTTGAGCCTTCAAGCTGCGCTGCGTATTGAGTAGGTCCCCAAATTTTTAAACCTGCTTCACGTGCAGCATCTACCACGCCATTAACTAATGGTGCTTCTGGACCAACAATAATAAGATCAACATTATTTTCTTTAGCAAAAGCAATGATTGCTGAGTTGTCTAAAATATCAAGTTGAACATTAACACATTTGTCTTCTGTTGCAGTTCCAGCATTACCTGGTGCAACAAAAACTTGAGTAACATTGGTATCTTGCGCAATTTTCCATGCTAAAGCATGTTCACGACCACCACTACCTAAAACTAAAATATTCATTTTTAATTTGTTCCTTAACTTTAATCCTTTTCATCTCCCTCTATCCCTCAAGTTGGAGAGTTAGCTCCATTATTGTGGAAAACCCTCCTGAATAAAAGGAGGGTTAGGGAGGACTAAATTTAAATTAGTGGCGGAAATGGCGCATGCCAGTGAAGACCATTGCAATACCAGCTTCGTCAGCTGCTGCGATTACTTCTTCATCACGCATAGAACCACCTGGTTGAATAATGCATTTAATGCCAGCTTTAGCTGCATTATCAATCCCGTCACGGAACGGGAAGAATGCATCAGATGCCATCACAGCACCTTCAACAACCAAACCTGCATGTTCAGCTTTGATGGCAGCAATACGAGCTGAGTTAACACGGCTCATTTGACCTGCACCAACACCAATAGTCTGGCGATTTTTCGCATAAACAATTGCATTTGATTTTACATATTTCGCAACTTTCCAAGCAAAGATCAGGTCATCAATTTCTTGTTCAGTTGGTGCGCATTTAGTTACTACTTTAAGATCATCTTTAGTAATCATACCTAAGTCTTGATCTTGAACTAATAAACCGCCATTAACGCGTTTGTAGTCAAGTTGTGGTGCACGTGCATCAATCGCAGGTAATTCACCACAGACTAAAACACGTACGTTTTTCTTAGCACCAGTAACTTCAAGCACACCATCAGCAATACTTGGAGCAATAATAACTTCAACGAATTGACGGTCAACGATTGCTTGAGCAGTTGCAACATCTAACTCACGGTTAAATGCAATAATGCCACCGAAAGCAGATTCTGGATCTGTTGCATAAGCTAAATCGTAAGCAGCTTTAATGCCGTCTAAAGAAACAGCAACACCACAAGGGTTAGCATGTTTTACAATTACACAAGCAGGTTTTGCAAATGATTTAACACATTCAAGTGCAGCATCTGTGTCAGCAATGTTGTTATAAGACAATTCTTTGCCTTGTAACTGTTTTGCTGTAGAAACTGATGCTTCTTTTGCATTTGCTTCAACATAAAATGCAGCAGATTGATGTGGGTTTTCACCGTAACGTAGATCTTGCGCTTTGTTCAATTGAGTGTTGAACGTACGAGGGAATAAATCAGCTTCACCTTCGGTCTTACCAACGCGAGCGCCTAAGTAAGAAGCGATCATGCCATCATATTGAGCAGTATGTTCAAATGCTTTAACAGCTAAATCAAAACGTGTTTCATAAGAAAGTGAACCAGCAGTTTTTAATTCATTGATTACGGTGTCGTAATCTGAAGCATTTACTACAATACCTACAGAAGCATGGTTTTTAGCAGCTGCGCGAACCATTGTAGGACCACCGATGTCGATATTTTCGATTGCATCAGGAAGAGTACAGTCAGGTTTTGCAACTGTTGCAGCGAATGGATAAAGGTTTACAACAACTAGATCAATCGGATCAATGTTGTGTTCTTCCATTACTGCTTCGTCTAAGCCGCGACGAGCAAGAATACCGCCATGAATTTTTGGATGTAATGTCTTAACACGACCATCCATCATTTCAGGGAAGCCAGTATGTTCAGATACTTCAACAACTGCGATGTTATTATCTTTAAGCAACTTGTATGTGCCGCCTGTAGATAATAATTCTACCCCTAAAGCTGCAAGGTTTTGAGCAAATTCGACAATTCCTGTCTTATCAGATACAGAAATCAAAGCACGTTTAATAGTCATGATGTTTAATTCAACAATTTCAAGTCTACGGATTAAAACCAATAAGCATAAAAAAATGCCCACGAAGTCGTGAGCATTTTATCATTTATTCACTCATTAAACCGTGAGCTTTTAACTTTTTACGTAAAGTGCCACGGTTGAGTCCAAGAATCTCTGCAGCACGGGTTTGATTACCACGTGTATATTCAAGAACTACAGATAAAAGAGGTTTCTCCATTTCTGCTAGCACCATGTCATATACCTGAGATGGTTGCTCACCTTGCAATTGTGCAAAATAATGACGAACTGCGCGATCCACGTGGATGCGAAGAGCAACATCAGATTGTGCAGTAAAAATAGGAGATTTGCTATTCATGCGAGTTAATCCGAAAATCAAATACTAACTTGGATAAAGTAGTATATAAATGTGGTCTAAAAATACGGAGTCCTGTTTTAGATCCTAAAACAGTGACTCTAAAACATAAGAACAATTAGCTTGCCATATTTCTTCGTATTGAATAAAAAATAAGCGTAACAATAGTTAAATATTTGTTACAGCTCCCTCAAAAACAAAAAAAGTTAGGCTATGTGCTTAAAGTAGAAAAGCACACATGCTTAACAGTATTTTTTTTGGATTGAGAGCGAGGAGTATATGAGTCAAAGCTTTCGTGGCGCGTATCATACCATTGTCTAGGAAAAAGTGAGCAAATTAACTGCATTTTTTTTTATTTTTTTTTCACTTTTTTTACATTTTAGGGGTGGACAATTTCTAATCGATAATTTAATAGGCTTTTTTTGCTTTTGTTTAGCTCAAATTGGAATCGGAAAGGAGTATCAGAGGGAATGCGTTGAATACCTCGTAAGTTTTCAACAAGATATTGTTGGGGAGTCAATATAATTTCTTCTGTTTTGTTTGGCTCTGTTGTAAAACTCAACTTTAGGTTTGGAAGTTCAATACTTTTATCATTCTGATTAAGCAATATTCCTGAGAATTGAGTATGACTTGTGTCAACTTTGCGGAGTTTTAACTTTTCTATATAAATAAGTTGATATTGTTCGGCTGACTTATTGCAGTGCATTATTCCGCAAACATAATTAAAAGCATGGCTAACGGTCGGGCTTGCATGCATGAGCTTAGGATTAAACCAGAGAATTTGAAAACTAAAAACTAAAATTAAAATAAGGTTAGCAGAACTCCAGAGCGTGTAGTACAGCCAACTATGCTTTTTATTATTGTCTTGTTCTTGCGAGGAAGTTTGTTCAGCTAAATTAAGATTTGGCAGAGCATTAATAGGTTCGTTATGAAAATAATTTAAGTTGTTGAGATAAGTTAAAAGATCAATATTGGAATTTTCAACTTTTTGATCAAAGATATCTAACACATGTGAATGTGTCATATATCTCGTTTGCATTGAACCATTGGCTAATGTAGATGAGTTAACTATGACAGGATTTTCAATATTAATCAGATGGGTGAGTGCATTAAAGCTCGAATCACATTTAGGGCAACAAACCATACCCTGAGCAACAGTCAATTGAGTAAGAGATACTTTATAAACTGTTAAACACTTAGGGCAGCGGGTTTGTTTTTCATTCATGAGTTAAAAGTCTCAATTTATTGTTTTACGTTTTCCTGAAATGCGACACCAGTTCTCTTCGCGCTTTTCGACATCTAATATATCAAAAAATTCAGAATAAACACCTGAAACATCAGCAACTTGCTCTTCAATTACACCTGCGAGTGCGAACTCACCCTCAGATTTAATTAAATTTGCAAACTCTGGCGCAAGTGCCATTAATGGACCAGCCAAAATATTTGCAACTAGAACATCTGCTTGCTGAGGTTTGAACTCTTGATCGAATTCTTCAGGAAGGCCTACATATAGTCCATCTAATACCCCATTAAGTTCAGCATTTTGTTTTGTTGCTAAAACAGCCTGAGGGTCAATATCAGTGGCATATACTTTTTTAGCACCTAATAATAAAGCGGCTACCCCTAAAATTCCTGAACCACAGCCATAATCAATCACGATCTTATCTTTAACATCAGTTTTACCTAGCCATTGTAAGCATAAGAAAGTACTTGCATGGTTACCGGTACCAAACGCAAGACCTGGATCTAACTTAATGTTGGTTGCATCAGCTTCTGGTGGCTCTAGCCATTCAGGTACGATCCAGAACTTTTCCCCAATTTGGATTGGTTCGTAATAATCCATCCATGCACGTTCCCATACTTGGTCTTCAAGTTCTTCGTGACGTATAGGAGCATCTGGAAGTTGTGCTTTTAAGAAAGCTTCTAAAGTGTCGACATCAATTGGGTCTTGTTCGTCTTGTTGATAGATGCCTGTCACGATTACTTTGTTCCATAAAGGTGTTTCACCTGGTAATGGTTCAAGTAAAGCCTGATCTTCAGCATCATCCAGAGTTACGCTTACCGCACCTAGAGACATTAAAAGTGTTTCTGTGAACTCAACTTGTTCTTGATCAACGGTAATGTGTATTTGTAACCACTTCACGAAAAGGACCTAAAAATTTTATTTAAAGGCGTATTGTAGCGGACTAGACCATTTTAAAAAAGAAAGCGGCTCATCTTTAATGAGCCGCCTTTGAAAATACTGATGAGATGTGGCGGAAAATAAATGACTTCTTCTACCTTATGTCAAAACAGATTAAGGGGCAGGGGCTTTAAATTGTAGTTTACCGTTTTCATTTGGTTCGCAAGTACCATTAAAGGTTACACCATTATGGCTATAAGATACCCATTCACCTTGCTGTTTTTTCATACAAGCTCTAAGTTCTTTTTGCATCACTGATTTGCTTGAATCTGCAGTATGACTAGCTGTTTTGCTTGATTTAGCCATATGAGTCGATTTAGCAGTATGATTCGTCGCAGCGTGGGTAAACGTTACGCCTGAAAAACAAAGGAGAGATGCGGTTAAGATTTTTAACATAGTCGTTTTCATTTTGTGTTCCTTCTCGTTGCGTTAATTTTAAAGTCGTAGAAGTGCTGTACATTTTTTATTCTAGGATGAAAAATTCTTAAAAACATTCACTTTGTATTGAATTCATGCAACAAAATGTCAAAACATGTGGAGTACCGTAAATCATGTAAAGACAATTTTGTAATTATGTACATCAATAAGCAGATAATTTTGCTATAATGTTCCGTCTTTTTTTTCTGGTGTTTTGTACTCATGCACTACCCTAAAGTTTATGATGTTATTGTTATCGGCGGCGGTCACGCAGGTACGGAAGCGGCCCTTGCTGCTGCGCGTATGGGACGACAGACTTTGCTTTTGACCCATAACATTGAGACTTTGGGCCAAATGAGTTGTAACCCAGCAATCGGTGGTATTGGTAAGTCGCATTTAGTACGTGAAATTGATGCACTTGGTGGCGCAATGGCTTTAGCTGCCGATAAAGGTGGTATTCAGTTCCGTATTTTAAATTCGCGTAAAGGTGCCGCAGTGCGTGCAACACGTGCTCAAGCTGACCGCGTGCGCTATAAAGCTGCCATCCGCGATACTTTGGAAAATCAAGCAAATCTTGATATTTTCCAGCAAGCAGCTGATGACCTGATTGTTGAAGGTGATACAGTTAAAGGTGTAGTTACCCAAATGGGTATTCGCTTTGATGCTAAAACTGTTGTGTTGACTACAGGTACATTCTTAGGCGGTGTAATCCACGTTGGTTTAGAAAAATCAAGCGGTGGTCGTGCGGGTGATCCACCTTCTATTGCACTTGCTCAACGTTTACGTGAATTAAAACTACCTGTTGGTCGTTTAAAAACAGGTACTCCACCACGTATTGATGCACGTTCGGTTGATTTTTCAGTCATGATTCCGCAGCCGGGTGATTTCCCGTCTCCAGTCATGTCATTCATGGGTGATGCTTCTATGCACCCAGAACAAGTAAATTGTTATATCACGCATACGAATGAAAAAACCCACGACATTATTCGTGGTGGTTTAGATCGTTCACCAATGTATACAGGTGTTATTGAAGGTGTTGGGCCACGTTACTGCCCATCAATCGAAGATAAAATTCACCGTTTCGCTGATAAAGACTCACATCAAGTATTTTTGGAACCCGAAGGTTTAGATACACACGAACTTTATCCAAATGGTATTTCGACTTCACTTCCATTTGATGTGCAGTTTGAACTTGTTCGCTCTATTCGTGGTATGGAAAATGCGCATATTTTGCGTCCAGGCTATGCGATTGAATACGATTATTTCAATCCGCAAGCTTTGAAATTCACTCTCGAAACTAAAGCGATTAATGGTCTATATTTTGCTGGCCAAATTAATGGTACGACAGGTTATGAAGAAGCAGGTGCTCAAGGTTTACTTGCTGGTTTAAATGCTGCGCGCCGTGCGTGGGAGCAAGAAGAGTGGACACCTAAGCGTGACCAAGCTTATATGGGTGTATTGGTTGATGACCTCATCACTTTAGGTACTAAAGAACCGTACCGTATGTTTACATCACGTGCGGAATACCGTTTGATGCTACGTGAAGACAATGCAGATCAGCGTTTAACGACTGTTGGTCGTGAACTTGGTTTGGTTGATGATATTCGTTGGGCTGCTTATTGTGAAAAAATGGAAGCGGTTGAGCGTGAAACCTCTCGTTTACAACATTTGTGGGCAGCACCAAATAACCCTATGGGTAAAAAATTCGTCGAGATGACGGGTGCTGACTTAAGTAAAGAATGTAGCGCAATTGATTTGCTTAAACGCCCTAATATTAGCTTTGGTCAAATTGCAGAACTTACGGGTTCTGAAGTTTCTGAGCAGGTTGGTGAGCAAATCGAGATTGCTGTGAAATACGAAGGTTATATTAACCGTCAGCATGAAGATGTGGCACAGTTAAAGCGTCTTGAAGAAACTAAAATTCCTACCGATTTTGACTATGACGTAGTGTCTGGTTTATCTCGCGAAATTACCCAGAAATTAAAAACAGTTCTTCCGGAAACATTAGCTCAAGCAAGCCGTATTCCTGGTGTTACACCAGCAGCTGTTCAGCTTGTAATGATCACAATTCGTAAAAACAATATGATTAAGAAAACAGCTTAATCATTTAAGTGTACAAAAAGCCCAGTTAAGACTGGGCTTTTTTATTTTCTGTTCAAAAAATATATGGAAACTTCCTAAGGAAGAAAATAGATTTCGCTTCCTTTTTTTCTTATTTCACATATTTCAGGTAGCCACTTATATTAAATTCACGTTCAAACAAGAGGGCTTTAACCATGACAATGAAATCAATTCGCTACAATGGATATGAAATGGCATGCCAATGTTCATGTTCAAAATAGCGCAAAAGAAAGAGCAGATCAGTTTTGTGGGGGGAGAACAGATTGATCTGAAACAACTATAAATATAAGAGCCAATATAAAATTAAGAAAATTATAATTCAAAATCTAAAGAGAACCTTATGGTTCTCTTTTTTATATCTATTTATTCTCAGATTCAATTTCTCGAACAGCGTTGTGTACTTGAATTGGTTCGATATGCAGTAATTTTTTGCCAAAACTACGTAGCCACCACACAAGTTGAGATGTAAAAGGTACTGTTGCGGTAACTTCTACAATATTTTCTTCAAGTGGAATGATAGTTTGGTCTTTACTTAACTGGCTTTCATAGAAAGTTCGAGCAGTTTGCTCTGTCATCGTTAATGTGAGCTGGATTGATTCAGTTGGCTGTTTATAGTCCACTCTGAAGCCTAAAGCACCTGAATCAATATAATGATCAATATCAAAATTGACAGGATGCAGTGCTCGACTATCTAAGACTTTTGCTGATTTAAAACGGTGCAAGGCAAACGTTTGAACTTCAGTTTTGTCATGCCGTGTGCAAATCAAATAAATTACTGCACCTTTTTGTACCAAAGCCAAAGGGTTTAAAACATAAGTTTTATCTTCACCTTGATTTACTCGAGCCTGATAAACACATTCAATTTGTTTGTCTTGCAGCAATCCTTCATAAATTGCTTGTTGAGCAGCACGGTCGACTACAGGAGGAATAAGTGGTTGGCTTGCTGGGACAATGCGTACTCGGTTAATCCACTGTCTCACATTATTTTGTGTAGAGAGGCTGCGTTTAGCTAAATCAAACCAAGGCCCCATCTCATCAAGAAGACTAGGTGGAAGCAAGTGTTTAAGATGCTCCTCAACCATCATAAAGGTTACTGCCTGAGAGCTCGTCATGTGCGGTAAGCTCTGAATAGGCGCATCGGATTGCCACCGCCAGCCCTGAGGTACGGCCTTATTGCTTTCAATCGGAAAGCGCTGAGCAATTTGATTTAAATCACGCTGAATAGTCCTTAAACTGATATCAATACCTTCACGTTCAAGCATTTCTTGTAATTCCCGTGTTCCGATCCATTTACCGGTTGGAAGGCGAGACAAGATCTGCCATTGGCGATATAAACTATTCGAAGTTTCTTTTTCTATTACAGACATAAGCGTAATACATCTATATCCAATTGCTTTGGTGTCAACACAATAAAAAATCTTTACAGATTTAGCAAGTTTGTCAGATTCGGTTTACTGAACCTTTTACAATCGATGTTAAGATTTAGAAGAAGAAAGTTATAACAAAACACCGTAAAAATATTAAACATATATAAGTGGCACTGAAATTGCTTATTTAAAAATGAAATATAGATAAATGATAAGACGAGGTGGTTATGTCAGAACAAGAGCATGAATTACATATAGATAATGATTTTTTTATACAAGAGCAGACAACTACGGCACTCATTAACCAAACCTCTTTTTTAGAACATATTTCCGTACAAACCAATTTATTTGAACAGCTAAAATCAGAGTTTTTTAATGAGATGCTGGATGATGTGACATCAAATGGAGCGGCTTCTAAAAAAATTGAACAATGGTTGAGTATTCGTACTTTAGATGATTTAAAAGAATTAAATGCTCAAGCGAAGCAGCATTTTCTTTATCATGGAATTACTTTTAACGTATACGGTGATAAAGAAGGTACAGAGCGAACGATTCCTTTTGATTTAATTCCACGGGTAATTGAAAAAAAACAGTGGGAGAAAATAGCTTCGGGCTGTGCGCAGCGTGTTAAAGCATTAAATTATTTCCTAGATGATATTTATCATGGACAACATATTTTAAAAGAACAGCTTATTCCCGAAGATCAAATTATGGGGAATGAGGCTTTCCAACCCCACATGCTCAAACATGCTTTGAAAGGTAAAATTTATTCACAAATTAGTGGAATTGATATTATCCGTGATGGTGAAGGAGAGTTTTTTGTATTGGAGGATAATTTAAGAACACCTTCAGGTGTGTCTTACATGATCGAAAGCCGAAACATTAGCCAACAATTGATGCCGGAGCTATGTGCAGCCAATAATTTGCAGGGAATTGAGCATTATCCAAAACTTTTAAAAGAAATCTTGCAGGAGAATTCACCTGCGGACCAGCCTTTTGTGGTGGTACTAACACCGGGACGTTTTAACAGTGCTTTTTATGAGCATGCTTTTCTGGCACGTGAAATGGATGTCCCACTAGTTACAAATCGGGATTTATTTGTAGAAAATGATCAAGTTTTTGTCAAAACTATTCGCGGGCGTCAAAAAGTAGATGTGATTTACCGCCGTTTAGATGACGATTTTCTAGATCCTTTGGCATTTAGACCAGACAGTGCATTAGGTGTGGCAGGTCTTATGTCTGCTTATTTGCAAAAAAATGTGGTGATTGCAAATGCGCCTGGAACAGGGGTAGCTGATGATAAATCTATTTATCCTTACGTAGACCAAATGATTCAATACTATTTAGGCGAAACACCAATTCTAAAAAATGTACCTACTTATCAGTGCCGTAAAGATGAACATTTAGATTATGTGTTGTCTAATTTAGATCAATTGGTTGTTAAAGAAGCACAGGGTTCAGGTGGTTATGGCATGTTAATTGGGCCTAAAGCAAGCTTATGTGAAATTGATGACTTTAGAAAAAAATTGATCGCTACGCCTCATATGTACATTGCACAACCTACCTTAGCTTTATCTGTTGCTCCCACTTTAACGATAGGAGGGGTAGCTGAACGTCACATTGATTTGCGTCCATTTGTATTGAGCTCACCTTATCGTACAGAAATAGTACCGGGTGGCTTAACACGTGTGGCGATGCAGGCTGGCTCTCTAGTTGTAAATTCGTCCCAAGGTGGCGGTATAAAAGATACATGGGTTGTCGAAACATTACATTCCTGATTGTGGGTTAAAGAGGAACTTTATGGTTTTACTCAATTCGAGTGCGCATCAAATATATTGGTTGGGTCGATATTTAATGCGAGTTAAATTCGCAGCCTCTCATTTACCCTTTACACAAGATGAGAAAGCAACAAAATTTGCAGCAGCATTTGGTTTGGTTATAGAAAATGCTGAATTACTAAATCACTATATGTTAGACAAGAAGCAAACATTTTCATTACTGAACCAGTTCATTATTGCTAAAGATAATATTCAGGGACTAAGAGGTATATTGTCATCAAAGGCTTATGCAGAATTAAATCATGTTATTAACACGCTTGAAGCTCAACCTGAAATCTTGAGAAAAGCTGTTGAACAATGTACTCAAATACTAGAAGCGGAAAATGAAGATGTTTGTTTATTTCTGCATTTAGGTCAAAAAATAGAGCAATTTGATATAGAACTGCGTTTTGGGCAAGATTTATCAGCTCTGGTGTTGGAGCTAGATATTTTGGTGAAACGGCTTGCGGATTTAGGGTGGGAGACTATAGATCAAAATTGGCAAGTACTGAAGCAGCAACTTACGTGGGACGCTTATTATACTTTTACGCAGCAGTTGGAAAATATGTTTGAGGTCTAATTATGAAATTGATGGTTAATCATCAAACGCATTATAGCTATACGGAAACTGCTCAAAACAGTATTCAGTATATTAAAATGATGCCTCAAACATCGCCGCATCAACATGTTATGAATTGGGCAATTAGCGTGCCGGGTGACAAAATGATCAAAAGGGACATATTTAACAATGTCTGGATGACGGCTAGTCAGCGCTATCAATATCAACATCTTACATTTATGGCTCAAGGGATTGTTGAGCTTCAAGATGTAGAGCTGGGTTGTGTAAATTTATCTACACCTACAAATTTGTTTTTGCAGATGACAGGTGCAACCCGATGTGATTCAGAAATGTTGGATTTTGCTAGAAATATTGTAGTAGTCAAAGATCGACAGCATATTGCATTATTAAGTGAATATATTTTGCAGAAAATACTTTATCAGCCTGAAAGTACTTCAGTTCAGACAACTGCAACTGAAGCCTTTCATGCTGGAGAAGGTGTATGCCAAGATCATGCTCATGTTTTAATTGCAATGTGTCGTGCGCTACAATTACCAGCACGTTATGTCTCTGGTTATCTATTTGATCAAAACTATCCGCACCTTGCCAGTCACGCTTGGGCGGAAGTATTTGTAGAAAATCAGTGGTATTGTTTTGATGTAAGCAATCAGTTGTTTACACCCAAACATCATATCTACCTTGCAGTTGGCCGTGACTATCTCGATGTTGCACCTATTCGTGGTGTAAGAGAGCAAGGTGGAGTTGAGAACATGATGTCTGTGGTTCAAGTGTTGGCATGTTGAATGTAAAGAGAATGAAATGACTTATTGTTGTGCGCTAAGATTGGAACAAGGTTTAGTGTTTATTAGTGACACGAGGACTAATGCAGGAGTTGACCATATTTCTGTGTTCCGAAAATTGCATACTTTCGGCGTTACCGGAGAGCGTTTTATTGCTTTGCAAACAGCCGGTAATTTAGCCACAACGCAAGCTGTTATAGGTCATTTGCAAAATGCGCTTACTTTACAGCAAGAGCCTAATTTATATAGTGTTAATACGATGTTCGAGGCAGCAGAACTCATTGGTAAAACTTTAAAAGCTGTTTTAGAGGATATTAGTTCGGACACCCAAGAACAAATGAATTATGCCTGTAGTATTTTGGTGGGTGGACAGATTAAAGGTGGTGACATGCAACTTTATAATGTCTATCCACAAGGCAATTTTATTTGTGCAACGACGGATACGCCTTATTTTCAAATTGGTGAAAGTAAATATGGCAAACCGATTCTGGACCGAGCTTTATATTATGCAATGCCATTAGATGATGCATTACGTTGTAGCTTAATTTCTTTTGATTCAACTTTACGTTCAAATGTTTCTGTTGGTTTACCACTGGATGCATTGATTTATATGAAAGATAGCTTTGTAATTCCGATGGGAAAACGAATTACAGAAGATGATCCTTATTTTTCACAAATCAGTCGGCAATGGTCGGATACTCTACGCCGTGGCTTACAGGAAATGCCAAAACCGACTGATGACTACTGGCGATAAAATTTTGAGTACATATATAAAAAAATCCAAGCATGCTTGGATTTTTTTTAATTTTATTATTTAACTGCTTTTACGAGTGGGGCGATTGCTTAGGCGACAGAGTAATTCATATCCTATCGTTCCGTTTGCATCCGCAACATCATCCACTAGACGGTGTGCACCCCAGAGTTCGACTGGCGTACCTAATTTTACTTGCAGACCTGTCACATCGATTGCAAGCATATCCATACTCACTCGGCCTACAACTGCACAGAGCTGTTTATCAATAGCGACATAGTTCTGTTTAATATAAGCTCGTGGATAACCATCACCATAACCTATAGAAACAATCGCAATATCCATAGCTTGCTTTGCACAAAAAGTGGAGCCATAACCAACATGCTCATTAGTCTGAATATGGTTGAGTGCAATGACTTCTGCTGAAAAAGTCATGACTGGTTTTAAGTCAAGAACATGGATTGTCTTATCAGCAAAAGGTGAGGCGCCGTAAAGCATAATACCCGGACGAACATAATCAAAATGTAATTCTGGCCATTTATAAATAGCAGCAGAGTTACAGCAAGATGCTAAAACTGGATCACAAGCTTGTTTAACTTGTAAAAATTGTTGCTTTTGTTGTTCGTTAAGCGGGTGGTCTACATCTGCATTTGCGAAATGCATCGCCAGCACACAGGTAAATCCTTCGGCTTTTAAGTTTTTAATAACTTTAATAATTTCAGTAACTTTAAAGCCTAAACGGTTCATGCCGCTATTAAGCTTAACCCAGACTTTTAAATCTTGAGCGATGTATTTTTGCTTATATTTAATTAACCATTCAAATTGTTGTTGATGGTGAATCACACATTCAAATTTTTGTTCAATTGCAATTGGCATTTCATCTTCAGAAAATACCCCTTCAATTAAAGTAACAGGTTGTTGAAATCCGAGTTCACGAATTTCTAAACCTTCTTGTAGGCAGGCGACACCAAAGGCATCTGAGGCATTTAAGGCTGCTAAACAGTCTTTGATTCCATGTCCATAAGCATTAGCTTTCACCATACTTACAATTTTTGAATTTGCTGCGAGTTGTTTGACACGGTTTAAATTATATTGAAGCGCATTGCGATCAATATAAACTGTTGCTTGGCGCACCCTCATTTACTCCTTTGGGCTAGAGATAGAGTTTATTCTTCATCATCATATTGGCTGTAATACTCAGGAGAGAGATTACTAAATCGAGTATATTGACCTTCAAAGGCAAGACGGACTGAACCAATCGGACCGTTACGCTGCTTACCAATAATAATTTCTGCGGTACCAGCTTCTTTCGACTCTTTGTTATAAACCTCATCACGGTAAATAAACATAATTAAGTCGGCATCCTGCTCGATCGCACCAGATTCACGTAAGTCGGACATTACTGGGCGTTTATTTGGACGGTTTTCCAGACTTCGGTTGAGCTGGGAAAGTGCGATAACTGGGCATTGCATTTCTTTTGCTAATGCTTTCAAGCTACGTGAAATTTCGGAAATCTCACCTACACGGTTATCACCCATGCCTGGAACTTTCATGAGCTGCAAGTAATCGACCATGATACATCCAATTTTGCCATCATGCATTTTTGCAACGCGTCGAGCGCGGGCACGAAGTTCCGTTGGAGGTAGGGCAGATGAGTCATCAATATACAAATGCATTTGTTGAAGTTGTAAAATGGTACCAGTCACCTTGGTCCATTCATCTGCATCTAAGTTACCCGAACGTAAATGCCCTTGGTGAACTTTACCCATTGCAGAAATAAGACGCATCGCAATCGAGTCTGCTGGCATCTCCATAGAGAATACCAGAGCGGGTAGCTTGTTATATTGCAAAACACTTTCAACCAAATTCATGGCAAAAGTAGTTTTCCCCATCGATGGACGTGCAGCAACAATAATTAAGTCACCTGGCTGCATACCTGATGTTTTGTTATCAAGTTCTAAGAAGCCTGTGGTTAAACCTGTAATATTGCCATCTAGTTTTGAGAGTTCATCAAGTTTACTAATTACATCGGCAGTAACAGAGCTAATAGATTTGGGACCTGCATCCTTTTTATTGTTATTGTGCTGTTCTGCTAAAGAGAAAATACTCGTTTCGGCCAAGTCTAGAATTTCACTAACGCCACGACCTTTTGTGTCATAAGCATTTTGTAAAATTTCAGTACTGACTTTAATCATGCTGCGAAGTGTAGAGAACTCTTTAATTTTACTGGCATACGTTTCTAAGTTATAGAAACTTGATGGCGAATCAGCCATAAGCTGCATTAAATACTCTTCGCCACCAATTGCATCGAGTAAATTTTGTTTTAATAGCCAGTCACTTACTAATACAGCATCATAAGGAGAGTTTTCTTGTGCTAGTTTCTCAATGGCACGATAGATATATTTGTGACGTGTTGCATAAAAATCATTTTCTTTTAATAAGTCGCTGACTTGCTCAAAAGATTCGGCAACTGTCATTAAGGCCGCAAGAACAGCCTGCTCAATGGCTAAATTGTGTGGGGGAGTGCGAAACTCTTTAAGTTGGCCTGATTCACTCGTCTTATTTTCTGTTGGAGATGAAAGAGTTAAAGAAGTGGCATTCGCCTGAGACATAATTAGACCTGATGATAAAGAAAGATGTACGCAAATAGCCTGTGAGGCCGAGAACTATCTTAAAACAAAATGAAATAAACTACCTAATTAAAAAACCAATTAAACTAAAGAACTGATCAGGAATTAATATATCTTATTTTAAAAATAGGGCACATAAAAAAAGAGCATGCAGAAGCATGCTCTTTTTTTGATGAGAAATTACTCAGATACGATAGTAACGAGAACTTCTGCAACAACATCATGGTGCAATTGGATTGCGATGTTGAATTCACCAGTGTGACGAAGCGCGCCATTCGGTAAACGAACTTCTGCACGGTCAACTGTAAGACCAGCATTCGTTAAAGCGTCAGCGATGTCACGAGTACCGATAGAACCGAAGAGTTTACCTTCGTCACCAGCTTTAGCAGTGATAACGATGTTAACTTCATTCAATTGTTCAGCACGTGCTTGAGCAGCAGCTAAAATTTCAGCTTCTTGCTTTTCAAGTTCAGCGCGACGAGCTTCGAAAGCAGCAGTGTTAGCTTCAGTAGCTGCAACTGCTTTACCTTGAGGGATAAGGAAGTTACGGCCGTAACCAGCTTTAACTGATACTTTATCGCCTAATTTACCAAGGTTCTTAATGCGTTGTAATAAGATAACGTCCACAGATCACCTCACTTATGGTTGTCAGTGTACGGAATCAAAGACAAGTAGCGAGCTTGCTTGATAGCAAGAGCTAATTGACGTTGATAACGAGCTTTAGTACCAGTGATACGGCTAGGAACAATCTTGCCGTTTTCAGTGATGTACTGTTTTAAAGTATCGATATCTTTGTAGTCGATGTACACAACATTCTCAGCTGTAAAGCGGCAGAACTTGCGACGACGGTAAAAACGTGCCATTGATGTTCTCCTTATTCAGCGTCTTGAGCAACTTGCTGTGCTTCTTCACGTTGAGCTTTACGCGCACGCTTTTCTTCAGCACTTTTAGCAAGCAATGACTCTTCAGTGATTGCGTGTTCACGACGAATGATAAGGTTACGAATGATCGCGTCATTATAACGGAACAATTCTTCTAACTCATCAAGTGTAGTTTGACCACACTCAACATTCATAAGAATGTAGTGCGCTTTGTGAATTTTGTTAATTGGGTAAGCCAATTGACGACGGCCCCAATCTTCTAAACGGTGAATTTGACCTTCAGCTTCTTTGATCTGAGAGATATAGCGTTCAACCATACCTACAACTTGATCGCTTTGATCTGGGTGTACTAAAAGTACGATTTCGTAATGACGCATTGTCAGCTCCTTACGGTTTAAACAGCCCCTAATAAATAAAAAATTAGAAGCAAGGAGTCATAACTTGAAAGTTATGTCGCAAAATTTGCGAAGGCTGAATTATAAGTAAAAGTTCGACTAAAAACAAATCTTTTGATGAGAAAAGTAAAACTTCTTTACTATCGAGGAGGAAATCCTCCCTTATTTAAAAGAGAGGAAGATTTGGAGCAGGGGATTGATAGGTAAAGCTAAAGCTCAAACTTAACAGGGTAATTAATATGACCGAGTAAAGGAAAAAACGTTTAGCCCAAAGTTGGTCATTTTCAGCTTTAAAGCCAATAATTGATAAATAGAACCAATATGCTGTTAATGCATTAAAGGTTACTAGAAAAAATATATTGGTATAGCCAAAACAATATAAACCATTCAATACGGCTGCAAACAACACAATATAAATGACACACTCTACTTTCGTGCGATAAATAGAACGTGCAACAGGCAGAATGGGGATTCCCGCATTTTTGTAATCGTCAAAACGATAAATAGCAATTGCCCATGAATGTGGCATTTGCCATAGCGCGTAAGCTAAAAACAAAAGTAAAGCGGCTACATCAAAATGATGAGTTACTGCTGTATAACCAATAACAGGAGGGCTCGCTCCGGAAATACTACCAATGACGGTTTGATGAATTGAGGTACGTTTTGTCCACAAACTATAAAAACCGACATAGACAATAAAACCAATCATTGCAAACAAGAAAGCGTAAGCATTTACACCAAACCACAAAATACTAAAACCGATAAGTCCAAGAACAAATGCATATATAAGTGCAACAGTAGGAGAGATGGTTTTTTTGACTAATGCACGGTTTTGCGTGCGCTGCATTTTTGTGTCGATGTCTTGGTCTATCACATTATTTACAACACAACCAGAAGCGACAACTAAAGTTGTTCCAAGTAAGGTGAGTAGTAATAATAAGATGTCTATAGAGCCTTGGGCGGCTAAGAAAAAGCCGCCCAAGGTGGTAATGAAATTACCGAAGAGAATTCCTGGTTTAGTCAGGAATAGATATTTTTTCAACATGACAATCAGTTTAGATCATCATATTGTAGTGAAGGTAATTCATAATCCACACAGAACCGATTAAAAGCACAGCGATACATAAGATTGTGTAGATGAATGCAATCATATTCCAGCGTTGTTCAGATGATGTATTCATGTGTAGGAAGTACACAAGTTGTACAAGAACCTGAGCAACAGCAGCGATAGCAATTACTGTAACTAAGATGCCACGACTGAAACCACCCGCCATCACCATCCCGAACGGGATGATGGTGAGGATAACAGAAAGGATAAATCCAACAGTGTATTGCTTAAAGTTACCGTGTGACGCACCTGCAGCATTATGGTCATGACTACTCATTAGAGAACTCCCAGTAAGTAAACGACGCTGAATACACAGATCCAAACGATGTCAAGGAAGTGCCAGAACAAGCTTAAGCAAGCTAGACGACGTGTATTCGGTAATGTCAAACCTTTAGTTTTGATTTGATACATCAATACCAACATCCACACTAAACCAGAAGTTACGTGGATACCGTGTGTACCAACCAAAGTAAAGAACGATGATAAGAATGCACTGTGAGTTGGACCATGACCTTCTTCTACAAGGTGATGGAACTCATAAAGCTCCATTCCAATGAACGTTGCACCAAAAAGGAATGTAATAAATAACCAAGTAATAACTTGATTTACATTCTTTTTATAAGATGCAAGTACAGCAAAACCGAAAGTTACCGATGAAATCAATAAGGCAAATGTTTCAGTTAAAACGTAGCCTAATGAATCATGGAACAGGTCATATGCACTTGGAGTTCCTGGTGGAATATGACTGCTTAATACAGCGAACGCAATGAAGAGTGATCCGAAAAGAATCAAGTCACTCATCAAGTATGTCCAGAAACCAAAGACCGTTAAGTCAGTATCATCATGTTCATGATGACCATCGTGGCCGTGGTTGTCGTGATGAAGTACTTCAGCCATTTCCTTAGTCCTTCTTCAAGTGTTTTTCAAGTAAAGCATAGCGTTCGTTTTCAATACGCTCAACTTCAGCAGCAGGAACGTAGTAATCAACATTCTTAGTGAATGAGCTTACGATCAAGCTAACAACAGCTGAAACGAATGAAACAACAACGAGCCACCAAATATGCCAGATGAGTGCAAAGCCAAGAAGAGTAATGAACATTGCAATGACAAAACCAGCAGCACGATCAGTCGGCATGTGGATGTCTTCATATTTAGTGTTACGTGCGTATGCTACACCATTTTCTTTGTCAGTCCAGAAACGGTCAATACCGCTTGCATCTGGTTCATGCGCAAAGTTATAGAACGGAGCAGGGGAAGAAGTCGCCCATTCAAGCGTACGTGCATCCCATGGATCGCCTGTAAGGTCCATGTTGTCTTTGCGTTGTAAGAAACCAACAATGATTTGCATTAAGAAACATGCAATACCAATCGCAACGAGAACAGCACCAAATAATGCAATTGCAAGGTAAGGATCCCATTCTGGGTTGTCATATGTATTCAAACGACGAGTCATACCCATGAAACCAAGGATATAAAGTGGCATGAATGCAAAATAGAAACCGAAGAACCAGAACCAGAACGCAGCTTTACCCCATGCTTCATTGAGCTTCCAACCAAACATTTTTGGCCAGTAGTAAATGATGCCGGCAAACATACCAAACACCACACCACCGATAATTACGTTATGGAAGTGAGCGATCAAGAATAATGAGTTGTGTACAAGGAAGTCCGCAGGTGGAACAGCCATAAGTACACCAGTTAAACCACCGATACCAAATGTAATAAGGAAGCCAAGCGTCCACAACATTGGAGTAGTAAAGGTGATGCGACCTTTATACATGGTGAATAACCAAGAGAAGATTTTCACACCAGTAGGAATCGCAATAACCATGGTCATGATACCGAAGAACGCGTTAACGTTCGCACCAGCACCCATGGTAAAGAAGTGGTGAAGCCATACAACGAACGCAAGAACTGTAATCGCGATAGTTGCATACACCATAGACTTGTAACCGAACAACGCTTTACGAGAGAAGGTTGCAACGATTTCTGAGTATAGACCAAATGCTGGTAATACTAAGATATATACTTCAGGGTGACCCCATGTCCAGATCAAGTTCACATAAAGCATTGGGCTACCGCCAAGCTCATTTGTGAAGAAATGGAAACCGAAGTAACGGTCTAGAGTTAACATTGCAAGTGTACCTGTTAATACAGGGAACGATGCAATGATTAATACAGCCGTACAAAGTGAAGTCCACGTAAAAATAGGCATGTCCATTAATTTCATGCCAGGTGCACGCATTTTTATGATGGTAACGAAGAAGTTAACACCAGATAAAAGCGTACCTAGACCAGAAACCTGAAGTGCCCAGATATAGTAGTCAACACCTACACCAGGAGAATATTGAATGCCAGACAGAGGAGGGTAAGCCATCCAACCAGTCGCAGCAAATTCACCTAATACAAGTGAAAGCATCATCAAACCAGCAGCACCAGCGAATAACCAGAAGCTTAAAGAGTTCAATAATGGGAATGCAACGTCACGAGCACCAATCTGTAATGGTACAGAGATGTTCATCATACCAACAACAAGACCCATTGCTACGAAGAAGATCATGATTACACCGTGTGCGGTGAAGATCTGGTCGTAATGGTCTGGATGTAGATAACCTTCGCCGCCGCCTTTAGCGAGGAAAAGTTGTAGACGCATCATAATTGCATCGGCGAAACCACGCAAAAGCATGACCACAGATACAAGAATGTACATGATACCAATTTTTTTATGGTCTACCGTAATAAACCACTCATTCCACAAGTATCCCCATTTTTTGAAATAGGTGATACCGCCAAGCACAACAATTGCACCAAGTGCCATAAGGACCATGGTGACAAGCACGATTGGCTCTGTCGGGATAGAGTCCCAACCCAGTTTACCAAAAATCATATCCATGTCTTATTCCCCTTGAGCAGCGTGTTCAGCTGTTGCATGCGCAGCAGAGTGGTCAACACCATGATAGTTACTCATATAATGGTTGATAATTGTTTCAAACAATTGTGGTTCAACTGAAGAGTAATAAGTCACAGGGTGTGGCTTAGTCGGGAACGGTTTCATAGCTTCAGCTTTAGCAAGCGCTTCTTGATCACCAGCAGCTTTAGCACGATTTACTAAATGCTCGATCTGGTGCTTAGAACGGTCACCATCACGTAAGGTTGCTAATTCAGCTTGGTCAAGCGTAGTTTTTTGAACTGCTTCTGGATTAATAGTAGAACCATTACCCGCTTTTACAGCTGCTACCCATTCGTTGAACTGTTGCTCTGTAACACTATGCGCCTTGAAACGCATTTGAGAGAAACCGTAACCTGAGTAGTTAGAAGAGAAACCACGATATACGCCAGTTTCATTTGCTAACAAATGAAGGTGAGTTTGCATACCTGCCATTGCATAAATCTGGCCGCCTAACTGTGGAATGAAGAATGAGTTCATTGTAAAGTTAGAGGTGATTTTAAAGCTTAACGGAGTTTTTTCAGGGAAACGTACTTCGTTAACAGTTGCAATGTTTTGTTCAGGATAAATGAAGATCCACTTAAACTGTTCTGCAACAACTTGAATAGTTAAAGGAGCTTTATCTGATTCTAAAGGACGGTATGGGTCATACTTGTGGGAACCCCACCAAGTTAACCAAGCTAGAATACCAATAATAATGACAGGGATACCCCATACTACAACTTCAATTGTAGTTGAGTGTGCCCATGTAGGTTTATAGTCTGCATCTTTATTTGACGCGCGATATTTCCAACCAAACCATAATGCCATGATGATTGAAGGAATCACCACAAGTAACATTAAATAGATCGCAGTCATCATAAGGTCACTTTGACCTTGACCAACTGGACCTTTAGAGTTTAGAAGTACCATATCACCACCACACCCAGTCAAAAGTGCGGCAAGCGTTGATAAAGACAATACAGCTAAAATCGTTTGTCTCATTTTACAACCTCGGTGAAGAGTCCCATTCCCTAATTAAATATGGGATAGCGATTAAAGTGTCGCATGATTGAGAACGCTAATCCTTAAATTTAGACTTCTCAATTATATGACACCGCTACGTTGTAGGGCATTATGCCTCATATCGACAAACTAAGCTATACATAAAGTAGTCTGAAATAATTGTTTTAAAACCCGATTTTTTTTGTAGGGTATCCAATCTATATGGAGCTTTTATTTAAATATCAACTCTCTATAGAAAAAAGGAGGCGAGGTGCCTCCTTTTTTTTTAGACCTTAAATGAATGAGTCATTCACTATCATTTGATCACTTTTGTTCTTGCAATTTTGTCATGTAGTGCCTGTCTCTTTTGCCCTAATGCAAAAGCGTAGTCAATAATTGTACTAATAGGCATAAACAACAAGTTGAGTATGATGAAAACAATACTTCTTAATAAGAAGATGCGAGTTAAATTAACTTTACCATTGCTCTCGGCATCTACAATTTTAATTCCAACAATTTTCTTACCTATACTTTGCCCATATTTTGTTAAAAGAAAGGCTTGAATTGCAAGCATGATTACGACGTAAACAAGCATAGAATGCCAAGCTTCAATAGGAATTAAAGTAAAAAGTTGATGTTGTAGCTCTGCTGCTTTAGTTGAAGCAACTTCAGCTGATTGCATTTGTTTTTGCAATTCAAATAATTGCTTATACTGAGATTCATTAAAGAAAAAAGACGGAATTGCGGCTATTGGTAACCAAAGCAATAAGTCAATAATTTTTGCCAAAGCTCGAGATGGAATAGAGGCAAGTTCGTGAATTTTAGGTTCTACACGAATTTGACGAATAGTTTCGTTAGGTGAGCTGTTTGTGTTTATGACAGGTGCAGAATAACCGATAGGTTGATATACAAGTTTACCTTGGGTTAATTCTCCTAAAGCTTTCCATTCTGTCATGCCTTCATGCCAAGCTAAATCAGTTAACAAAATTTGTTGGCTAGCCAACATTTGATTTACTTGTTCTAAGGTGTAAGGCCCAGCTTGTTGATTATTACGTGCCAAGTAAATTTGCATAAATAAAAATTCTCTATTCTAAAGATGAAAAAAGACCCACGGATGGGCCTTTTTTTATAACATATTAGATTTGCTTGATTTTTTCTTCAGCAAGGAAGAACCATGTATCTAAAACTGAGTCTGGATTAAGAGAAACAGACTCAATACCTTGTTCCATTAACCATTTTGCAAGATCTGGATGGTCTGAAGGACCTTGACCACAGATGCCTACATATTTGCCCGCTTTACGGCAGGCATGAATTGCCATTGAAAGAAGTGCTTTAACTGCTGCATCACGCTCGTCAAATAGGTGTGAAACAATACCTGAGTCACGGTCAAGACCTAGGGTTAACTGAGTTAAGTCATTCGAACCAATAGAGAAGCCATCAAAATGCTCTAGGAACTGTTCAGCTAACAAAGCGTTAGTTGGTAATTCACACATCATGATTACTTTTAAGCCATTCTCACCGCGTCTCAAACCATTTTGTGCAAGTAACTCAATAACGCGTTTTGCTTCAGATACAGTACGTACAAAAGGAATCATGATTTGAATATTGGTTAAACCCATTTCATCACGAGCTTTTTTAAGTGCACGGCATTCTAATTCGAAACAGTCACGGAAGTTATCAGATACATAACGGCTTGCACCACGGAAACCGAGCATCGGGTTTTCTTCTTCAGGCTCGTATAACTTACCGCCAATCAAGTTTGCATATTCATTTGATTTGAAGTCAGACATACGAACGATAACAGGCTTGTCACCGAATGCAGCAGCAAGAGTCGCAATACCTTCAACCAATTTTTCAACATAGAAATCTACTGGTGAAGCATAACCCGCAGTACGAGTTAGAACCGCAGCACGAGTTTCACGCGGTAGGCTATCAATGTTGAGTAGGGCTTTAGGATGCACGCCGATCATACGGTTAATAATGAACTCAAGACGAGCAAGACCAATACCTTCATTTGGAATTTGAGCAAAGTCAAACGCGCGGTCAGGGTTACCTACGTTCATCATAATTTTGAACGATAGCTTAGGCATAGATTCAATTGAGTTACGTTGAACTTCAAAATCTAAAGCACCTTCGTAAATGAAGCCAGTGTCACCCTCAGCACAAGAAACAGTTACTTCTTGACCATCAGTCAATACTTCTGTTGCGTTACCACAGCCTACAATAGCAGGTACACCAAGTTCACGTGCAATAATTGCCGCGTGACATGTACGACCACCGCGGTTAGTAATAATTGCCGCCGCACGCTTCATTACCGGTTCCCAATCAGGATCGGTCATATCTGATACAAGAACGTCGCCTTCTTGAACTTTGTCCATTTCTTTAATTGAATTAATGATACGGACTTTACCAGAACCAATACGTTGACCAATTGAACGGCCTTCACAAAGAACAGTACCTCTTTGTTTAAGAAGGTAGCGCTCCATTGTGCCTACATTTTGACGGCTTTTTACTGTTTCAGGGCGAGCTTGAACAATGTAAATTTGACCATCATCGCCATCTTTTGCCCATTCGATATCCATTGGCGCACCGTAATGCTGCTCAATAATAAGCGCTTGTTTAGCTAGCTCTTGTAACTCATGATCATTTAAAGCAAATTGTTGGCGCTCTTGTTTTTCAACATCAACAACAACAACTGATTTACCAGCAGAACCTTCTTCACCATAAATCATTTTCTGGTGTTTTGAACCAAGGTTACGGCGTAAAACTGAATGTCTACCAGCATTTAATAATGGTTTAGATAAGTAAAATTCGTCTGGGTTAACTGCACCCTGTACAACCATTTCACCTAAACCATAAGATGCTGTAATAAATACAACTTCGCGGAAACCAGACTCAGTATCAAGTGTAAACATTACACCCGCAGCGCCAGTTTCTGAGCGAACCATACGCTGAACACCTGCAGAAAGTGCAACAACGTCATGGTCAAAACCTTGGTGTACACGGTAAGAAATCGCGCGGTCATTATATAAAGAAGCAAATACTTCTTTAATCGCAATAAGAACGTTATCAATACCGCGAATATTCAAGAAAGTTTCTTGCTGACCTGCGAATGAAGCATCTGGTAAATCTTCAGCAGTTGCAGATGAACGAACGGCAACCGCGATTTCTGGGTTGCCGTTAGAAAGAGTTGTAAAAGCGGCGCGAATTTCTTGTTCTAGGGCTGCAGTGAGTGGAGTCTCTACAATCCATTGACGAATTTTAGCGCCTGTTTCTGCAAGAGCATTTACGTCATCGACGTTGAGTTGAGCAAGTTCTGCTTGAATTCGAGCGTTAAGACCGCTTTGATCTAAGAACTCACGATAGGCATCAGCAGTAGTTGCAAAACCGCCAGGTACCGATACACCAGCATTTGATAAATGGCTGATCATTTCACCCAAAGATGAGTTTTTCCCACCTACGAGTTCGACATCGTGTTTCCCTAATTTTTCTAGACCGATTACGCGCGCTTCCAAAGTTTTCACTCCACTTTTGCAGTATTAATGTCTATCTTGGCATGAAATTATAAAAATAAAGTGCTTAGTTGAGAATTATACTAAGCGACAGTCATGTAAGATCAGTTTACTATAAAGATTATATAGCACTAAGACAAATGTTTAAGGAGAATTTTAATGTCAGAAAGTAAACAGTTTAGACGGAGCGTTTTTTTTATTTCTGATGGAACTGCAATTACTGCCGAGACTCTTGGACATTCGTTATTAGCACAATTTCCCAATGTTGATTTTGATATTCATATCATGCCGTATATTACAACTGAAGAGGCGGCAATGGATGTTGTGATTGAAATTAATAGATGTCAAACCAAAGATGGTTGCCTACCTTTAGTCTTTGATACTTTAGTTGATCCACACGTACGAGAAATCATTAATACCGCTAAAGCAGTTAATCTTGATGTGTTTGAAGGTTTAATCAGCAAATTGGAACAAGAGTTAGGTACGCCTCCTACGACATTAGTTGGGCAGACACATGCCGTAACCGATTCTGAATCTTATAAAGCTCGTATTGATGCTGTTCATTTTGCGCTTGATAATGATGATGGAGCGCGTACTCGTCATTATGATAAAGCGGATTTAATCTTAATTGGCGTTTCTCGTTCGGGTAAAACTCCAACTTCTATTTACTTATCTCTTCAATTCGGTATCCGTGTTGCAAACTATCCTTTAACAGAAGAAGATTTGGATGATAACCGTTTGCCAGCAGTACTAAGACCGCATCGCAGTAAATTGTTTGGTTTAATGATTGATGCTGAGCGATTAGTTGCGATTCGTAGTGAACGTAAAGCGAATAGTCGTTATGCAAGTTTTAGTCAATGCCAAATGGAACTTAGAGCAATTGAAGGAATCTATATTTCAGAAGGGATTAAATATTTAAACGTGACTGAAATGTCGATTGAAGAAATTTCAACACGTGTTTTACAAATGACAGGATTAAAACGTCGTATTGGTTAATTTAATCAACTCTTTATTTTAACCATTCAATTTATACATATTTATTTGTAATTAAATTGAATGGTTTTAAATATAAAACATCAGAAAAATAAAAGTTTTAAATATAAAACAAAAAGTTATTAAAACGTTTTTATTGGTTATCGGCCTGTAAGGTTTTTATAATCCAATTGTGAAATAAAATAAGAGTATTGAAAAGAAATGTATATATTTGAGTAAGTTTAAAAATTCTAATTATTTAATTTTGCTAAATATTTTAAAAAAGCATCCATAAAAAATCCATAATTCATGAAATGTTAAGTAGATCACACTTTTTTGGTATTATGTGATTAGTTTCTGATTTTAATTATACTTTCCCACCTCGATATGGGACTATCCGATTATCAAAATGCTAAAAAAATGTGTTTTTTCATTGGTATATATCTTGCCACTTAATTTATATGCCGCTCAAGTGGATGAATTGCGAGAGCAAGCTATTCACACTTACAAAACTGGACAAACTCACCAAGCAATATTGCAACTGGATCAATTGCTAAAAACCTATCCGCATGATCAAAAATTGCTAGCTGATTATTTAGTTGTAATGTCAAATGAAAAAAAAGATCTAGTAACTTTTTCTCAGCATTTAGCGAATATTAATTTAGTTACTTTTCCAGAATATGGACAGTTACCTTTAATACGTAATTTTCGTGATTTTAAACACTTTAAAGATGCGATTGCTTGGTCAAATAAATTTAATATTCAAAAAACGCCTGATGGACAGATTTTGCTGGCAGTTTTATATGCTGAAGCTAAAGATGTTGTAAATGGCAAAGCACAGTTAGCAAAGATTAATACTAAAAATCTGAAGACTGATCAACTTGTACAAATCGCCTATGCATATCGACTTATCAATTCGCCTGTAGATGCTTTATCTGTAATTGAACAAGCATATAAGCAGCAGCCGAAGTCTTTTGCCGTTTTACAAGAATACAGTTATGACTTAGCGGCTGTAGGAGCCTATAACAAGGCTCAGCAGTTAGTGCTTGCCAGCGATAAAAATCCACAAACTGAATCGTTACAACACTGGCTACAAGTGAGTGAATTTTCTCAACGTGTAAATAACGCAATTACTCGTTATAAATATTTGAATCGGGAAGGCATGGCAGATAGTGAAGCTTTTGCTGAGCTTGATGCTGTGTTGAAGCAAGGCGAGCAAATGCAGCCTTTGATTCAACCGTCAGATCCTAATTATTTAAGATTCCATTATGACTATATTTATGCCTTAGATTTCCGCGGGCGTAGCCGTACGGTATTAGATCAATTTACTAAATTAAATGTACTTCTAGAAAAACTACCTGCCTATATTCGTCATGCGATCGCTGATAGTTATTTGGCTGAAAGGCAGCCGCAACAAGCTGAGCTTGCTTTTAAAACCTTGCTTGCTGAAAAAAACTATTCAGATATGACGGTATATACTGGACTGTACTATTCATATATTGAACAAGAAAAATATAAACAAGCTGAACAACTTTTAAGTGATGTTGATCGGTTAATCCCTACGTATAAATATAGTCAAGCGAAAGGAGTAGATAAATCAAGCCATCCTGATCGTGATGATTATATTGCTTTACAAGGTATGCATTTAGCTTATGCAAATCATTTGGATCAATCAGAAAAACACTTCAACAAACAAGTAGATCTTGCACCTGCCAACGAAGGTTTAATTAATAATTTGGCTCGTGTTGAGCGTTGGAGAGATAAACCTTTACAGTCCAAACAAACAATTGCTCGTTTAAATGGTTTAACACCAGTTGCCAAAGACACTCGAATTAACCAGATGCAAAATGCTCAGGCTTTAGGGGATATTCCTGAGTGGCGCAAAAGCACAGAAACTCTTTTGCAATATTATCCTGAAGATAGCGGTGTAATTAAAAGTCGAAAGGAGTTGGATGATCGTGATAGAGCAACCATCTCGCACTCAACGACTTGGGGCCAGAGTAAAGCAGAGAATAGCGATACTGTGAGTGGGCAAAATGGTTTAAAAGACCGCGAAATGGAAACTCGTCTTAATAGCCCGTGGATTAAAGATAATTATCGTCTATTTGCTTGGCATCAAGATCGTTTCGGAGAATATCGTTTTGGTGATGTGCATGACCAACGTTATGGCGTCGGTGCTGAGTGGCAAGCGAACCGTAAGGCATTATCGGCAATTTTTTCGCAAAGTACGGATGGTGGACAAGCAGGAGTTCGTCTTGATTGGTCGCAATGGTTAAACGATCACTGGCAATATCAATTGCAATATGACAGTCAAGCTAATATTCCATTGCAGGCAATTGACGCTGGTGAGGATGGGCAAGCTTACCGTGCCGCTTTGACATGGCAAAAAGATGAGTCACGTCAAATTGGGGCAAGTTATGGTTTAACGGATATAAGCGACGGTAATAAACAACAAGAATTTTCTACTTTTTGGCGCGAGCGATTATTTGATGCGCCTCACCATATTACCTACGGAACTGTTCGTGGATTTTATGGCAGTAATAGCCAAGATCAGACAGCTTACTTTAGCCCAAGCAATCACTACAGTGCTGAGTTGAATTTAAGTCATGACTGGGTCACTTGGCGAGAATACGAACGCTCATTTAAGCAGCATTTTGAAGCTGGAGTCGGGCTTTATAAACAAGCAGATTACTCAGCTCGACCAACATATTCTTTGCAATATCAACATCAATGGCAGCTCTCACGGACCTGGCAACTTAATTATGGAATTGGTTGGCAATACCATCCATACGATGGTCATGATGAACAACATACCTACGGTATTTTCGGATTTGAAGGGCGTTTTTAATGAATAATATGAAGTCAAAAATGTTGAGCTGTGTGTTTGCTTCAACATTATTACCCGTACAATTTTCTCATGCCCGCATTGAAACTGAACTACCAAAAAATCATACAGTTTCTTTAACTTTTCATGATGTACGAGATGACGTATTAAAGGAAGGTGACCGCGATGTTTATGCGATTCAGACCAATAATCTGGCGCAGTTTCTCGATTGGCTCAGTCAGTCTGATTGGAAACCGATTCGCTTAAAAGATATTGAAGAGGCGCGTAAGCAAGGTAAAGAATTGCCTCATAACTCTATTCTACTTACCTTCGATGATGGTGCATTGAGTAGTTATAGCCGAGTATTTCCTTTACTTAAGCAATATAAAATTCCAGCAGTTTTTGCTCTTCCAACCAGTTGGTTAAATGGCAATACTCAGGCAGGTTATGAAGCTTATGGGCAGGGTAACTTGGTGAACTGGGCTCAAGTTCGTGAAATGCAAGCATCGGGCTTAGCCGAGTTTGCAAGCCATAGTGACGATTTGCATCATGGCGTATTGGCCAATCCTCAAGGCAATGAGCAACCAACTGCAACTTCTTATGCCTATTTAAAATCGCAATCACGTTATGAAACAGATGCAGAATATCAACAACGTATTTTGCAGGATTTGAAAAAATCCTACGCCGTTTTGAAAAAAGAAGTCGGTGTTAATCCGAAAGCAATTATTTGGCCTTATGGTGCTGTGAATGAGCAACTGGAAAAACTAGCGCAGCAAGCAGGCTTTGAGTTTTCTTTCAGTTTGGGTCGTGATGGTATGAATCGGGTGAGTGATTCAACATTTAAACGAAGCTTGGTTATAGGTAACCCTACAGCTGAACAGCTCACCGAAGGCATGTTAAATATTTTGAACTTTGAAGAGTCAGATTTATTTAAGCAACCTCGTCATTTTGTGAGTATGGATTTAAAGCAGTTAGCAGCGCCACAAAATGCTCTGACCGATGAAAAACTAGGGCAGTTGTTATCAAAACTATATAGCCTAAAAAACAATGCTCTAATCTTAAAGCCTTTGGAAGATAAAAACGGAGATGGGCAATACGATGTTGCTTATTTCCCTACAAATAAAATGCCTGTTCAACAAGATATTTTAAACCGTAGTTTATGGCAGGCTCAAACTCGTGCGGGTCAATCGGTAATATTAGAATTACCAGCTTATCCGCAAAAAGATAAACCATTTTTAACTGTAGATTTGGCTAAAGATATCGCACGCTTTAACAGTAATTTAAGTGGTGTTCAACTTAATGCGGGAACATCTTTAAATTGCGCAATGCAAAAAATAACAGTGCAAGAAAACAGTTGTATTGAGCAATCAAAACAGCTCGCACAACTGAGTCAAATGACTAAAAAAGCGGTCAAACCTTATTTAAATATGAGTAATCAGGCGCAGTTTAGTTTATTACTTACACCTGATTTAGATCATGTGGAAAAGCTACCTGAGCTTATCAAAACGCTTTTATTACAACATGATTTAGTCAATTTGAAGTTCGATGTGATTGGTAAGAAAAAGCAATTTAATGAGTTGCTAATGCTTTTAAATACACTTAATGAAAATGATAAGCAAAGAATAATGCTGACTTTAGAATTACCAGAAAACTCGCAAAAAACTGCTTGGGAAGAAGTACAGCAAGGACTTTTTTCGATTCAGCGAGTAGGAATCCAGAAATTTGGTATCGATGGCTATGACTTTGAAAAATCAAAAGATGTTCATCAATATTTGTATAATCCAATTAGTCTGAATGCTAGTCCTGTGATGTATCAGCCTTTTGCTGAATTGGTAGAGGGGAAAAAGTAATGAGAGTATTACTTGATATTCTATTTGCTTTTGCCTTTTTATATCCCTTACTGATGGCTTGGACATGGATGGTAGGGGGACTTTGGTTCTTCTTTAAAAGAGAATACCGCGAACAAGCACTTCCTGAACCGACCAGCGAAGGATGCAGTATCATCATTCCGTGTTTTAACGAAGAAGCCCAAGTACGCCAAACAATTCGTTATGCACTGCAAACCAAATATCCTAATTTTGAAGTGATCGCCGTTAATGATGGAAGTAGTGACAGGACAGTTGAAATTCTAGATGAATTGTCAGCACAAGATTCACGACTTCGGGTTGTGCACTTAGCAGAAAATCAGGGTAAGGCCGTAGCTTTAAGATCGGGAGTATTGGTGAGTAAATACGAATATCTTGTTTGTATTGATGGCGATGCATTGTTACATCCGCACGCCGTACTTTGGTTAATGCAGCCATTTATTAACTTCCCGCGAATTGGTGCTGTAACGGGCAACCCACGAATTTTAAACCGATCTAGTATTTTAGGAAAATTACAGGTTGGTGAGTTTTCTTCGATTATTGGTTTGATTAAACGTGCGCAGCGTACATATGGTCGTATTTTTACAGTATCGGGTGTGATTGCGGCATTTCGTAAAACAGCACTCGTTCGAGTCGGTTTTTGGTCAGATGATAAAATTACCGAAGATATTGATATTTCATGGAAGCTACAGCTCGACCATTGGGATATTCAGTATATTCCACAAGCGCTTTGTTATATCTATATGCCTGAGACATTTAAAGGGTTATGGAAGCAACGCCTTCGTTGGGCTCAAGGTGGGGTAGAGGTTCTTATAGAATATATTCCACAAATGTTCAAACTTCGTGTTCGCAGAATGTGGCCAGTCATGATTGAGGCACTAGTCAGTATTATCTGGTCTTATGTCATGATTCTGATCTTTACGCTATTTTTTGTGGGATTGTTTATTGAGTTGCCTCAGCAATGGCAGATCAAAACGCTTATGCCACAGTGGTACGGTGTAATACTCGGTGGCACATGTTTAATCCAGTTTTTGGTGAGTCTGTGGATTGATCAACGCTATGACCGTAGCCGCTTCTTTAGAAATTATTTTTGGGTCATTTGGTATCCGTTATTTTTCTGGCTACTGACTTTGTTCACAAGTGTTGTTGCGGTACCAAAGACTTTATTTAACACTAAAAAACGTGCCCGCTGGGTAAGCCCAGACCGAGGCTTCCGTGGAGATAACCCATGAAACTTGAGGAAAATAAGGATATCGAAACGTTAGATATTCCTGAATATATTGACCAGCCAGAATACGTCAAAAATAAAACGGCAAACTATACATTACAAACCATCGGTTGGTTTTGTTTGATGTGGTTGTTGTTTCCATTGGTTTCACTGTTTTTGTGGGTTTTTGAAGGACACTTAATTTATGATTATGTCTGGGTTGACCATATATCAGAAGTTAAGACTTTATTACATTTAGCTTTGCTCATCGGAATTAGTGCGCTCATTTTAATTTTATGGGCGAGTTATAACTGGATTAGGTTTAGTGGCGAGGACCGAAGAGCTAAGGCTCCTAATAGTTCTGTTGAACTGTTAGCCGCCCAATTTTCGGTTAGCTCCGAGATGTTAAGTGAATTGCAAAAGAAACAACGGGTCATTTTGCATTACGATGATCATGGCAATTTGCAAAAATATGAGTAAATAAAAAAGCATGGCTTAAAAACCATGCTTTTTTTATTTTTATACGGTTGCTCTAATAATGATATCAACAGGTTGTTCTATGCCGTCCATACTATGAATTGATTTATGGTTAACTTTAACAATCGGCCAAGTTTGTAATTTACAGTTGGATTTTTGGAGTGCCGCATAATAGCTATCAGATTTAAAAAATACCTTTTTAGCCGTTGCCATATTGGGTGTTAAAAGGCGCTTAAGCCATGTTTCACTCACTTGAGTATCAAGAAAACGTAAAGCCAAAAGACTTTTTACTCGATTGTTAAATAATCTCCGGTTTTTGATAATGAGAGGATGGGTAATTAACTTATTTGTGCCCATTTGACTGTGGGGCAAAATAAAGTGAGGTGTGATTTGAAATACGGTCACAAATTTTGCTTGTTGACAGATTTTTTCAAGATGGGTCACGGTATCTTGATTTGTACCAATAATCGCGACAGATGAATGTGAAAAATCAAATTCTTTAATTGAGGTTGATGAAATCACTTGACCAGTAAAGTCTTCAAAATCTTGAGAGGTATTTTGAAAAATTACTGATTTTGAAGTGTTATTTTTAATATTAATACTCATTTTTCCAAAAGTCCTTTTGGTTTTTAAATCATGATGTTTTTATCGTTTTAATATAAATAACCAAGCAGGAAGTTGGGGTAAAGTCTTTTCAGATAGATGGTCATCCCATACTCGAAATCAATTCAAGTATGGGCATGCGAAGCGGAGTTTAATGTCCTGTTTTTACGTTCATTAGTTGTGTAAAGCTTTCTAAACGTTTAGCTGTATCGTATACATCGCATGTGAAAATAAATTCATCAACATCGTATGTCGCTAAAAGTTTTTGTAAACCAGAGCGAACTGTATCTACAGAACCAATTTGAGCCATTGCATAGAAATTTTCAACAGAAAGCTGTTCTGCTGTATTCCATAATCCCTGCATTGATTCAACTGGTGGTTTAAGCTTTAAACTTTCGCCACGAATTAAACCTAATACACGTTGGTACGCACTCGTTGCTAAGAACTGAGCTTCCTCATCTGTATCTGCCACAACAACAGGTACACCCATAGAAACATAAGGCTTATCTAAGTACTCAGAAGGCTCAAAGTTCTCTCGATAGAGCTGAATCGCTTGACCTAACATACGTGGTGCAAAATGAGATGCAAATGAGTAGGGTAGACCAAGTTTCGCTGCGAGTTGTGCACTAAATAGGCTAGACCCAAGTAACCAAACAGGAACATGGGTATTTTGCCCTGGCGTTGCAATAATCTTTTGCCCTGCTTGAGGTACATCGAAATATTTTAAGATTTCGACAACATCTCTTGGAAACTGGTCTTCTGTTTCTTGATGTCCACGACGTAGAGCTCGCATGGTAAGTTGATCTGTACCAGGAGCACGGCCTAAGCCAAGTTCAATACGGTTTGGATATAACGTAGCAAGTGTTCCAAATTGTTCTGCGACAACTAAAGGAGCATGGTTAGGAAGCATAATGCCGCCGGAACCTAAACGAATATGCTGTGTATGTGCTGCAATAAAACCGAGTAAGACCGCTGTAGCAGAGCTCGCAATTCCATCCATGTTGTGATGTTCTGCAAGCCAGAAACGTTCAAAACCTAGTTTCTCTGCATGTTGTGCTAACTCTAATGCGTGACGTAACGAAAATTCGATGGTTTTATCATTACGAATGGGAGCAAGTTCTAAAATTGAAAACTTGGTATCTTGAAGTGATCGCATGCGATATTCTCGAATAGGGATATATCGAAATACTACGATATATAATGGGTAATGTATATCGTTTTTTTTCGATATTAAATTTTACCTCTTAATAAAAAAGCACCCGAAGGTGCTCTTTTGTTTCATATGTGAATTAGCGGTTTTTATACCAGCCACGATGTAAGCCATTGTCGTGGCGGTGACGACCACCTTTATAATAACGACGGTCGCCATCATCATATCTACGATCATCTCGATCGTAACGGCTACCACGATCATAGCGATCATCGTAGTTACGATCTTCAGAAACTTTACGACCTAGGGCTGAACCACCCGCAGCACCTACTGCTGCACCGATATAGCCACCGTTGGTACCGCCCATATTTTTACCGACGGTATAACCAGCACCACCACCTAAAGCACCACCAATCGCAGCTTCGGTACGATTGCGACGGTCACTCGCTGCGGCTGCACCACCAGCACCACCTAAAGCAGCACCAATGGTTGCGCCTGTTGTGCCACCCATGCTTTTACCAATTGCTGTACCAACTACACTACCTAAAGCAGATGTTGCAGCAACACGCGTACCATTATCTGCATGTGCAACTGTCACCATAGACGATGTTGCAAGTACTGCACTAGCTAACCAAATATTCATTTTCATCTTGGAACTCCATGTCCTTTTTACTGAAAGGACAGTATTTTTATCTTGAGGTAAATGTAATAAAAAATTTCGTGATAATTATGGAGAAGCCAAACGGAGATACGAGTGTTTTGTGTCGGTTTGTATTGTTTCTATTAATTTATGAATAAATCCTGAGCAAGGGAGAGGTAATGAATATTTGTTGATGCTAATAAAAAAGCACCCGAAGGTGCTTAGAGTCGTTTCATCAAATTTAATTAATGATGACGACGGTGTTTTTTCTTCCAGTGTTTAGAAGATCGGTCATAATCGCGGTCTTTAGAAATTTTATTACCTAAAGCACCACCACCTGCCGCACCTAAAGCAGCACCGATGTATCCACCGTTTGTACCACCCATACTTTTACCAACGGTATAACCAGCACCACCGCCTAAACCGCCGCCAATTGCGGATTCTGTACGGTGACGACGATCACTTGCAACAGCTGCACCACCAGCACCACCTAAAGCAGCACCAATTGTTGCGCCAGAAGTACCGCCCATGCTTTTACCAATTGCAGTACCAGCGACACTACCTAGAGCAGAAGCAGCTGCTACATGTGTTGTGTTGTCAGCATGAGCTACAGTAACCATAGAAGTTGCTAAAACAGCACTACATAACCAAGCATTTAATTTCATTTTCTACTCCGTGTCCTTAGCAGCAGGACGCTATATCTTTTGTTATGGCAAATGTAACAAAACACGTTTCTCAAAATATGGAGAACCATCAATTCATTATTGTAGTTTAGTGTCTGGTTTGTATGTTTTCTATTAAAATAGAATATTTAATACCCATATAAATAAATATGAATCTCATTTAATTTTAATGAGTTGATTACTCACGATCTGAACAGAGAAAATTGATCAAAGCTCTTGTCGCAGAAGACATATGTTTATGTTGTGCATATAGTAAAGAGAAAGGGCGTGTGTGACCTGCATATCGTTCAAGTAAAGGCTGTAGCGTTCCTTGTTGAATTTTTTCATTAACAATAAAGTCGTAACTCTGGCATATCCCTAGTCCATTTTCAGCAAGAGACACGACTCCTAAAATATCTTCTTTTACTAAAATCCGATTTGTTGGTATCCACTGAATTTCCTGATCTATATCTTTAAGGAACCACGGAGTGACCTTGCCATTACTGGGTAACTCAAAGGCTATACACTGATGATGATTTAATTCTTCTAGCGTTTTTGGAATACCCATACGCTTTAAATAAGTGGGTGAGGCAACAAGTTTTAAAGGTGCTTGTTCTAAAGGTCGAGCCACAAAAGAGCTATTTGGAAGATGTCCTTGACGAATAGCTAAATCAAATCCCTCAGCAATTAAATCAATGTTTCGATTAGAAATACTGATTTCAATTTGAATGTCCGGATATTGCAAAAGAAATTTTTCTAGTAAGGGTGGTAAACGATAGTGACCATACGTTGTAGGAACACTTAATTTGATTTTCCCAGAAATTTGCAGTTGTTCGCCTTGAATTACACGTTCTGCATGGTCAATTAACTGAAAAGCATGCTGCATTTTTTCGTAATAAAGTTGGCCTGCTTCCGTCAAGCTCAGATGGCGAGTCGTTCTTCTAAAAAACTGGATACCCAATTTTTTCTCCAGCCGTGTAATTGTTCTACTAATAACGGAGGGTGTGGTGGACAAATAAATCGCCGCTGCGCTAATAGAAAGCTTCTCAGCTACAATTAAAAACACTTCAACATCGGCAAGGTAGTCAAATTGACGAGACATTTTGTCCTCAAACGCAAAAAAGATTTGTAAACGGAGTTGTTTTTCTACCTCTGGGGTAAAAATAGAATATAGCCATCCCAGTTATAAATCCAGCAAATGCTTGGAATGAAGGTCGAATAATGAAGATGTTAAATAAAATAATGTTTGCAATGATTACCGCTTCAGCAGCGTTAAGTGCAAATGCAGCTCATGTATTGGTTGTGTTGTCTGATGAAGCCCAATTAGAGCTAAAGAATAATCAGGTTTTTAAAACAGGTTTTTACCTTAATGAATTGATGCAGCCTACAAAAATGCTTTTGGATGCAGGCCACACAGTAACTTTTGCGACCCCTCATGGTAAAGCTCCGACTTTAGATGAGTCATCAAATAGTGCAATGTATTTTAACCAAGATGAAAAAGCGTTAAAGCAATATGCAGGTTTATTGCATAATCTAAAGTTAACCTCTCCTCAAGATTCTCCAGTTTTGAGTTTGTCTCGTATCGAGCAAATTGGGTTTGATAAGTTTGATGCGATTTATATTCCGGGTGGACATGCGCCCATGCAAGACTTATTAAAAGATAAACAGCTCGGCAAAGTTCTCACGGCTTTTCATAAAGCTGGAAAACCTACCGCATTGGTTTGCCATGGTCCTATCGCTTTAATGTCAACTTTACCTAATGCTTCGGAAGTAGTTAGCCAACTAGAACAAGGTAAAACAGTCAAAACTGGTGAATGGATTTATAAAAATTATCGAATGACGGTGATTAGCAATCAAGAAGAAGAGCAAGCAAAAGCTTTGTTAAAAGGTGGTGAAATGAAGTTCTATCCGCAAACGGCTCTACAGTCTATAGGAGGTAAATATCAAAGTAGTACAACTGCCTGGACTCCAAACGTGGTGGTAGATCGTGAGCTTATTACTGGACAAAATCCAGCCTCGGCTGTTCTTGTCGGTAAAACATTATTAGAAAAATTAAAATAAATAGACCAGATAATAGAGGTTTTATAAATAAAGCCTCTATTATCAGTTGAGTGAAAAATGTGGCTTATTATTTTTTTATAGAGAAAGCTAAATTATAGGCGAGTAAATAAACCTCATCTGAAATCATTATATCGTTCAGCCGTTACTTACGGTGAAAGTTGATGAATTGGCTGATTATATATGTCATTTAAGCGCCATAATCTGTAAACTATGCGCTATTTTACGATTTTGCTTATCTTCTATTTATATAGCATTCGATAAGCTTTTTGGACTTTTGAGATATTTCCTCTTATGAAAGCGTCACTCCGTTTACGACTTGATCAACTCTGTGATCGACATGAAGAACTTACCGCGTTGCTTGCAGATGTGGAAGTCATCTCCGATAACAAACGTTTCCGTAAATTGTCTCGCGAACATAGTGATTTATCTGAAATTACCGAAGTTTGGGGCAAATACCGTCAAGCAGAAGAAGATATTGAAACTGCTGAAATGATGAAGTCTGATCCTGACTTTAAAGATATGGCAGAAGAAGAAATTCAAGCGAATAAAGATTTGCTTGTAGAGTTAGAAAGCCAGCTCAATATTTTGATGATTCCAAAAGATCCAAATGACTCTAATGCAGCTTATTTAGAAATTCGCGCTGGAACGGGTGGTGACGAAGCTGCAATTTTCTCTGGTGACTTATTTCGCATGTATAGTAAATATGCCGAGACACAAAATTGGCGTATAGAAGTACTTTCTGAAAATGAAGGTGAGCATGGTGGCTTTAAAGAGGTCATTTGCCGTGTAGATGGCGATGGCGTTTACGGTCGCTTAAAATTTGAAAGTGGTGCGCATCGTGTGCAACGTGTTCCAGCGACTGAGTCACAAGGTCGTGTTCATACTTCAGCTTGTACAGTTGCGATTTTGCCTGAAATTGATGTTGATACCAATGTTGAAATTAATCCGGCAGATTTACGTATTGATACTTACCGTGCATCTGGTGCAGGTGGTCAGCACATTAACAAAACCGACTCGGCGGTACGTATTACCCACATTCCAACAGGTACAGTAGTTGAGTGCCAAGAAGAACGTTCACAGCATAAAAACAAAGCTAAAGCGATGGCCCTTTTGGTATCGCGTTTAGAAAATGCCAAACGTGCAGCGGCTGATGCTGCAACTTCTGAAATGCGTCGTGATTTAGTCGGTTCTGGTGACCGTTCTGAACGTATCCGTACGTATAACTATCCACAAGGTCGTATGACTGACCACCGTATTAACCTAACTTTATATAAGTTAGATGCGATTATGGAAGGTGATTTAACTGAATTGCTTGACAGCTTACATCGTGAATATCAGGCAGATCAGCTTGCGATGCTTGCACAGGAAAATGGCGGCTAATGAATATTGCTCAAGCGCTTGCAATTCGTGGTGAGCCTGACAGTTATGAACGACAAGAAAATGCTTGGTTACTTGAGCATTTTCTAAAAATCAATTCGCTTGAATTAAAGTTTAGACTTGAGCAAGAGTTAACCGCCCAACAAGAGCAAGACTATGTAGCTGGTCTTGAACGTATTCAAAAAGGTGAACCTTTAGCTTATGTGACGGGTTCACAGCCATTTTGGACGCTCGATTTAAAAGTAACATCTGATACTTTGGTGCCACGTCCGGATACTGAAATTTTAGTTGAAACCGTTTTAAATCTAAATTTGCCAAATACTGCAAATATTGTTGATTTGGGAACGGGGACAGGTGCAATTGCGCTTGCGTTAGCGAGTGAACGTCCAACTTGGACCGTCACAGCAACTGATATTTATGCGCCTACTTTAGAAGTCGCAAAAGAAAATGCACTAGCTCATAATTTGCAACGTGTAAAATTCGCTTGTGGCGCTTGGTTTGAAGCACTTGAGCCACAAAAATTTGATTTAATTGTTTCTAATCCGCCGTACATTGACCCTGAAGATGAACACATGCAAGCTTTGGCAACAGAACCACGCCGTGCATTGGTTGCAGATCATCAGGGACTGGCTGATATTGAAATTATTATCGCTGAAGGGAAAAACTGGTTAAAACCACAAGGCTGGATTGCACTAGAGCATGGTTATGATCAGGGGCAAGCTGTTCGAAATATATTTGCTGAGCATGGTTTTAGTGAAATTAAAACCATTCAAGACTATGGCCAAAATGATCGGGTTACGTTGGCTTCATTATCAATAAAATAAGAACGATTTAATCTATAGAGTTAAAGGTCGCTTCCCGATACGCACCTGGACTGACGCCAGTCCATTTTTTAAAGGCACGGTGAAAGGCGCTTGGATCTTGGAAACTTAAATCTTCACTAATATCTTGAATTGAATCATTCGTTTTACTTAAACGTTCAACGGCAATATCACATCGGATTTCATTTTTAATTTGTTGATAACTGCCCCCTTCATGTTTCAGTCGGCGCTGAATGGTGGCTTCTGAAATATTGAGTTGTTTTGCAACATCTTTGAGTTCGGGCCATTGCGCGGGATGGAGTTTCAATAGATGGCGACGAATAAGAACGCTCAAGGCATTTTCATTTTTAAAGCGAACTAAAAGATTTTGCGGTGTTTTTTCTAAAAAATCATAAAGCGCTTTTTTATCTTTTTTAATTTTAATATCTAAGTAATGAGCATCGAATTCAACTCGATTTATCTCGGCATTAAATTGAATATCTTCACCGAAACGTACGAGATAATCCTGAATATCGTTCGGTTTAAGACAACGTATTCTAATATTATTTAAACCAATTCGTTGGTCTACTAACCAGCACATAAGTCCGTGTACCAGCATTAAAAAGGTTGCATAGGTAAACATGCGTTTAGGTTGTTTTTGATCATGAATCACCAAATAAGCTTTTTCTTGCTCTCTAATGAGTTCTCCATGCATGTCATCTAAAACAAAGTTAAAAAACTTTAAAATATCGTGGAGTGCCTTTTCTAAAGTTTCGGCCGTACTGACAAGTTTAGTCAATAACTTATAGCTGCCACGACGCATAGGGTGGCTATCCATGCCAAAAAATTCATCGTTCATGGCGTTTGCAAGCTCTATCCATAATTGGGCATATGTTGTAACAGGTACACGAGCCTTGGGAGACATCAGTAATTCAGTGGGAATGCCTGCTTTATTGAGAATTATTTGTGTATTTAGGCCTTTGGCATAAGCCGCACTTATTGCTTCATGTACTAGTGCAATCGAAATTGTGCCTTTACTTAAAGAAGATTGGACAACCATGTCAAAGACTCATATTTTCTTCATATATTTCAAGTGAAATATTTCATATTTAAAATTTGGATTGATCAAAAGCTGCAAGCATTTTGAGGCTTTTTGAAATTGTATCGGAAAACAACAACTTTTACTCTCACTACTAAGTTTAAAGAACATTTCTATAGGATCGTAAATAATGAAAATTCAAGGGAAACATTTCGTGATTACAGGTGGTGGCTCTGGTTTAGGTGCTGCTACAGCTGAGTATTTAGTCCAGCAAGGTGCTTCAGTCACATTGGTCGACATGAATGTAGAAGCAGGCGAGCAGCAAGTAAAACAATTAGGGTCAAAAGCTGACTTCGTAAAACTTGATGTAACAGATGAAGTTACTGCTGAACAGTTCTTTAAAGATATTTTAGTAAAACATGGCAGCTTGCATGGTTTAGTGAACTGTGCGGGTATTGGCCCTTCTGCAAAAGTAGTTGGCCGTGAAGGTGTTCATGACTTGGGGTTATTTGCAAAAACTTTAAATATTAATGTCACAGGTACATTTAACATGCTGCGTTTTGCAGCAGATGCAATGAGTAAAAATACGGTCGAAGCAGGCGAAGAGGACCGTGGCGTCATTGTTAACACTGCTTCTGTTGCGGCATTTGACGGTCAAATTGGTCAGGCTGCGTATTCAGCCTCTAAAGGCGCTATTGTGGCGATGACTTTACCGATTGCTCGTGAGTTAGCGCGTCATGCCATTCGTATTATGACCATTGCACCGGGAATTATGGAAACTCCAATGCTTAAAGGTATGCCACAAAATGTACAAGATGCTTTGGGGCAAATGGTGCCTTACCCATCTCGTTTAGGAAAACCAGAAGAGTTTGCTCGTTTGGTGGCACATATTGCTGAAAACTCATATTTAAATGGTGAAGTTATTCGTTTGGATGGTGCAATTCGTATGGCAGCAAAATAATAAAAATAAGGGGATTTGAATGATTTTAAATGCTGAACAAAGTATGGTTCAGGAGATGATGCGTAATTACTCGCAAAATCAGCTAAAACCAACAGCTGCACATCGCGATAAAACCCATGAATTTCCTGCTCAGGAATTAAAAGATTTAGGGGCACTAGGTGCTATGGGCATGACTGTTCCAAATGAATGGGGCGGTGCGGGAATGGACTATGTATCTTTGGTGCTTGCAATTGAAGAAATTGCCGCAGGTGATGGTACTATTTCGACAATCGTAAGTGTACAAAACTCATTGGTTTGCGGTATTACGCTCGCGTACGGTTCAGAACAGCAAAAGCAAACCTATTTGCCAAAATTTGCATCTGGTGAATGGCTAGGATGTTTTTGTTTAACTGAGCCTCATGTTGGTTCCGATGCGAGCGCAATTCTATGTAAAGCTGAGCGAGATGGCGATCATTGGGTACTCAATGGTGTAAAACAATTTATTACCAGCGGGAAAAACGCCCAAGTGGCTTTAGTGTTTGCGGTTACAGATAAACAAGCTGGCAAAAAAGGCATTTCGTGCTTTCTTGTGCCGACCAATACACAAGGTTATTTGGTGACTCGTATTGAAGATAAAATGGGCCAACATGCTTCGGACACCGCAACCATTACTTTTGAGGACTGTCGAATTCCGTTAGAAAATTTGGTAGGGCAACAAGGTGAAGGTTATAAAATTGCACTTTCTAATTTAGCAGCTGGACGTATTGGGGTTGCTGCTCAATCTGTTGGAATGGCAAGAGCGGCTTTTGATGCAGCCGTGCAATATGCAAATGAACGTAAGGCCTTTGGTGTGGAGCTAGTTCAGCATCAGGCGGTTGGTTTTCGCTTAGCCGATATGGCAACTCAGATTGAAGCTGCACATCAGCTAGTTTTGCATGCTGCAACTTTAAAAGATGCCGGACTACCTTGTTTAAAAGAGGCCTCAATGGCGAAACTCTTTGCATCAACTATGGCTGAGCGAGTATGTTCGGATGCAATCCAGATTCATGGTGGTTATGGCTACGTTAGTGATTTCCCTGTTGAGAGAATTTATCGGGATGTTCGTGTAAGCCAGATTTATGAAGGCGCTTCTGATATTCAACGTTTGGTGATTGCTCGTGAAGTTGCTCAAGTTTAAATACGAAATTTTAAAAAATAGTTACTGACTGCAAAAGACCGCAATTGTTATGCGGTCTTTTGCCATTGAGCAGAAATTTTCTAGGTTGAATTCGATTCGATGAAATTCAGAAATTTAAGTAAAGCCAGTTTTTTTTTGATTAAAGCTGAGCTTTGACTTCTTCACCAATTAAATAAAAGGTTCCTCCAGCAATATAATGCAGGCTTCGAAGTTCCTTCGGTGCATCTTGAAAATGCCAGTGCCCATCTCTAAAAACGCGGCTATCTGCCCATGCACCCACAACAGAACCAATAAATAAATCATGAGCTGACTGATTATGGGGTTCTGGAATAAGTTTACACACAAGCCATGCAATGCAACCTGATACAAGCGGGCTAGTGAGACCTTCTTGATAAAATAGTTCAACACCACAATGCTCAAGTTTTTGTGGATCATCCAACTTACTAATGGTTCCAAGTTGATGAGTCAGATCGAGCTGTGCATAGCAGGGAACTTGTAGTGTGAAATAGCCGCTTTGCTCAACGAGCTGTCGGGTTTTAGTACTTTTATCAAGAACCACGGACACTTTGGCTGGTTTGAACTCTAAGGCACATGCCCAAGCAGCAGCCATTACATTGCGGTCATCACCATGTTGTGCAGAAACAAGCACAGTTGGGCCATGATTTAATAAACGATAAGCTTTTTCTAACTCTACAGGTGCAATATATGATTGCGTCATATTTAGCCTAAGTAATAAAGAAAATAGATATTTCTATTGTTGCAGAAAGCTTGATAGATGCAATGTTGGTAAATAAGCTTTATTAGAATAAAAAAGTTGTTTCTATTTTATAGCTTTCATAATGACGAACTTAGTCATAAAATCATTTCGCTTCTAAGTGAAAGGATTAACGCGTGACCGAGCTTCAAGATATCGATTTTGTAGAGTTAAGTGATGAAGAAATGCATCTCTATAGCCGTCAGATTTTACTTGATGGATGGGATATTGAAGCTCAGGAAAAACTCAAACTTGCTAATGTGCTGATTGTAGGTGCAGGTGGAATAGGCTGTAGCAGTGCAGAGCTACTTGCGCGAGCAGGGGTTGGGAAAATTACACTGATTGATGCAGATACGATCGAGATAAGTAATTTACAGCGTCAAATTGCATTTGGTCATGAAGATATCGGACGTTATAAAGCAGAAATTTTGGCTAAACGTTTACAGAAAATTAACCCTTATATCTGTGTTGAATACTATAACGAACGGTTAGACGAACATAACATTGATAGACTGGTTGAACACCAAGATGTGGTTTTAGATGGATGTGATAATTTTACAACCCGCTATTTGGTAAATGCAGCTTGTAAGAAACATCAGGTCGCATTAATTAGTGCTTCAGCAATTGGTTTTCAGGCACAAATGTTTATGGTTGAAGGAGATTCAGCTTGCTATGAATGCCTTTTTCCAAAAGAACAACATAGTAATGAAGGCCTTCGCTGTGCAGAGTCAGGGGTACTTGCAACTACTCCTGTAATGATAGCGTCATTACAAGCACATCACACATTGCTGTATTTAGGGTTAAATCGTACACCTTTAAAGCAGAAACTATTATTGTGGGATGGTTTAAATATGACACAACGTATTGTTAGTTTTGATAAAGATGTAAATTGCCCACTTTGTCAGGCAAGCTAATCAGTAAATGAAACAAAATTTGCTACACTCAACCTGAATGATTTGGTTTTGAAGAAATATGAAAAAAAATATTTTGTTTGATGGGTTACGTTCCGTCGCCCGCATTGGTGAAACAGCAGTGGTTGCGGCCAAAGCTGGAATTAAATACGCAACTGAAAAACCAAGTAATGCCAAACTCATGCGAGAGACTTTTGAGTCACTTGGTTCAACTTATATTAAGCTTGGTCAGTTTATTGCGAGTACTCCATCGCTTTTCCCGCGAGAATATGTAGAAGAATTTCAAGGTTGTTTAGACCAGACACCAACACTCCCATTTAGTTATATTCAAGGTGTGCTTGCGTCTGAATTTGAAGGGCGTGATTTAAGCCAAATTTTTAGCTACATCGATGAAAAGCCATTAGCTTCTGCTTCAATTGCTCAGGTTCATGCAGCTAAGCTGACCACAGGTGAAGATGTTGTTATTAAAGTACAAAAGCCTGGCGTTGAAACCATTTTATATACAGACTTAAGTGTGGTGCATTGGGCTGCCAAGCTGCTTGAACGGGCAGTACCAAAAATCAAATTTGCTGCTCTTTCCGAAATTGTTGATGAAATTAAAAGCCGTATGGTTCGTGAAGTCGATTTCATTGAAGAAGCACAAAACTTAGATGACTTTATTGAATATCTGAATATTTCTCAAAACAAAGCTGCGACTGCACCTAAAGTTTATCATCAGTTTTCTACACGTCGTGTTTTAACCATGCAACGCCTATACGGTGTGTCTTTGACGGACTTTAGTGTCGTAAAACAATATGCTAAAGATCCATCACAAGTACTAATTACTGCCATGAATACATGGTTCGGTAGCCTCATGCTATGCAAGAGTTTTCATGCGGATTTACATGCTGGAAACCTAATGTTGCTTGAAGATGGTCGAATTGGTTTTATTGATTTCGGTATTGTGGGTCAGTTAAAGCCAGAAGTTTGGACAGCATGCATGGCCTTTATGGATGCATTGCAAAAAACTGATTATCAGGCAATGGCTGAAAATATGCTGAAAATGGGTATGACTCATAACAAAGTTGATGTTGATGTATTGGCACAAGATTTAGAGCGCTTATTTAATGGCGTATTAATGTCCGACCCACAACAAATTCTCGCTTCAAATCCAGCTGATTTAAACGATATCATGATGGATATGGTAGGGGTTGGTGAGCGCCACGGTATTAAATTCCCTCGAGATTTTGCCTTATTATTTAAGCAAATGCTTTATTTCGATCGTTTTATGCGCGTACTCGCACCATATACTGATATTTATGCAGACCAACGTTTGAAAATGGTTCAAAATATGGAACCTGCTTCGTTGTTAAAGCACTAAGGTCAGTTTAAATTTATGGATGCCATTATTATTGAAGGCTTGAAGGTTGAGACAGTGATTGGCTGTTTCAACTGGGAAAGACAAATTATTCAACCTTTAATGTTGGATTTAACCATCCATAATGATTTGAGCCGAGCAGCGCAGTCTGACAAACTTGAGGACACACTCAACTATGCCCAGATTTGTGAGTTATCGGCTCAAACCATTCAACAAGCCAAACCTGAATTAATTGAACATGCAGCACATCTTGTTTTGAAATGTTTGTTTGAAACCTTTCCAACAATTGAAAAAATTACCATAACCATCCGTAAGCCCGCCATCATTGCAGAAGCTAATGCTGTAGGAATTCGTCTTGAACGCACCAGAAACAATTTTTGCGCTCGCCCTAGCGAGTAATTTAGACGCAGATCAGCACTTTACTTTTGCGTATACACAATTAGCAACTTTGGGGAAAGTGCAGTTTTCATCTGTTTATCAAATTCCATGCCGAGATGGTATTGGAGATGATTATTGGAATTCAGCATGTCTATTAAAAAGTACTTTATCGTGTGACCAAATAGAATCTTTTTTAAAGAAACTTGAGTTAGATTCGGGGCGTGTTCGTCCATCGCATCATATTTCTTTAGATGTAGATTTGATTGCATGGGGAAGTGATCTGGACCATATGCAATTTAACTCTAAAAAATTACCTTTAGCGCTTGATGTAAAAATTCCTTTATATGAACTTTGGCCTTGTGAAACCTTAAAGGCTGATAGCACGCTTTATCCAGTCGTTAATTTTAAAGTTTAAAGGCCTTCAAACTAGATTTTACGCAAACTTTACGCGGTCTTTAATTTCCTCAATAGAGAATTTACGGGCATTTTATCCATACTGAAATTCACTAAATTAGTGTTATTTCAGGACAATAAAGATGCTTATAAATTCTCAAATGCGCATCTTGCATCAGTCTGGCATTGTTTTATGCGGACTTAAAACAAATGATATTTCTTCATATCTCCTTATTTCCAGTTTGGCAAATCAAGCCAAGGGGTATAGAGGAGAATAGCCATGTTAGAACTTATACTTGTTTTATTTATTGCTATTTTTTTAGCATGGTGTCTCAGTAAATATCTATCCAAAGTGATGACAAATCAGCCGATGGTGGGCGATGGATTATTTCACTGGATTGAAAATCCTGTTTATCGCTTGTTAGGTATATCTCCACAACAACAAATGAACTGGAAACAATATTCTCTAGCATTTGTTGTTAGCTGTGTTTTTCTAGCTGTAGCCGTTTTTGCTATTTTTATGACGCAAGCATGGCTACCATTAAACCCCAATCATGTACCAAATATGAGTTGGGATTTAGCATTACACACGGTTATTTCATTTTTAACTAATACCAATCAACAGCATTATTCTGGCCAAGCTCAATTGTCTTATTTGTCGCAAATGACAGGTATTGTGGGTTTGCAAGTCATTACTCCAATGATGGGGCTGGCTTTGGTGGTCGCGACCTTAAGAGCTTTCTTTTATCAGCGCCCAAGCCATATTGCAGCCGATGTTGCCGAGCAGACAGACCAAATTTTAATTGGTAACTATTGGGCAGATGTAATTCGCCCTACAGTCCGATTCTTGCTTCCTCTCTGTTTTGTCTGGTCATTGTTGCTCAATAGCCAAGGCGTGCCAGCAACTTTTCAGGGCGGACCCGAAGTACAGCTTATTGATAAAGCCAATACGGTAGAAACCCAAAAAATTCCTTTAGGGCCAGTTGCGCCAATGGTAGCAATTAAGCAATTGGGGAGTAATGGTGGTGGTTGGTACGGACCAAATAGTAGTGTGCCTTTAGAAAATCCTACACCACTTTCTAATTTACTAGAAATGATTGCGATCTTACTCATTCCACTTACTGTGATTTTTATGGTTGGGCATTTTACCCAGCGTAAAAAGTTTGCTTACTTTGTGTTTGGTAGCATGCTTTTCATGTCGATTATTTCAGGTGCAGCGGCTGTCTGGTCTGAGAGTATGTCATCGACAGCATCTCAACTTGCCGTAATGGAAGGTAAAGAACAACGTTTTGGACCAGCCGCATCAGCAGTTTGGGCAGCGATCACTACGCAGGTGAATAACGGTTCGGTCAATATGATGCATGATTCTTCTGCGCCGCTTACTGGTTTAGTCGAACTCATCAATATGTTGATTAACGCGATTTGGGGTGGTGTGGGCTGTGGTCTGCAACAGTTTATGATTTATCTGTTACTTGCAGTATTTATTGCAGGTTTAATGACAGGCCGTACTCCTGAATTGTTTGGACGTAAGATTGAAGCGGCAGAAATTAAATTGCTCGCGATTATTATCTTGATTCAACCTTTAATCATTCTTGCATTTACCGCATTAAGCCTCAGCGTTCCAGGCATATCTGGAATTAGTAATCCGGGACCACATGGTATTAGCCAAGTGTTCTACGAATATGTTTCTGCATTTGCCAACAATGGTTCAGGTTTCGAAGGTCTTGGAGACAACACTGTATGGTGGAATGTCACTTGTAGTATCGCTCTACTGTTAGGACGTTTTCCGACCTTAATTTTGCCATTAATGATTGCAACACGTTTAGCAGCAAAAAGAAAAGCACCCGAAACAGCAGGTAGTCTTCAGGTTGAAACTCCAACCTTTGCTTTAACGCTGATTACGATTGTTGTGTTGCTTACCTTATTACAATTTATGCCAGTTCTTGTCCTTGGACCTATTGCCGATCAACTTTTGTTGGTTAAAGGCTAAGGAGGCGAGTGAAAATGAATACACAAACTCATGTAAATAGCCATAAACAAACCATGGCAGTGCCAAATTTTGAAGTTTGGAAAAATGCATTTGTGAAACTGCTACCGCAGCATGCAATTAAAAATCCTGTGATGGCAATCGTATGGCTTGGAACAGTAGTTACAGGCATTAGTACAATCTTGGGTTACACCACGCTGTTATTTGGCTTCGCGGTTACAGCAATTCTATTTATTACCATTTTATTTGCTAACTATGCTGAAGCAGTTGCAGAGGCCAGAGGTCGTGGACAGGCATCTTCATTACGCGCAGCAAGAGAAAATTTAACGGCTCGAAGACTCAACTCTTTGACAGACCGTCAAGCGACTCAAGTTGCAGCGACTGAACTTCATTTAAATGATTTTATTGAAGTACATGCAGGTGAGCTTGTTCCAGCCGACGGTGAGATTGTAGAAGGCTTTGCCACTATTAATGAATCGGCTGTTACAGGTGAGTCAGCACCTGTGTTACGTGAAGCTGGAACAGACCGTTCAGGTGTTATTGGCGGAACCAAAGTTCTGACAGATCGTATTGTTGTGCAAGTGACTGCTGAATCTGGCCAAAGTTTCTTGGACCGTATGATTGCTTTGGTTGAAGGCTCAAATCGTCAAAAAACACCGAATGAGATTGCGCTTGGCTTCTTATTAATGGTGATGACAATCACGTTTTTAATTGTTGTGATTAGCTTGCCATTTATTGCCAAGTATTTGCATATTGAACTTGATCCAGTTGTGCTCGTAGCATTATTGGTCTGCTTGATTCCCACAACCATTGGTGGCTTGTTACCTGCGATTGGTATTGCGGGGATGAACCGTGCACTCAAAGCCAATGTTTTGGCAAAATCAGGTAAAGCGGTAGAAGTTGCGGGTGACATTGATGTGCTTTTACTCGATAAAACAGGAACCATTACTTATGGTGACCGTCAAGCGACTTCTTTTTATCCTTTAACTTCGGTAACCGAGTCTGAGTTGAGAGTTGCTGCTTGGGTAAGTTCACTTGCGGACCCAACACCAGAAGGAAAGTCGATTGTTAAGTTAGCAAAAGAGCAAGGTTTAAAACAGCAAGAACCTGAACAAGCCGAATTTATCTCTTTTAGTGCTTCGACTCGAATTTCCGGTGTGAATTTACCGAATAGTGACCAAATTCGTAAAGGTGCTTTAGATGCAATCTTGAAGTTTGTAGATGAAGATTATTCTCAAGATTTAGAGTTAAAAGCACGTGTTGAACAAGTTGCCAAAAAGGGTGCAACACCATTGGTTGTCGCAAATCAACATCATGTACTGGGTGTGATTGAACTCTCTGATGTGATTAAACACGGCATTAAAGAACGTTTTGCACGGTTAAGAGAAATGGGCATCAAAACCGTCATGGTCACAGGTGATAACCCATTAACTGCGGCCGCGATTGCTGCTGAAGCTGGTGTAGATGATTATATTGCCGAAGCAAAACCAGAAGACAAATTGGCTTGTATTCGCACTGAACAACAACAAGGTCGTTTAGTTGCAATGGTCGGTGACGGAACCAACGATGCACCAGCATTAGCACAAGCCGATATCGGTTTAGCCATGAACTCGGGTACACAAGCTGCAAAAGAAGCCGGCAATATGGTTGATTTAGATTCTGACCCGACCAAACTACTTGCTGTGGTTGAGATTGGGAAACAGCAGCTGATTACCCGTGGTGCTTTAACAACATTTTCGTTAGCAAACGACGTCTCTAAATACTTTGCCATCTTGCCTGCATTGTTCGCTGCTGCGATTCCACAAATGCAAGTATTGAATGTAATGCACTTAGCAAGTCCAAGCAGTGCGATTTTATCTGCATTAATTTTTAACGCGATTATTATCCCGTTATTAATTCCAATTGCACTCCGAGGCGTGAAATTTAAACCTTCAACTGCAACTCAGTTACTACGTCGAAATATGTTGATTTATGGGGTGGGCGGTGTGGTTCTACCATTCATTGCCATTAAAGCGATTGATGTAGTGATTGTTCAATTATTTGGTTTGTAATCTGGAGTTTGAAATGAAAACTTATGTACAAAATTCAGAAGCAAATTTGGGTCAGACCTTAAGAGCATCTTTGGGTTTATTAATTTTTGCTCTGGTGGGTTGCGGTGCAGTTTATAGTGCTATCGCTACAGGCGCGGGACAGGTTTTATTTAATAATCAGGCCAATGGTAGTTTGATTGAAATAGACCATAAAACTTTAGGGTCAAAGTTAGTTGCTCAGCCATTTGTTGGAGAGGCTTATTTTCACCCACGTCCTTCAGCAGTCGCTTATGACCCGATGGCTATGGCAGGTACAAACTTAGCGCGTACTAATCCTGAGCTACAGCAACAAATTGATGCTCAGATTCTTGCGGTGAAAAAACAAGATCACACAGGTAATACACCAATTCCAAGTGATTTGGTGACTAAATCTGGTAGTGGTATTGATCCGCATATTAGTCCTGAATCTGCTCAGTTACAGGTTGCTCGAGTGGCTCAAGCTCGTCATTTAGACCCTAAGGTTGTGGAAGAGCTTTTGCAAAAGCATATTGAACCTATGCAGTTTGGGGTTTTGGGGCAAGCTCGTGTTAATGTATTACAGCTCAATATTGCTTTAGATCAATTACAATCTACACATTAACTTAAAAATAAAGTTGTTAGTTTACTGGATGATATCAAGTGCAAAGCAATCGCGAAAATCAGGCTGAGGCCTTATTAAATCATGTCAACAGATATCAAGCCGGGCGACTAACGGTCTTTCTCGGTGCGGCACCTGGTGTGGGAAAAACCTATGCCATGCTCGCCCGCGCCAAAGAGTTATTTCAACAGGGCACAGATGTTGTTGTGGGTATTGTTGAAACTCATGGACGAATAGAAACTCTAAAAATCTTGGAAGGATTGCCTGAAATTGCTCGAAAGGAAATGCAATATCAGGGGCATACTTTAGACGAAATGGACCTCGATGCTATTTTGCTTCGGCATCCAGAAATTGTGTTGGTTGATGAGTTGGCTCATCGTAACGTCCCAAATAGTCGTCATGAGCGACGGTGGCAAGATATCAATGAATTGCTAGACGCAGGTATAGATGTATTTACGACTATTAATATTCAGCATTTAGAAAGCTTAAATGATGTGGTGTACCAGATTACGGGCGTTCGAGTAAATGAAACGGTACCAGATCGGGTATTTGATCGTATTCGAGACATTCGCTTAATTGATTTACCCGTCAGTGAACTCATTGAAAGGCTCCATCAAGGAAAAGTCTATGTGCCAGAGCAAGCAAATCTGGCATTACAAGGCTTTTTTAGCATTTCAAATTTAACAGCATTACGTGAACTCGCAATGCAATGCGTTGCTGAGCATGTCGATTCAGACTTAAAAGAGAGTTATGCCTCAAAGGGTTTGAAATCTATATCTTTACAAAATGAATTGATGATTGCGATAGATGGGCAAGGCTCTTCTGAATATTTAGTGCGAGCAGGCTGTCGTTTAGCAGAACGTAATGGTGCTACATGGACTGTAGTGAATGTTGCTAAAAGTCTGGACTTTGGACAGAGTTCAGTTAGTTCTTATAAAAAAGAATACATTGAGATTGACCGCGCCTTTGAGTTGGCTCGACAACTCGGTGGTCGAACCGAGGTTTTATATGGGCATCGAGTTGCGTCAGTGTTAATGGATGCCGCCGTTGACCGAGGAATTTCGAATCTAGTCATTGGTAAAAGTATTTCACCATGGTGGTTAAAGTTATTTAAGAAAAATTTAGCTCAGCAATTATTAAATCAAGAAAACTCGATTGCTTTAACCATTTTGCACCCAGAACAGGGTACTAAAAAGATTAATCAGCTCGAAAAACCTTCATTTTTATCATTAAAAGAAAGCATTTTTGTTTTAGCTGTGACGTGCGGTAGCATTTTTCTAGCTCACTTCGCCGAAGTTCTATTTGGTATTGAAGACTTCTCTGTCATTTTTATTATTTCTGTTTTAATTGTTGCAACTAAGACTCGAATGTTAGCTGCCGTAGTGGCAGCCTTAATATGTTTCTTGGCCTATAATTTTTTCTTTATTGCACCACGTTATACCTTTCAGATTTCAGCACACCAAGGGGTAGTCACCGTTGTGGCTTTTTTTGCAGCAGCTTTAATTGCCGGGCGTTTGGCTTCTCAGTTACGCCAGCAAGTTTTATCCTTAAAAGCTGCGAATGCCTACACTACGGTAATGCAAGACTTGGCACGTAAGCTTTCTAGTGCAGTAAACCTTGAAGAAGTCATGCAAACAGGACGTATGACTTTAGAAACACAACTACAAACTAAAGTGTGGATTTCTATTCGAGATAAGGTAATTTCATCTGATATTGAGCTAAATGATAAAGAAAAAGTAGCCGCAGAATGGTGTTTGAAACACAAGCAGCCATGTGGGCGTTTTACCGATACTCTGAGTCAGTCAAACTGGTGGTTTTTACCTCTTTTAGAACAAAAAAATAGCCTAGGTATTGTGGGAATTTATTTTAAGGATGATGTGGCTTCTCTAAATTTTGAGCAAAAGAAACTGACGGAAAGTGTAATTGAATATATTGCACAGGCAGCACTTCGAACCCAATTGGTCAATGAGCTAGAACAAGCAAAAGTCACCAGTGAAACAGAGCGATTACGTTCTGCTTTATTATCTTCGGTATCGCATGATTTACGTTCACCGCTTGCTTCTATTATTGGTGCAGCAGATACACTTGCCCATTTTAAAGCTGATATGTCAGAACGAGACCAACAAGATTTACTTGAAACGATTCATCTAGAAGGTGAGCGTTTAGATCGTTATATTCAGAACCTGCTGGATATGACACGTTTAGGACATGAGGGTCTATCTTTAAAAAGAGATTGGATTGGTGTGGATGAATTAATTGGTTCTGCAACTCGCCGTTTAAAGCGCTATAAACCAGATACTCAAGTGTCGGTTGAATTACCTGAACAAGCGATTAGTTTATATGTACACCCAGCACTGGTAGAGCAAGCCATTTTTAATGTTTTAGAAAATGCGGCAAACTTTTCACCTCCAGATGAACCAGTCATGATTCGTGCTCATCTTTCATCAGAAGATGAAGTAAAAATAGAAATTGAAGATAAAGGTGCAGGAATTCCTGAAGACGAAAGAAACCGCATTTTTGATATGTTTTACACCATGGAGCGCGGAGACCGTGGAAAATTTGGTACAGGTTTAGGGCTAACAATTGTTAAGGCAATTATTGGTGCTCATATGGGTACAATAGAAGCATTTTCAGGACGCCAAAATAAAGGTACTTTAATTCAAATCAGATTACCCATTCATCCAGTAAAAGAATAAGTTGTAAAGTCATGATAAGTTCAGAAACATCACCTGTAGAAACACGTATTTTGATTATTGATGATGAGCCTCAAATCCGTAAATTTTTAGACATCGCTTTAAGAACACAAAAATACAAAACTACGCTCTGTGAGACAGGTTACAAAGGCCTAGAAACTTTGGCGACCCAAGGTGCTGATTTGGTTATTCTTGACCTAGGCTTACCCGATTTAGACGGGAAAGAAGTGCTCCAAGAATTACGTAGCTGGTCGAATGTGCCTGTTATTGTGTTATCTGTACGTGCCGATGAATATGAAAAAGTTGCTCTGCTCGATGCTGGCGCAAATGATTACATGACCAAGCCTTTTAGTGTGCAAGAGCTTTTGGCGCGCATACGTGTCATTTTAAGAAACCAACCGATTCAGCACGAAGCACATGTGTATGACGATGGCTACCTTAAAGTCGATGTCACACAACGTTTGGTGTGGGTTGAGCAACAGCCAATTACGTTAACTCGAAAAGAATTTCAACTTTTGACGTTATTAATGCGCTATCAAGGACAGCTTTTAACTCAGCCACAGCTCTTAAAAGAACTATGGGGGCCAACCCATCAGGAAGATACTCACTATTTACGTATTTTGGTGGGGAAGTTACGTAGTAAGTTGGGGGATAACGCGATTCAACCACGCTATATTGCTACTGAACCTGGTGTTGGATTACGTTTTTTAGCTCAACAGAAAAATCATTAGATATAAAAAAACCTTAGGGTATTTCTCCCTAAGGGTTTGCAAAGTGATTTATAGTTTTTTTGCTTTTTTTATTTATATATCCCAATGTTGTTCTGCTTCAGTCATTTGGCTGTAAATATTTTGATATTCAGCCTGTTTCACTGTGTACCAATGCTCGACAAAGTCAGCGCCTAAATAACCTTTTAAAATAAGACTTCCTTTAAATATTTTTAAGGCTTCTGGTTGGTTATTAGATAATAAAATGTGCTCGTCTTGAAATTTTAAAAGATGTGCAGGTTTTGGCAGTGGTAACTTATGAGATAAGCCATAAGACACGCCAGCTAAAATAGTCGCTGCAACAAGATAGGGGTTACAGTCGGCTCCAGCAACCCGATATTCTAAACGTTGATTTTGTACATCTGAGCATGGAATACGGATTGCGACATTACGATTATTGGTATCCCAATTGGCTTCTAATGGCACATGATGACCAATTTTAAAACGTCTATAAGAATTAATATTAGGTGCTAAAATCGCCATAGATGCAGGCATTAACTCAATGAGTCCACTAATCGCGTTTAGTAATTTGACGGAAAGCTCATCTTTTTCTTCTTCTGAGCTAAATATATTTTCATGGTATTGATTGAGTAGACTCATATGAAAATGCATGCCACTACCAGCTTTTGCCAAGTTTGGTTTCGCCATGAAACAAGCGGTTAAGTCATGCTTTCTTGCGACTTGCTTTACAATTCTTTTTAAAGCATTAATTTGATCGCAGAGCTTTAAAATATCATGACTATGTTGGAGGTTTAACTCGTATTGTCCAGGTGATGACTCCGCAACAATAGCGGTAATTTCAATAGATTGAAGTAGGGCTGCTTTCTCAACTTCATCTAGGACTTGCTGATAGTTATTCGGTGCATCAATATCGAAACATTGGTTTTCTATGCAGGTTTCAGACTGATGCTGAGGTGAGAAAAGATAAAACTCTAGTTCAGCAGCCATAACAGGAAAGTAATTGATAGCCTGTAACTGATTTAATAATTTTTTTAATATATTACGTGGTTCATAGGGACAATCTGAACCATCTTCTTCTTGCATGGATAGGTAAAGCTGAGCATTTAATTCTGGGGATAATGCGCTGGGTTGTAAGCTGCCTAAAATGGGTAGGCAAAGCCTGTCTGGTTCACCAATATATTTTCCTAAACCTGTCTCTTCAATCACTTTTCCATCAAGGCTCATGGCGTAAACAGAAAGTGGAAAATAGCATCCATTAGAGAGATTCTTTAAACTTTTAACATCAATCCGTTTCCCTCGAATATGTCCGTTCAAGTCGTGCAGACAAATATCAATGTGCTGAGTCTGAGGATATAAATTTAAATATTCATCAACCTCTTTTAAAAAAAGCTCGGAATTGAAAATGTGAGTTTGTATTGGAGGAATAAAATCATCTGATATTTTAAATGCCTTAAAGTAAGGATTTTGTAAGTTTAAAGTTGGGTAAATATGCGTACTCATTATAAAAAACCTTGGTGGTTATTTAGCTAAAATCCTACCGTAGCGTGTGAATTTAATCGCGTAAAAAAAGAGTAAAATGATTAAACGGTAATTTATGAGTTATTTTGTTTTTTTGTTTTAATAATCAAAATCTTGTAATTAATTTTTAAGGTAATTATTTTAAGTAAAATTAGTGTATAAAGGTCGTTTAAGAGCGAGTAAATTTCTGCGAATTTGCTTTTTTAAAATTAAACAATATTAAGAATTATGACCTTTCAATTTGGTGAGATAGTCAAACTGATTTAAACTTAAGACTTATCCAGTGAATCACTTATTTTTGAAGTCTTGAATAGAGCAGGACCTTTTAGGGTGTTTACAGGAATTTTATTTTTTGCGTTTTTTTAATTTATTTTTGAGTTCTCTTAATATGAAAAATATCGGTTTAGCCATTCTAGCAATCAGCCTTTCAGGTTGTGCTGCAATGAGCGTAGAAGAATGTAAGACTGCGAATTGGTCATTAGTGGGTGAGAAAGATGGTTCAAAAGGTTCGTCACCACGTTTAGATCAATATTACAAAGCATGTGGAAAAGCCAATATTGTTCCAGATCAAAAGTCATATGAACGCGGGTATAAGGAAGGTCTAGGGTATTATTGCCAGCCAACAAATATTTTTTATAGTGCTTTAGAAGGTAGTGGCAATATCAATGTGTGCCCAGTTGAGCAGCGTAATCGTTTAAGACCTTATTATCAGGCAGCTTCCGACTACTATAATGCAAAAAATGAATATGATCGTTATGACGAAAAGTTTAAGCAATATTCTGACAGTGCTTATAACGAAAAATTAAAGCCAGAAGAGCGTGAACGTTATCGTAAGCTTTTAAGAGAATTACAAAATGATCGTGACCGTATTAATCGAAACTATTGGAACTCAATTCGAGATATTGAACGTTTCAAATATGATCACGGCTTAAAATAATATTTAAAAAAGGATTGATCCGAATTAGATCAATCCTTTGTTTTTTTAAAGATAATAACTAGTTTTTGTCATTAGCTTTGAAATAGCAGTCATCGTAATTTTTACTGCATATGGTAATTCAACACCACCTGCCTCAAGTGCTGTATGGCGATGATGTAATTCATCTTCATTCATTTGCTCTAAAATTTTACGAGAACGATCATCTTGAGCAGGTAACTGGTTTAAATGATCTTGTAAATGAAGGCTGACTTGACGTTCAGTTTCGGCCACAAAACCTAAGCTATATTTGTCACCCGCAATACCCGCAAGTGCGCCCATGCCATACGAAAGCCCATACCAAATTGGGTTTAATAAACTAGTATGACTATTTAGCTCTTTTAAACGAACTTCACACCACGCTAAATGATCTTGTTCTTCAATTGCTGCTTGTTGCATTTCTTTGCGTACATTTGGCAATTTCGCCGTTAATGCTTGTCCGTGATAAAGGGCTTGTGCACACACTTCACCACTATGGTTAACACGCATTAAACCTGCGACATGGCGAGCATCTTCTACTCCTAGTTTTGCTTCAACCGATTCGGCCGGATTTTGGCGCTGTGCTGCGGTTGCACCCGGAACAAGACTACGTAATGCTTGATCAAAAGAGTTAATGAGCTGATCAATTCCAGTATAGTGGCGCATAAATTAGTCCTCCAAAGAAAGATGTGCTGTGGCAAGCATTGGTTTTAGACGTGCTAGAAGCCAAATACTAAAGATAGCACTAAGTACAGCTGTAATAATAAATAGTATTTTAATATCAATTTTTAAAACACTTAAGATTAAGATTGAAAAAATTGCAGATGAAACCATAAAAACGGCATTTAAAATGTTATTTGCTGCTACAACACGAGCACGATGTGAACGTGGTGAATAAGCCTGCATCATGGCATATAAAGGAACAATATAAAAACCGCCGCTAATCCCAAGTAAAGTCACCGCAATCATGACGTGATAGTAAACCCAACCTTGGGTAAAAATATCTTTTAATGTAAGTAATGTGCCAGTTCTTTCGGGTACAAAAGCTAAACTCGCAGCAAGGTAGAGTGCAAAAACGGTAAGACCAATCGCACCAATTGGTACCATTTTAATATTAATTTCTGAGCCACCAATTTTACGGCAAAGAAGAGACCCGACGCCAATACCGACTGAAAAGAAAGTCAGCAAAAGGCTGACCACATTTTCTGATGCATGCAGATTTTGTTGGGTGAGCTGTGGAATTTGCGTTAAATAAGTAGCGCCATAAAACCAATACCATGAGTTACCTAACAAAATGGTGAACACTAAAGGTAAGCTTTTAGCATATTTAATTGTTTGAAAACTTGTGCGAAGAAAATTCCAATCAATCTTTAAATCGGGAGCAGCAACTTTCTGTGGCAAGATGAAGCGACTACATAAATAGCCAATGCAAGCAATAATCACAACAGTAAGACTAATCCACAATAAGTTCCCATGCGATGATGCAATTACAGCACCACCTAAAATCATCCCGAATAAAATTGCCATTGAAGTGCCCGACTGAAACAGAGCATTACCAGACATTAATTCTTGCGGTTTTAAAATTTCAGGCAAAATTGCGTACTTGATAGGACCAAAGAATGTTGAATGTGTCCCCATCAAAAATAAGGCAAAAAGAAGCAACCATAAGTGCCCCAACAGGAAACCCGCAGTACCGATGAGCATAATAATAATTTCTAAAATTTTTATGCCACGGACGAGCTGTGAGCGCTCATATTTATCTGCAATTTGTCCAGCAGTGGCCGAAAAAAAGAAATAGGGCAAAATAAACAAGAGAGCTGCTAAATTATTGAGAGTACTTACAGGGGCAGATTGCTGTTGAATCAAGCCATAAGTAATCACTAATAATAAAGCTTGCTTAAAAACGTTATCATTTAATGCGCCAAAAAACTGGGTAAAAAACATCGGTACGAACCGACGTGATGTCATCAGGTGCTCATCTTGTTTCATCATGTGCAAACTTCATTGTGTTTTATAAAAAAATGTGACCGATTGTTAATTTGCATCGAAAACCATGTATGATATTTTTAACGCTTGATTAAATGAAAAATCAATGGTTTTGAGTGAGTTTTACACTTACCTTGGTGCGTTTTATTAAAAATAAGTCTAGAGTTTTCTATGCCTTCTAAAATTAAGTTTAAACAGTCAACTCTCTCTCATTCTATGCATTTAATTTTAAAAATGCAGGGGATTCCTAAACTTATTTGTAGCAGCTTGTTGTTCACGGTTTGTGTAACACAAAGTTTTGCTCAAACTTCAGTTGATAGTGACACTTCAACTTTAAATCAAACAGTGCCTGATGCTTCAACTGAACAATCAGTTCCAGTGAGTCAGCAAACAACTGCTCCAATAACAGATATTGCTACACTTGTGACCCAAGCTCAGCAACAACAAGATAGCTTGGCTATATTGCAACAACAAGAACAATTTCCAAATCAAATTGATGAATTCAAGCCAATTACGCTTGATAATCTTGATGATTTACCGGACATGCCTGTTGATCAAAACATGGCAAACGAAATTTATAAAGTCGCTGAAGAAGCTAAAAGTGAGGCGCAAAACTTCCAAAATGGTACTCAGAAGCTACCCGAAGTTACAGTCAGTGATGCAACTCAGTCTGAATTAAATGAGATTAATCAAGCGCCTGTAAATATTGATCAGCTTATGCAAGAGATTAAATCTGACAGCCAGATTGTAGTCGAAGCCAATGAAACTGGAAAAACTTTACCTGAGTTAACTCCGGAGGCTGAGCAGCCACCTGAGCAAGCTGGTTTCTTTAAACGTATTTTAAATAAAGTGCGCCCACCACGTGCAATTCCGATGGAGCAAGTGCCGCGTATTAGTGCAGATGTGGAGGGTGCTTCAGATGCACTGGCTAAAAATATTAAAGGGAAATTATCAACCTTCACCCAAGAATCATTCGAAGATTTTAATGCGGCTTTACCTCAGCTCAGAACATTAAGTAATCAGGCTGCTCAAGCAGTGGGTTATTATAATGCTGAGTTTAAATTTGAAAAATTAAGTCCGAGCCGAGTTCGCGTTAAGGTTACCCCAAATGAACCAGTGCGAATTAATGAGCAAAATATCGAATTTACTGGTGCTGGTGAAAAACGCCCTCAGTTTCAGGTTATTCGCTTAATTCCTGATCAGGATGTTGGGGATATCTTTAACCATGGTTTATATGAAACCACTAAAACCAGAATTGTTAACGCAGCCACTGATAACGGTTATTTTGATGCTTATTGGCGACTGCACGATGTGAAAGTGAGTCAGCCAGAAAACAAGGCTGATATCAATTTGCGCTACGAAACAGGTGAGCGCTATAAATTAGATAAGGTTGAGTTTCGTATGAGCGATCCATCGAAACCCTTACCTTTGAACCAAAATATTTTAGAAAGTATGGCCCCTTGGAAAGAGGGTGATGACTATGCATTTTGGCGTGTAAATACTTTAGCAAATAACCTAACCAACTCTCGTTATTTTAACTACACCTTAGTTGATAGCATCAAACCCGATCCAATTGAAAAGCCACTTGAACTACCACCAGATTTGCAAGCTTTAGTCGATGAGCAAAATATCGATGTGGATGAATCTAATTTACTTTCACCTGAAGAAAGACAACTTGCTAAAGCACGTCAATTAGCTACATCTAATAAAGAAGTTACACAAAATGTAGTAGATGAAAAACAGTTTGCTGGAACACAAAAAGTAAAAGAGGGAGAACCTCAAACAGCAATGTTGCAAAGTGCTCCAAGTCAGCAGGATGACAAAGAAGCTGAACAAGATCGTTTACAAGCTCAAGCACGTGAAACGAAAAGAATTCCAGTCATTGTGACTTTAAATGCAGATAAGCTAAATAGTTTAGAAACGGGTATTGGTTATGGGACCGATACCGGTGCACGTTTACGTAGTCAGTATCGCCGCTCTATTGTCAATAAATACGGTCATTCTTTTGATGCTAACTTAGAAGTCTCACAAATTCGTCAATCTATTGATGGCCGATATAGTATTCCCTATAAGCATCCGTTAAATGACTATTTTAACATCGTGGGTGGATATGAGCGTGAAACTCGTGATGATATTGGTCCAGATGTAAGTCTGTTAACCGAATCTGCTGTTGTAGGTGGTGAACGGGTAATCAAACGTCCACTAGGGAACTGGCAACATACTATTGGTGTTCGCTATCGTTTAGACCGTTTAACTCAACAAGGGGATGTTGATATTTCTGAGTTACCAGATGCGTTTAAAACAGCTGCATCTGAGCAAGAAGCATTATTATTTAGTTATGAAACCTCTAAAACTTCGAGTAATACACGTTTAAATCCAACGAAAGCTTTTAAACAAACCTATAAACTAGAATTAGGTAGCGAGAGCTTACTGTCCGATGCCAATATGGCTATTGCAAGTGCAGGTTGGAGATTTATTTATTCTCTTGGTGAAAATGATGATCATCAATTCGTTGGAAGATCTGACCTTAGCTACATTTTTACCGACGATTTTGACAAAGTTCCGTACAATCTTCGATTCTTTACTGGTGGTGACCAGACAATTCGTGGTTTTGACTATAAGAGTCTTTCCCCAGAAGTAGATGGATATAAAATTGGGGGGCAAGCTTTGGCTGTAGGTTCTTTAGAATATAACTATCAGTTTAAGGACGGTTGGCGAGCCGCTGTTTTCTCAGACTTTGGTAATGCCTATGATAAAGACTTTAATAATCCAGCAGCTTATAGCGTTGGAGTTGGAATTCGCTGGAAGTCTCCAATCGGACCAATCCGTTTAGATGTCGCATCGGGTATTTCAGATGAAAATCATCCGATTCGTTTACATTTCTTTATAGGCCCACAACTTTAAAAATAAAATTTTATTAGGTTTATTTTATGGCGGATGTAGAACAGCAGCCAACTTCGGCACCTCGCTCACCTAAGAAGCGGCGCATTTTGCGTAGTTTCCTGCTGACGATATTGATCATATTTTTATTATTAGCGTCTTCGTTAGTCATCATGATGTCAACAGATCGCGGAAGTCGTTTTTTATTAGATCGGGTTTTAGAAGCTCAGAAAATAATTAAATATGAATACGAAGGCGGAAACTTACTGCGCGGAATTATTCTTAAGAATGTTTTGGTGCAATTAACGGAAGTTGATGTTTCATTAGACAGAGCTGACGTAGGCTTAGGTTGGCGCTCTTTATTATTAGAAAAAGAAGTGCATTTAAGTCATGCGGATGTTCGTAATTTACGTATTATTAATAAAACACCGCCGTCTGGTAAGGCATTCGAATTTAAGCCAATTAAATTACCATTTGTTCTACGTGTTGATGAAGCTGATGTTGATCATTTAGAAATTAAGCTAGCAACCTCAGATGTAAATTTTCATGATGTACATTTGCAAGATGCACTTTGGTCAGAGACTAAACTGGAATTTGAAAAATCCAGTATGGATATGGGGTATCTTTCAGTCCACAATGCCACAGGAAAAATGGATTTCAGTGGTAAATATCCATTAGATGCTACAGCAGATTTAAGAATCCCATCTTTAAAAAGTTTAAATATTCAAAATATTAAAGTCGTTGCACGCGGAAGTTTAGATACTTTAAAAGCTGGGGTTGCAACAACAACTCCCGATTTGTTAACGGGTTGGGTGGTATTGCATCCTGTTCGTGATGAAGTTCCAATGCAAGGTGAGTTACTACTAAAAAATTATCACTTACCTTTATTGGTTGAACAAAAATTATTTGCAAAAAATGGTGCAATCAAGTTTCAAGGTGATATCAAACAACTTAATTTAGCCGTTGATACAGATTTAAAAGGTGAGAACTTACCTGAAGGTCAATACAACGCTTTAATGAATACTGATTTGGTTCATCAGTTGAATATCACTGATTTTAATGGCCAAGTCATGAAAGGCGCTGTTAACCTAAAAGGATTAGTCAGCTGGAAAGATCATGTTACTTGGGATATTAAAGGCCGTTTAGACCATATTAACCCTAAAGACAAAGCCATTCCTCAGGTTGTACAAGACTTTTTACCACCAAGTTTAGATGCCGCTGTTGCCTCAACCGGTTCTTTAGAAAAAGGTACTGAATTATTTGCTAACGTTGATTTTGACCGTTATGAATCTTGGAAGCTTAAGTTTAATCAGGCTCCTGAAAAAAATAATAAACCTCAGCCAATGCTCATGAATGTAGCTTGGACGAAAATAGATCGTGCAATGCCTTATATTGGGTGGTTAAGTAGTGATAGTGGTCAGGTCGATTTAACGTTACGTGATGGTCAGCAAGATATTAAAGTTGCGACAAAAGTATATCAGCATGAAAAAACTTTATTGCCAGCAGGACAATATCTAGCCAATCTGAATGTTAAAGATAACGTTTTAAATGTTCCCAATTTTAGTTTTGCTGCTGAAAAAGGTAGCTTAACTGGTCAAGCTAAAGTATTTCTTCCGACTGAAAAACGTCAGTTGGTTTGGAATGCATTATTAAATGCAAAAGATTTTAATCCACAAAGTATTCATGCGGCAGCACCTGTTAATCTTTTAAACGGTTCGATTAAAGCGAATGGTTTTGCTAAACCAAATCAGCAAATCATTCAATTTGAGAAAATTGATTTAACTGGTCGACTAGCTCAAGCTGGTCAAGAGACTGTAAGTTTGGGTGGGAAAAGTACCGCAGCATTATTATTCCATGATGTAAAAGCTGGTGGTGGCTTTAAAGGTTTTGCAGTTAATTATGATGGATCTTTAAAAGCCCTAAAACAGGCAAATGGTTTATTGAAGTTTTCTATAGCGGGTACACCAGATTTTATTCGAATTAACCAGTTACAGCATGATGGTGTCGCTGGGAAAATCTATGCAACGGGTTCTGTAAATTTGAAAGATCGCATTGCATGGGATATTAATAGTTCATTGGTGCGCTTTAAACCTCAATATTTTACCTCAGCTGTAAAAGGTGAACTTTCAGGTAATCTGAAAACCCAAGGGGTTTGGTCAGATCATTTAAAACGAATTAATATTCAACAATTGAATCTTGCTGGTTTTATAAATAATAAACCTGTTCGAGGTAAGGGGAATCTATCTTTATTGATGGACTCTAACCAAAACGGCTTTTTACCTCAGCAATTTGAAGCAAATAATTTATTTTTAGTCTATGGGCAGAATCAGCTACAGGCGACAGGTAATGCTCAAAATCTAAAAATTAAGCTCAATGCACCAGCACTTTACGAGTTATACCCAGGATTACGCGGTCGAGCTTATGGGGATCTGAATGTACAATCACAGCCACGTTTAAAAGCAACAGCAAATATCGCAGTAGATGATTTTGCTTTTAATACTTTAGTGAGTGTGAAGAGATTAAGTATTCAGGGTGAACTTCCGACATCGGAAACAACGCCAACTCAATTAACCGCAAAATTAGATAATTTGCGTAGTGGAAATAGACAAATTCAATCTGCGGAAGTGAATTTGACAGGAACGAGAAAAGCGCATTTATTGAAAGTACTTGGCAATAATAGTATTTCAAAGTTCTATGTTCAGTTGGCAGGTGGGTTTAACCAGAACAATGATTGGTTAGGTCAAATCCAAAAAGGAAGTTTTGATTCAAGACGTATTCGTCTGGCACAAAATCAAAATGCTCCAGTGATTTATTCTTCTGCAAGATCTGAGCTATATGTAGGTCAACATTGTTGGCAAAGTGCGAATAGCCAGCTCTGTTTTGATCAGCCAGTACGAGTAAGTAAGGCTCGCGGTAATATTTCGTTTGTAACTCAAAACATGGATTTAAGTGACTTCGCGGCATTTATGCCCGAAGGCTTGGCAATGACTGGGCAGCTAAATGGTTATGCCAAGGCAGCGTGGGTAAATGGTGGACATCCAAAACTTGATGCACGTTTAATTACGCGTAAAGGTGAAATTGGTTTAGCTGCTGAAGATCCTCAAGACCCTGCAACGACTCTGGCTTATGATGAGCTGGGTGTGATTGCAAAAAGTGTATCTGAAGGACTGTTATTCCGTGTTGATGTGAAAACACCTGATATTGGTACGGGTTATGCGAACGTCATTATCAATCCATTCCAGCCATCAATGCCAATGCATGGTGAAGTCGCTTTTAATGATGTTCAATTAAAAGTATTAAAACCATTTATTCAAGATGTCCGTAAACTGAGCGGGACCTTAGCCTTGGCTGGTAAAGTCAACGGTACATTAACTCAGCCACAATTTACTGGTGAAATGCGTTTGAAAAATGGCGCAATCAGTATGATTTCACTTCCAGTTAATTTAACGAATGTTCAGGTTTACTCATCAATTCGTCAGGACATGGCAACAATTGATGGTGCGTTTAACAGTGGTCAAGGTGTAGGGCTTTTAAAAGGTAGTTTTGAATGGAAAGATTCGCCGCGTCTTCAATTAAACCTCAAAGGTGATAATTTACTTGTACGTCAGGCTCCATTAATTACTGCGATTGCTAATCCAAACCTTACACTTGATATGTATCCTTTCGATAAGCGTTTAAGCTTAAAAGGATCGGTAGATGTTCCTCGTGCACGTATTTCAATGCCAGAAACAACTGCTCCAGTCATTAACACCTCATCAGATGTCCGCATAGTTCGACAAGGCCAAGATCCGCTTGCAATTTTACGGGCTGCTAAACCTTGGGATATTCGAGCTGATATTGCTGTTAATATTGGAAATCAAGTGATATTCCAAGGCTTCAACAGTAATATTCCTTTAGTTGGTCGTTTAAACTTAAGTCAACGTGGCTACGAGACTGCAATGCGAGCTAACGGAGCAATTGGTGTCAGTCAAAAAGTGAAAATCGAAGCCTATGGACAAAGTCTAGATTTGAATCGAGCAATTGCGCGTTTTAATGGTCCATTGGCAAATCCTACTTTAGATATCGATGCCAACAAAAATGTTCAGGGCAGTATGGTTGGGGTACGTGTTACAGGTACTGCAACATCGCCAAACATTCAGGTTTACAATGATGCCGGACTATCTGAGCAAGAAGCATTGAACGCACTCGTTACCGGACGTATTAACGAAGGTTCAAGTGGTTTAAGTAATGCAGAAGGATTTAAGTCCGATGTAAATAACACCATTGCTGCCGCAGGGATTAGTATGGGGTTGGGTGGTACACGTGCTTTAACGAATCAGATTGGACGTACTTTCGGTTTGAGTGGCTTGGCTTTAGATGCACAAGGTACGGGAGAAGATACGCAGGTGAGCTTAACGGGCTATATCACACCTGATCTATTTATTCGTTATGGTGTTGGCGTATTCACCCCAGTGAACAAACTGACTTTACGTTATCAAATGAATCGACGTTTATACTTAGAAGCAAGTCAGTCTTTAGAAAGAGCGATCGATCTTTTCTATAACTGGCGTTTCTAGTAGATGGAAATTAAACATTAGAAAGTACCTTTGTAACTATAATGATTTGATTAGTCTCAAGTAATAACGAAATAAAAGCTCACTTCTTAGTGGGCTTTTATTTTAAGTATTTCTATATGAATTAAAAAATTGAATATTTATCGATATAGAGTCTTAATTCTCTTAAAAAGAACCAAAGCTTGAACAGGCTTTTAATTAAAGAAAACTCACTTGAAAATTACTATTTTATAAATTAGTTTTCAGAATCATTAAATGAAACTAAATTGATAATACCTTGTTGATAAGTGCAAATAAGGTGGTTTTTTCCAAGGATATAGCAGTGAAAATAGATACTTCTGTTGAAATTAAATATGACAAGGAAAACGATACAAATACTAAATATCGTGGGCTAATTCAAAAACTAACAGCAACATTGTCGATGACACTTTTGTCATTTGGATGGGGCTCTACCGTAAATGCTGCACAACAACAAATTGCTTTAGTAGGAACATGGACATCGATCCCTAACGCACCACTTGCGCAAAAACCAAAGCAAGCCAGTGAAGGTTTGTACCAGCTTAAAGTCAACAGTGATGGAACATTAACTCCTGTTAATGTCTTGAAAATGAAAAGCCCTTCTTGGATTGTGAAATCGAAAGATGGCCGTTTTGCCTATACTACTAATGAAGAAAATGAAGGAGCGGTGACTGCATTATCCATTCAAAATGGAAAGGTGAATGTATTGAACACAGTGGATAGCCATGGTGGACATCCAACACATGCATCAATCAGTTTAGATGGTAAATTCCTATTTGTGTCGAACTATTCCGCATTTGATAAAGGTCGTGGTGGGGTAGCTGTTTTCCCAATTTTGTCAAACGGCCATTTAGGTGAAAAAGTACAAAATATTGTTTTTAGCGAGGGTTCTGGTCACGTCAAAGGTCGTCAGGACAGTGGTCATGCACATTCGACCACATTTAGCCCAGACGGTAAGTATCTATATGCAAGCGATCTGGGAAATGACAAAGTCTATACTTTTCACTATAACCCGAATAAATCACAACCACTCGAAGCGGATAATAGCCGAGATGTGACTTTTACGCATGGTTCTGGCCCGCGTCATATGGTCTTTTCACCAAATGGCAAACATGCATACGTTACCGCAGAAATGCGAAGCGAAATTGTGACATTTAATGTACAAGATGGTCATTTGAAAAAAGTGGCTGAGTTAAAACTAATTCACGAAGACAAAACACCTGAATTTAAGAGCGCGAGTGGAATTATCCTCAGTCCAAATGGCAAATATGTGATTGCTGCTAACAGAGGGGCAGACAATAAACTTTTGGTATTTAAAATTCAGCAGAATGGATTACTAGCTAAACCAGTAGTTTATAAGGCCAATGGTATTGAACCACGTGCTTTTTCATTCGATGCATCGGGTAAATATCTATATGTAACCAATGTTTATAGTAATAACATTAGCTTGTTCCGTTTTGATGCCAACAAAGGTACCTTAAAACCCGCTGGTAATGCAGCAAAAATATCAACACCGACTGATATCAAATTTTTTAATTAACTCAAACTAGCATTTCTAATGCTTGATATAAAAAAAGACCGAGGGCAAATCATCTCGGTTTTTTTGACTGTTTTTGCAAAAATGATGATTTTCCGTATGATATGGGCAGCAATAATTAGTGTAGTGAAATGATGAAAAAGATTTTATTGATTGCAGTAAGTTTATTTTTTGCTGGTTGTTCAGAAAAGAAGCCATTAACACCTGAAGAGCAATGGCATGGCTTTTGTACTAGCGTAGGAAATGCGGCTAGAAGTATTGTTTTTGATCGTCAGCAAGCAATTGAAAAAACTCAGGCTGTTGAGCATGCAAATAAAATTGAAGATGACATTACCAAAAAGTTCATTCTTAATATTATTGACAAAGTCTATGCAATTCCAAAAGAAGAACTAACTCAAGATTCTCAAGCACTCCAAGAAAAAGTTAGAAAGCAAGCGATGGATGAATGTTTGATAACGCCTCATGACAAAATGCCAAAATATAAATCGTTCTAATTGTGTAAGGTTATTGAATTTCCTCTCTTAAGGGGTGTTTTTGCTCAAAAATAATCCAAATTTGGCTAATTTGTTCGTTATTTATACATGGGTATTTAGATACAAAATAATGGGCATCACGGAGAAACACCCCGTTTTCATTAACTTTTACCTTGAACTCTAGTAAACTTTTGTAGTCCATATTACTTGTGAAGCTTTTTAAGAAAGCTGGAATTTGCAAGTAATTTTTCAAAAAAAGAGGAATGAACACCGTGCTAGAAGCTTACCGCCAACACGTTGAAGAACGTGCCGCACTCGGAGTCCCACCGAAGCCACTTGATGATGCTCAAACAGCTCAGCTTGTTGAACTATTAAAAAATCCACCAGCAGGCGAAGAAGCGTTCTTGGTTGATTTGCTTGAAAACCGTGTTCCTGCAGGTGTTGACCAAGCAGCTTACGTAAAGGCAGCGTTCTTGGCAGCGATTGCAAAAGGCGAAGCAACTTCACCACTCGTTTCTAAAGAACGTGCAGTTTACTTACTTGGCACAATGCTTGGTGGTTATAACGTAGCACCACTTGTTGAGCTTCTTGACGATGCTGAACTTGCAAACCTAGCTGCTGAAGCATTAAAGAAAACACTTCTTGTATTTGATGCATTCCATGACGTAGCAGATAAAGCAAAAGCTGGTAACGCTGCGGCTAAAGCTGTTTTACAATCTTGGGCAGAAGCGGAATGGTTCACTAGCCGTCCTGATGTTCCAGAAGAAATCAAAATCACTGTGTTCAAAGTAACTGGTGAAACAAATACTGATGACTTGTCTCCAGCTCAAGATGCTTGGAGCCGTCCAGATATCCCATTACATGCAAATGCAATGTTGAAAAATGAGCGTGATGGTATCAACCCTGAAAAACCAGGTGAAGTTGGTCCATTAAGCCAAATCAAAGAACTCATCGCGAAAGGCAACCAAGTTGCTTATGTTGGTGACGTTGTTGGTACAGGTTCTTCTCGTAAATCTGCAACTAACTCTGTACTTTGGTTCTTCGGTGACGAACTTCCACACATTCCAAACAAAAAAGATGGTGGTGTGTGTTTAGGTTCTAAAATCGCTCCAATTTTCTTTAATACAATGGAAGACGCAGGTGCATTACCTGTAGAAATCGACGTTGCTAACATGAACATGGGCGACGAAGTTGTATTGAAAATTGACCACGCTGCTGCAAAAGTTACTGCTTTTAAAGATGGCGTACAAATTTCAGAAGCAGAACTTAAAACTCCAGTACTTTTAGACGAAGTACGTGCTGGTGGTCGTATTAACTTGATCATTGGTCGTGGTTTGACAACTAAAGCACGTGAAGAATTAGGTCTTGCACCTTCTACATTGTTCCGTACACCTGTACAACCTGCTGACACTGGCAAAGGCTTCACGCAAGCTCAGAAAATGGTTGGTCGTGCATGTGGTTTAGCTGAAGGTCAAGGTATCCGTCCGGGTACTTATTGTGAACCTAAAATGACAACTGTTGGTTCTCAAGATACAACAGGTCCAATGACTCGTGATGAGTTAAAAGACTTAGCGTGTTTGGGCTTCTCAGCTGACTTAGTGATGCAGTCTTTCTGTCACACTGCTGCGTATCCAAAACCAGTTGACGTAACAACTCACCATACATTACCTGACTTCATCATGAACCGTGGTGGTGTATCTTTACGTCCAGGTGACGGTATTATCCACTCTTGGTTAAACCGTATGTTACTTCCAGATACAGTAGGTACTGGTGGTGACTCACATACTCGTTTCCCAATCGGTATTTCATTCCCAGCGGGTTCTGGTCTTGTTGCGTTCGCAGCTGCAACTGGTGTTATGCCACTTGATATGCCAGAGTCTGTACTTGTTAAGTTCAAAGGTAAAATGCAACCTGGTATCACTTTACGTGACCTTGTACATGCAATTCCTTACTACGCAATTCAAGCGGGTGACTTAACTGTAGAGAAGAAAGGTAAGAAAAACATCTTCTCTGGTCGTATCCTTGAGATCGATTTGTCAGAAATGGAAAATGACTTGACTGTTGAGCAAGCATTTGAACTTTCTGATGCTTCTGCTGAACGTTCTGCAGCTGGCTGTTCAATCACACTTTCTGAAGAGAAAGTTGCTGAATACTTACGTTCTAACATCACCATGTTAAAGTGGATGATCGCAGAAGGTTATGGCGATGCTCGTACAATGGCGCGCCGTGCTGAAAACATGCAGAAGTGGTTAGACAACCCAAGCTTGTTAAAAGCTGATGCTGATGCAGAATACTTAAAAGTTTACGAAATCGATCTTGCTGACATCAAAGAACCAATTCTTTGCTGCCCGAACGATCCAGACGACGCGAAACTTCTTTCTGATGTTCAAGGCGACAAAATTGATGAAGTATTCATCGGTTCTTGTATGACGAACATCGGTCACTTCCGTGCAGCTGGTCAGTTACTAGATAAAGTACCTGGTGGTTCGTTATCTACTCGTTTATGGTTGGCTCCACCAACTCGTATGGACGAGCACCAATTAATGGAAGAAGGCTTATATAACATCTATGGTCGTGCTGGTGCGCGTACAGAGATGCCAGGCTGTTCATTATGTATGGGTAACCAAGCACGTGTAGCGCCGAACACAACATGTGTATCGACTTCTACTCGTAACTTCCCGAACCGTTTAGGTCAAGGTGCAAACGTTTACTTAGCATCTGCTGAGCTTGCATCTGTAGCTGCGGTTCTTGGTAAATTACCAAGCCCAGAAGAATATCAACAGTACGCGTCGCAAATCGACAGCGCTTCTGCTGACATCTACAAATACTTAAACTTCGACAAGATGAGCGAATATACTAAAGAAGCTGATCAAGTTGATACTAAGAAAATCCAAGCTGCTCAATTGACTTAATGAGCTAGGATCAAGAAAAGCCGAAAGGCTTTTCCTAGCGCAAGAGCGAATCTATGATTTGCTTGAGCAAAAAGCTAAAAATAAGGGCTGATTAATCAGCCCTTATTTTTTGAAATAATTTCTATTTAATCTAAAATTTAATACCAATCTTTAAATCAAAAAATTGTAGTGATTTCTGTACTATCCATATCTAATAATTTTAATGGGTGTAGTCCAGTAATTTTGTCTTTACAATTTAATCAATCCATCATTTAATTATTGAAAATGAGTGACTTAAAAAGTTGATTCAACTAAATGGCTAAACAATCGCGTTTCTTATGTATTGGTGGATTCCTTAACGGCTCGGCTGTTAAAGATCAAGGTGATAGTTTTATCTGTGTCGAAAATAATAAACACGTAACCTATTACAAAAAGGAAATTTTCCACCCAGACTCGTGGGATCAAGATTACTACGTCTGTGAAACTACAACAGACCAACAAGCACGAAATTGGGTTTATGATATCAAGCCCGATTAATTCAGCAGATGTAATTTAGTACTTTTTAAATTCAATATATGAAAAGCCCCATCATACGGGGCTTTTTAAAATTAAAATAATTCTACCAATAACCCAACACTTTCCACCAAAGTCCGCCAATCACTACAAAAATAATGATATTAACCACGCTCATGACAAAACCAGCTTTCCACCATTCACCAAGTGTGGTGTAGCCTGAGCCAAACACAACAGGGGAAGTGCCAGTCGCATAATGGGTTAAGGTCATCATAATACTTGAAGCTGCTGCCATCATTAAAGCAAAGAGCATTGGCGGTGCACCAAGTGCAAGTCCTGCCGTATAAAAGGCTGCAAACATAGCGGTAATATGCGCCGTGGTGCTAGCAAACATATAATGTGCGTACAAATAGGCGAGCATTAATAATAGACAAGCAGGCATCCAGCTTAACCCTAAATGACCAATACTGGTTTCTAAAACACTCGAGAACCACGTGATTAAACCAAGCTTATTTAAATAAGTTGCCATCATCACCAATGCAGCGAACCAAGTAATCGTATCCCAGGCGTTCTTTTGCGTAAGAATATCATCCCAAGTGAGCACACCTGTAAGTAGCAATAATCCTAAACCAATAAAGGCAGTCGTTGTTGGGTCAACAGCCCAAGCGGAGCCCAAAATCATGGCAGGAATACCTGCCCATAGCATCAATAAAATACCGAATACACCAAGCATGATGATTTCATTTTTACTGACTGGGCCCATTTCTTTTAATTTACTTTTAGCAAACTGAGCTGCATTAGATGTTTCTTTGACTTCGGGTGGGTACATCAAATACATAATCAAAGGCATAATAATTAAAGCAATCAAACCAGGCAGTAACATTGCCAGTGCCCAAGTACTCCAACTCAATGAAATTTCACTATTGGTCGCCTTTGCCACTAAATCAACGACTAATGGGTTTGGGGCAGTTGCCGTAATGAACATGGCAGAGGTAATCGGGTTGACTTGGTAATTAACCAATGACAGATATTTTCCCATCCGACCTTCGGTACCTTTAGCAGGATCAGAATCATAACTAGTAGAAATTGCCAGTACAATCGGATGAATTATTCCGCCACCACGAGCCGTATTACTTGGCGTTACAGGGGCGAGAATGAGTTCTGAAAGTACCATTATAGCCAATCCCAATGGTTTTCTTGCCCCAAACTGCGATAAATAAATACCCTAACCGTGCACCCAATCCGGTTTTTTGCAAACCTTTAGAGATCATAATGGAAATACCAATCAACCAGATGAGTGGGTTAGCAAAGCTACTAAGCGCATCTTGAATTGCACCGCTTGGGCTTGTGTTAGTCACCCCAGTGATAGCGACTAAAGTTATTGCAATTACGGCAATGGCACCAATTGGCATCGCTTTACCGATGATTGCGGCAATTACACCGACAAACATCGCTAACAAATGCCATGCATCAGGATCAACACCATTTGGTACAGGAATTACGAACCAGATTAACAATGTAATAAATAAAGAAATAAGTGTAGGGAGGGCTTTAAATCCCATGTAATTTCCCCTTGTTTTCATATGATTAAAAATTAAAGCTCTTTATGAGTAAATCGCTAAAGACATAAGTATTAAAGTTCTATTATCGATTAAATGATTCAAGAATTCAAAAAATCACAAGCAATAAGTACTAACTTTCATTTCTATGAAAAAGTCATTCTTTTAAGTTAAATATTTCTTAATTTAAATCTAATTTGTTAAGTTTTTCTGAAATTTTAACTCTAAAATTGATGCCAGATTGATAAATTCTCTGTATAGATATCAGTCTAATAAATAGTACTTAGTATGGTTAATTTAAAAAAAAGCGATAAAGACTTCTAATTGAATTAATATATTCTAATACTAATTTTTAGAAAATGTTAATGATCAAAAAATAAATTATATATTTAGATTAATGTGTAAAAGGTGTAAAAAATTATTAAATAAAATAACTTAGATATAATATTGGATAAAAATTGGTCTTTCTGAATTATTAATTTTATTGAAAGCGTGAAATGAGTCATGAGTTTATTTAAAAATGTTAAATATATCATTTTAAAATTTTATGTATATAAAATTGAATATAATAGTAGTAATTAACTGGTTTTTTGTTTTAAAATAATTAAACGAACTTAAAAATAATTAAAAAAAATATGGGTATTTTATATAGGGAATTTGAGAATGCTAAAGACAATAGTTGAATTTAAATTTGATGATTATCAACTATGTGAACAAAAAATGCACTCTAACGAAGGAGGGATTTTAGTTCAAAAAACTGAAGACATCGCGCAATATATTTTTAGTATATTGAGAAATAGATATCATTTAAATGTAGAACTATATAGTGAAAATTGGGGATGGCAAATTGAAATTCCATTGCCTGAAATAACGATGTATCTGGGAATAAGTGTCTATGAAGAATATAGAAATGGATTCGCAATTTTTATTTCACCGAATACACCTATTTTAAGAAAGTTTTTATTTCGAAAAATTGATATTACCCATCATATTATGGTGCTGCAAAATTATATAAATATTATCTTAAAATCACATCCAGGAATCTATGATGTGATGTGGTGGAAAGAAAATGAATTCCGATGTGTAGCGGCGAGCTGAAGTAGAAAAATATAAAATTTTAATTACCGAAGCGAGTTAAGGAAAATTTATTAAAGACCGTATTGGTGAATAGGCAGTGAGAGCTTACTATATCTTCAATATCAAGTGGTCAGATCAATATGCAAAATTCAGCGTTGAAGAGATTGCGTAAGTTTTTCTATAATAATCTTCATAATCATGACTATGAAACTACGGTAAGTAGATGTATTAATTATTTTTTAGTTGTTTTAATTGTTGGTAATGTCGCTGCCGTTTTATTAGAAACAGTAAATGATTTGTACACAAGCTATCGTGTTTGGTTCGACTATTTTGAAGTTATTTCAATTGCAATTTTTAGTATTGAATATTTATTAAGATTGTGGAGTATTGCAGATCGAGATACGACACAATCCGCATGGAAAACCCGCTTGAATTGGATGAAAAGTGGGGAAGCAATTATTGATTTGATGGCAATTTTACCTGCCTATCTCAATTTCTTTGTACGAATTGATCTTCGTATGCTAAGAATCTTACGTTTACTTCGCCTATTAAAATTAACACGGTATTTTATCTCACTACAGATATTGTTATGCGTGATCAAACGGGAGAAAGGTTCTTTTCAAGCAGTTATCTTTATTTTAATTATCATGATTATTATGACTGCTTCTGGAATTTATGTGGTTGAAAACAAGGCTCAACCAGAAGCTTTTAGTTCAATACCTAAATCTATGTGGTGGGCTGTAGTGACTTTAACCACAGTGGGTTATGGCGATGTAACACCAGTGACCAGTTTAGGAAAGTTACTGGGGGCACTCATTACAATTTTGGGTGTTGGTATTGCGGCTTTACCAGCTGGTATTTTGGCGTCTGGACTTGCAAATGAGCTTAATCAACGTAATCAGAGACTAGAGCAAGAGTTTCGTGAGTTACTTCAAGCACAAGGCATTGATATTTTACATGATGAAATTGAAATAGAGCGGGTCCGTCAAAAAGTAGGATTACCAAAAGAGCAAGCGCATAATTTAATTATTCAAATTATGCGTGAAAAAGTATTAGAGGAAGAGGAGTCGGCTCGAGAGAAAAAATGTTATTGCCCACACTGTGGTGGAAAGCTAACTGATTAGAAAAAATAAGTTAGCCTTTTCTTTAATTAAGCTTTTCTGCTGGCTTTTTCTACTGCAAATGCAATAAGTAAAATGATAAGACCGCCCAGGCTTAAAACAAAACCTACCCAGATTGGTGCGATCCAGCCCATTTGGTGGCTGAGTACCCATCCCCCTAAAAATGCACCTAATGCATTGGCCATATTAAAGGCAGAGTGGTTGAGTGATGCTGCTAATGTTTGGGCATCGCCTGCAACATCCATTAGACGGGTTTGCAAAGCTCCGCCTAATCCCATTACAGTGAGACCAATCAAAAATAATGAAGCAATAGCACTATAGATATTACTCATTAAGAAACTGGCAACAACAAAAGCGATAGCTGAACTAATTAATACACCTACAATCGTTTTGTTTAGGTTTTTATCTGCAAGCCATCCTGCTGCTAAGCCACCAATAACCATACCGATACCCCAGATAGCTAAAGCGATAGGGACAATTTGGATATTAACTTTTGTATATTCAGTTAAAATTGGTGAAACATAACTATAAACAGAAAACATGCCTCCAAAACCGATAGCGCCTACTGCTAGTGTTAGCCACATGTTGATATTTTTAAGACCAGCTAATTCTGTTTTTATACTCGCAGTAGCTTGGACTGGAATATTGGGTACAAAGAAACCGACAGCAATTAAAGTAACGAATGCAATGGTGGCTGAAAACTCAAAACCAGCTCTCCAACCAAAATTTTGACCTAACCACGTTGCGAGAGGAACACCAATTACAGTTGCCACTGTAAGACCCATCATCATTTGGGCAACGGCAGAAGCTCTTCTTGATGGACCAGCGAGTTCAGCTGCAACTAACGCACCGACTCCAAAATATGCTCCGTGTGGTAAACCAGCGATAAAACGTGAGATTAAGACAGTTTCAGGAGTATGAGCCAAAGCGGTACAAGCATTAGCAATTCCATAAAAAAGCATTAAGCCAAGTAATAAAGTTTTTCTAGGTACTTTGGCTCCAAGAATAGCGATAATAGGAGCACCAATAACTACCCCTAATGCATAGGCACTAATAAAGTGGCCAGCTTCAGGTACTGTAATATGTAAATTATTTGCAATTTCCTGAATGAGTCCCATTGCGACAAATTCAGTGGTTCCAATACAAAAACCACCCACAGCGAGTGAGAAAATTGCTAAAAAGAGAGAATAATGTTGATGTGTAGAAAGAGGGGATTGCGGGGACGCCATAATAAGTTAAGGGAAGACACAAAAAAGAGAAGTATAAGGGCAAAGTGAACAGAATAATAAAAAACTAAAATATTGAGAGAATGATTACATATTCTAATAAAGTAAATTTAAATTTTATATGGAATAATTCATCGAAAAACTTTTAAAAATTATATATGATTAGCGCGTAATACTTTAGGCATTACAACAAGTTGTATAAATATCCAAAAAATAGAGATGCTAAAACGTGAGAAAATTATTTATTACCTGCCTTATAGGTATGGCTATGTTATCTATGCCTGGTTGCGCAGTATTTATGGCAGGTAATCAACCAAGTAAAAAAAATTTAAATGTTTTAAATCCAGGCAGCTCTCGTAATTATGTGATTGCCGAGTTTGGTGCGCCTGTACTTTCAGAATACCGTGATGGAACACGTGTTGAGATCTATACTTTTCAGCAAGGGTATTCAAAGTGGGTGAAAGTTGGCAGAGCGTTTGGTCATGGTGTAGCAGATGTGGCTTCAATCGGCCTTTGGGAGGTTTTTGGGACTCCAACAGAAGCATATTTTAATGGTAAAGAAACCTCATACGAAGTATCTTACGGACCAGATGATTTAGTGAAAAGCTATAAGCTAATTGATTTCGAACAGACATTTCCTAAAGTGAAGCAGCAATAAAATCAAATTAAATAAGAAAAGACCTACGGGTCTTTTTTTGTATAAAATTAAACTGGTTAATGATAATAAGAATTATTTTTATTTGTGTATACTGTATGCGCTTATACTTTGTCTGAAATTATTTAACTTTGTGTATAACAGGATATTGTAATAATGAATAGATTTCTAATAACGTCACTTGCATTGATATGTACAACAGGCTTCGCTCACGAACCTTATGTAGCACCTATAGCTTATAAAACCGATCAAACCCAAGTGCCCGTAATTGCTGGTTATGCTGAAGAAGCATTAAATAGTGAATATGCTTTAAAGGACGCGAAACTTACCGTAATCACACCTAAAAATGAGCTTAAAACTGTCAACTCAGAAGCTTTGCATAAGTCTGTAAGTGTGTTTGATGTAGAGCTACCTGAAGAAGGTACATATATTGTTCAAACTCAGGCGAGTTATCCTTTAAAATATGTATATGACCAAAAAGAATGGCATCTATTTGTTGATATGCCAGCTGATAAAGCTCCACCGAAAGCAGAACGTGAATATTTGATTCCGACTGACCTTGAAACAAAAACAATTAAACCAGAGCAAGTAACACGTGAGTGGATATTGCAGAGTTATCTTTCTAAGGGAAAAGTTTCAGATATTCAGCTTCCTAATACACCGATTAAAGTTAGTTTCTCCGTACATCCAAACCAAATTAAAGCTGCTCAATCAGTTAAATTAGCTATAACTGAAAAGGGCCAGCCTTTAGCTTATGCTGAAGTTAATTTAAGAGAAAAGGGTGCAACTGACAAACAAGTGCAGCAGTTTAAGGCAGAAAAGAATGGTCAGGTCGAGCTTAGCTTTCCAAAAGCTGGAGAGTACCTAGTAGAAGTAACAGCCCCTCTAAATTTGAAATTAAAACCTAAAGATCAGAGCTATACGATTATTAGCTTAAATGTATTAGCACAGTAATTTTTAATGTTTTAAAAAATAGACCTTTATGAGGTCTATTTTTGTTTTTCATACTTTTTTAATCACTTTAAAAACTTTATGAGATCGTTTTAATTTCCCTTCATTTTTAAAGATACCTAAATTCATCCCAAGCAAAAATAGTGAAATAAAATTCATGTTGAGACAAACTAACTAATTTTGTGTTAAAGTGAATAAAATTCATTAATGCAGATTTATCGAAAGTTTTATGGAAAAGCAAACATGAGCTTTTTGCATTTATAGATAAATCTCTTTTTGTAGGCTTGTGCCCATGTTAGAAATTCGTCACCTTAAAACTTTAGTTGCTTTACGCGAGCATGGTTCATTAGTTTCGGCAGCAAATGACCTTTGTTTAACGCCATCTGCCATTTCCCATCAATTAAAAGAATTAGATCATTGGTATGGGGTAGAGGTTGTTAATCGTCGAAGTAGACCTGTTAGTTTTTCTAATGTTGGACAGCGCTTATTAAAGTTAGCTGATGATGTTTTGCCACAAATTCAGATTACCCACAGTGATATCACGCGTATTGTGCATGGACAGACCGGCAGAATTATTTTTTCATCGGAATGCCATAGTTGTTTTGACTGGTTAATGCCTTTATTAAATCAGTATCGCCAGCAATACCCAGATGTAGATTTAGACTTCGCTTCAGGTTTTGAAGCCAATCCGCATGAACTCTTACAAAATGCTGAATTTGATTTGCTGATTACAGCAGACCCAATTGCATTAAAAGGAATTGAGTATTTTCCGATTTTTGAATACGAATCACGGTTAGTCTTATCAAATACTCATTCTTTGGTGCGGGCTGAGAATATTACAGTTCAAGAGTTGGCCGAAGAGGTTTTAATTACTTATCCAGTTGATAAGCACCGTTTAGATATCATGTCTAAACTTTTCATTCCTGCGAATATTCAGCCTAAGCAAATACGAACAACAGATTTAACCCAAATGCTTATTCAACTTGTTGCAAGTGGACGAGGTATTGCTGCTTTACCTGATTGGGTGGTAAATGAATATGAACAAAAGGGCTGGGTCACAAGCCGCCGTTTAGATTGTGTTTCTCCTACAGGTTTAAGACGTACTTTATATGCGGGTTATCGAACTGAAGAAAAAGAGAAAAGTTATTTTGAAGGATTTTTAAAGCAGTTAGAAAAGTTCTCTTTAAAACGAAACGCTTATTATTCTGGCTAAAAATAAAAATTTAGCCTAAGTATAAGAAAGGTGCTTAATTGCACCTTTTTTATATCGACTTCTTATTATTTACCAATAAATAAAGAGAGTAAGCCTGCTGCAATCAGGGGGCCGACTGGTACACCACGGAGTAAAGCAACACCAGCAACTGTACCAATCAGTAAGCCTGCAACCACGTCAGGTTGGCTTGACATTAGTTTTACTCCACGACCACCCAACCAAGCGACTAATAAGCCAATTGCAATAGCCAAAAGTGATTTAAAACTAACAAATGACTTTAAAATACTCTCCCCACTGAGCTTCCCACTGGCAATTGGAGTAAGTACACCAATCGTTAAAATAAGAATTCCTAAATTAAGACCGTGAGCTTGAATATAGGGGAAAAACTCATTTAATGGCGTAATTTTAACGACAATGAGCACACCAGCTGCAATCGTTACAGCTGCATTTTGACTTAATAAGCCGCAGATCAACAGAACGAGTAGAACAACTAAATTAACATCAAATTGGGCAAGCATGGGGAGTGCGGAGGAAGTAAATAAATGGAATTGTATAATATTTAAGACACGTAATGTGAACGCTTTAAAAGATATAGCCGATTTTAAATCTTATTTTTAAGAATAAATGATTGTATATCTCTCAATCCTAAAGAGTTTTAATTTCTGGTTACGCTTGGAAACAATGTTATATAAATTAACAAGTTAAAAATTTTAACTTTTAAAAATTGTGATATAAAAATAGTCATTACTCATGAGTACAGGGCAGATTTATGGACATTATAGATATCAAAATCAAAGATCAGTTTGACCAGATTCATGATGCAAAAGCGCAACTAAAGAAAAATTTAGTTGAACATGAGAATGAATCGTTAAAGCTAAGCCAACGTATTGAACATATTATTGTTGATAATGAAATTATTTTGCCTACTACTGAATTATTATTTGAAAGTGAACAGAACGAAAATATTTATCGAGTAGTCGAAGAATAAAGTGTGAGTTGAATGAAGTAAGTGTAAAGAGCTGCTCGTAGCGTTTAGTAAAAAAGTGGAAACTACGTTAAAATAACAGCTTAGTTCTAAAGAGAAAACTTCATGCTGCTGGAAAAAATTTTACAATCACAAGGGTTTGGTTCACGTAAATATTGTCAGCAGTTAATAAAAAACGGATCTGTAAGTATTGATGGAGAGGTTGCAGATGATCTCAAAAAGCAATTCTCTCCAGAAAATTTAGAGTTTTCTCTTTTTGGGGAAACTTATCAATATCGAGAAAAAGTTTACCTTGCTCTAAAAAAGCCAAAAGGTTTTGAGTGTTCACATCAGCCTCATCATCATCAAAGCGTATTTAGTCTTTTACCGGAAATATTGATTCAACGGGGTGTGCAAGCCATTGGTCGTTTAGATCAAGATACAACAGGCTTACTTTTACTTACTGATGACGGTAAATACCTTCAAGCTTTAACTCATCCTCGTAAACATGTGCCAAAGGTTTATCATGTTACGACTATAGATCCGGTTACACCTGAGCAAATTGAGATGTTGAGCCAAGGTGTGAGTTTGCATCAAGAAAAGGGTGTTTTTGCTGCAACAGATGTGGAGATATTAGAAACGCATCAATTAACTATGACGATTCATCAAGGTGTTTATCATCAAGTAAAAAGAATGATTGCGGCTGTAGGAAATAAGGTAGAAGCATTACATCGCCATCAAGTAGGGCAATTGGTTTTACCTGAACTTGAAGATGGTGAGTGGGTTTATTTATCTGAACAACAAAAACAGCTCGCTCAAAATATCATTTAAGAAAACAATGGAAGGTTTGGAACTCACTATCTCGAATGAATCCCATTTGTTCATATAAACGATGAGATTCATGGTTGTTACTTTGAGTTTCCAAACTAATCCGCAAAGCATTTTCTTGTTTTGCAAATAAGATTGCTGTATCGATTAGCTGTTTAGCGGAACCTTGACGACGAAAAACGGGCGTAACATATACATCATCTAAAATATAATAAGTTGAACAAGCAACTGAAGAAAAACCTAAATAGAGTAAAATAAAACCCGTGATTTTATCGTCTTTAATATGAATGAAGAACACACTTTCTCTATTTTCAAAACGTTGTTTAAGGAAGTGAAGTGATTCATTAAAATTAGAAGAGGCCCCATAAAATTGGCGATATTCATCAAATAAAACGGCGAGTTGCTCTAAATCTTCAAAAGTCGCTCGTCTAACGATCATTTGGCACTCCTTGTAACTTATCATTATGTTTTTACAAAGAGAGCATAACGAAAAAAACAGCTTTTTGACGTTAAAACTTGTTTATAAATGCAACAGTGTTAAGTTTTGTCGCTTTCACCAAGAAGTGCATTAAGTTCTTCAAATAAATCTTCATGGTCATCATCTTCAGCTAAAGTTGATGGATTTTGGTTTAACGAAGATGCTTTTGCTTTTCTCAGCTTTAATAATTGTTCCATATTAATATTCTGATTTTCGATAGCAAAAGGAATAGATTTAGTTAATACGACCTGTTTAAAAAAAAGTCGTACTGCTTGGGCAGGGGTAATTCCCAGTTGTTTAAAAACAGCAAAAGCCTGCTTTTTTTCTTGGGAGTCAAGTCGAACCTGATAAACTTCTGTTTTTCGCATGAATAACAAAACCAAATGATTTTTAATTTTTAGGAATTTATTTTAAACCATCGCAATGTAATTTCAATGCTTTTTGGCATAAAAAATAATCTTTTTGTCATTACGGTTACATTACAATGTCAATTCAAACTTAGAATTAAAAGACATTCCCTCTTTTGTGAGGGGATCTATAAATGAAATGTGCTTAGCTAGGAGCTGTAATGGTTCCGAGAAATCATCTTCTGCCTTGTGTTGAACTATTGGATAAAATGGATCATTTTTAATCGGAATTTCTAAGTAATTAAGATGCACCCGGAGTTGGTGCTGTTTGCCTGTTGTCGGTGTTAAGCGATATTTTGCCCAAATCTGGTTATGCTCGATAAGCTCAATATAAGTCTCGGTATTTGTTTTTGCATTTTCTATAACCTGCATAGTATAAAAAGGATGACCTTTATCTAAATGCAAATGTAATGTCTGAGGAAAATTTAAATCTTTTCTATAAGGTGCAACAGCGTGATAAATTTTATTGACTTGGCGCTCTGCAAATAATTGTTGGTAAATACCACGCGACTCAACCCGTTTGCAAAATAAAACAACACCAGCAGTTTCACGGTCTAGACGATGAATAGGGGTTAAAAATTCATTGCCTGTTTGTTTTTTTAGACGAACTAAAAGCGTTTCTTGAACATATTGTCCAGTCGGGCTAATCGTTAAAAAATGGGGTTTATCGACCACCACTAAATCATCATTCTCAAATAAAATCCGATGTTCAAATGGAACATGTGGTTCATATGCAAGAAAGCGATAATAAAAAATATGCGTGTTGCTTTGATATGGACTGTCTAATGTTAGTTTTTGTCCATTTGCCCCATAAATAAGTCCATCTTGAAATCGTTGTTGCCACTCTTGCACTTTAATATGTTGGAAATGTTGGCATAGATACTCATAAATAGTTTGAGTATTTGTGTGTGCAGGAAGATAGACTTGGCTTGCGCTTACACCATCAATCATAGGTGGCAAAAAATCATTCGGACTAGACATAAAAAAGTGTAAATATGTAAGAAAATTGATATAAAAAAAGCCAACTTCTAGGGCTTAAGTAGGCTTTTAAGGCAGGGCAATGTTATCATATCGATTATTTCGAATCATGTTATGTGTGCTATGTCGTATTCATTGAAATTGGTCTTAAATCATGAAGAAGATACTGAGCGTTTAGCTCAAGCTTTGGCGCAGCATGTTCAGTCGGGTGTAATTTATTTAATTGGGGATCTAGGTGCGGGTAAAACCACACTTACGCGCTATTTCTTACAGGCATTGGGCCACAAGGGCTCTGTTAAAAGTCCAACTTATACACTCGTTGAACCCTATAAAATTAATAATAAAGAAATTTTTCATTTTGACTTATATCGTTTGAATGATCCGTACGAACTTGAATTAATGGGAATCCGTGATTATTTAGATATCACAGACGCATTATTTTTATTTGAATGGCCATCAAGAGGTGGCGATGAAATTCCAGAGGCCGATATCATTATTGATATTCAAAAGTCAGATGATGAGTTGAGCCGTTTAGTAACCCTAACTTTACCTACAGAACATTTGTATCAGACTTTGCAGGAACAGCTTCATGACTGATGAAAAGCTAGCACAACGTCGTATTCATACATTAGACGCCGCGTTAGCCAACCAGATTGCTGCCGGTGAGGTAATTGAGCGTCCTTCATCGGTTGTAAAAGAATTATTAGAAAACTCAATTGATGCGGGTGCAACTGAACTGATTGTACGGATTGCACAAGGCGGATCAACACTAATCGAGATCATTGACAATGGGCATGGAATACATTCTGATGATTTACCATTGGCAGTAATGCGTCATGCAACAAGTAAAATTAAAACAGCAGAAGATTTACACGCAATCGTCAGTTTAGGTTTCCGTGGTGAAGCGCTTGCTTCTATTGCTGCGGTTTCACGATTAACTTTAACCAGTAGCCAAGATGAAAGCGGAATTGGTCATCAGGTTGAAGTGAATGGTACAGCCTTTGACCACCAACAAGTACAAGCTGTGGCTGCACAAAAGGGCACTCATATTCGAGTTCAGGATTTATTTTTTAACGTTCCTGCCCGCCGTAAATTTTTAAAAAAGCCCACAACTGAATTTGGTCATATTGAAGAAATTGTACGTCGTCTGGCTTTAACACATTTTGATATACGTTTTGTACTCGAGCATAACGATAATATTCGGATTAATTTACCAATAGCCGATAGCGGTGAATTAAGATTTCAGCGTGTACAGCAATTATTGGGTCAACAGTTTGTTCAAAATGCATATTGGATGGATGCTGACAGTATCAACATGCGTTTGTCGGGTTGGTTAGGACATCCTTCAGATGCACGTGCTCAAGCAGACTTACAATATGTCTATGTAAATGGCCGAATTGTGAAAGATAAAACCATTTCACATGCTTTACGAATGGCTTATGACGGTATTTTACATGGTCATCAGCATTCATCTTATTTACTTTTCTTAGAAGTTGATCCTGAAAATATTGATGTTAACGTTCATCCAACCAAACATGAGATTCGTTTTCTAAATCAACGCGAAGTACATGAGTTTGTAAGACATTACGCTAAAGAAACCCTAGCACAATTTCAGACAGCGAGTGCTGATTTAGCCCAAGCTATGAAGGTGGACGATACTCAGGCCTCATGGGTACAACCTCAGCCTAAATATCAAGAACAATTCACATTGCATCGTACAGAGCAAGCTGTTGATACAACACTAGACAAGCCGAGTAGTTATCAGCCGTCTACTGAACTTTTAACTGATTTTAACGACAGTCGTCCACAAGCTGTTCACTATGCAGAACAAACCCCAAAATATAATGGTTCTGCGCAGTTAAATAATGCCTTAAAGACTTACTTGGCTCCATTACATGATCAACCTGCTGCCAATTTTTCAGTTGATGAAAATATTGAGCCTGTTGCTAAAGTCGATGAATTTCCATTAGGTATTGCCATTGCTCAGCTTCATGGAATTTATATTCTGGCGCAAAATACGGAAGGGTTGATTATTGTTGATATGCATGCAGCACATGAACGTATTTTGCTGCAGCAAATGAAAAATGCTTGGGATAAACCTGAGTTTTGGACGTCTCAACAGTTGCTTATACCTAAAGTGATCTCAATTAGTCGTATGCAAGCTGTGCGGGTCGAAGATTTAAAACCTCAGCTTGAGCGTTTAGGGTTGGAAATTGATTTGTATGGCGACGAGCAAGTGATTGTGCGTGGTGTGCCAGCTATCTTGCAAAAAGCGGATTTTGAAAATCTTATTCCAGAACTTCTAAATGATTTAGATCCAAATGATGAAGCACAAGGGTTATTACAAAAGCGTGATGAACTGTTAGCAGGTATGGCGTGTCATGGGGCAGTGAGAGCGCACAGACAACTCAGCCTTTCTGAGATGAATGCTTTGCTGCGCCAAATGGAACAAACTGAATTTGCGAGCCAATGTAACCATGGGCGGCCGACTTGGCGTGCATTTCCATTATCTCAATTAGATAAATTATTTGCTCGAGGAGAGTAGTTTTACATGTCAAATCAATTGCCCGTCATCAATTTAATGGGACCAACTGCAAGCGGAAAAACCGCTTTGGCATGTGAATTATACGAGCGTGGAAATTTTGAGCTAATTTCTGTTGATTCTGCACTCGTTTATAAAGATATGGATATCGGCACGGCTAAACCAACGCGTGAAGAGCAAGCGCTCTATCCTCATCATCTGATTGATATTATTACGCCTCTTGAAGTTTATTCAGCTGCTCAGTTTGTTGAAGATGCATGTAAGTTAATTGATGATATGCATTCACGCGGTAAGACTCCTATTCTGGTAGGAGGCACCATGTTGTACTTTAAGGCATTATTAGAAGGGTTGTCTGGTAATTTGCCGAGTGCTGATGCTCAAGTTCGCGCAGCAATTGAAGAAAAAGGTTTAAATGAAGGCTGGCAAGCCGTTTATGATGAGTTGGTTTCTGTAGATCCTGCTGCAGCTATAAAATTTAATGTGACTGATAAGCAAAGGATTATTCGAGCATTAGAAGTTTATAAGATTACGGGTGAACCAATTACTAAATTGCAGGCAGAACAACCAAAAAACGTACCATATCGATACATATTTCATAATTATGCTTTACTTCCAGATCGGGTAGAATTACATCAACGCATTGAGCAAAGATTAAGCAAAATGTGGGATATCGGTTTTTTGAGTGAAGTTGAAGCTCTAATTGAAAAATACGATTTAGATGAAAATTTACCCTCAATGCGTTCAGTGGGTTATCGACAAGCACTAGAATTTCTATTAAAAAGTGACTTAAGTCTCAAAAGTAAACGTGAAATGGAGGATAAAGCTTTATTTGCAACACGACAACTTGCCAAACGTCAATATACGTGGTTACGTTCTTTGCAAGAAATACACGATTTTAAAACTTACTTGACGATAAAGCAGGCGAAAGAAGACTTGCGAAACTCTTATGGATAAAGCAAAATTTGCACACTGTCTTTTTATAATTTTTAGTTGAAAAATAAAGATAGTTTTTTTGCGCTGATTTAAAAATTTTTTTTTGGAGTTAAAAATGTCTAAAGGTCAAACTTTACAAGATCCGTTCTTAAATTCTCTCCGTAAAGAACGTATCCCTGTTTCTATTTTCCTTGTGAACGGTATTAAATTACAGGGTCATATTGAATCTTTTGACCAATATGTTGTTTTATTAAAAAATACAGTAAGTCAAATGGTTTACAAACACGCTATTTCAACTGTTGTTCCAGCTCGTAACCCACGCCCAGCAGGCGCGCAAGGTACAGGCTTCCCAGCACAAGGTGGTACACAAGGCGGCTTCGGTGGTCAACCTACTGGTGGTTTCGGTGGCGGTCAAGGCGGTGGCTTTGGTGGCGGTCAAGGCGGTGGCTTTGGTGGTAGTCAAGGCGGCTTCGGCGGTCAAGGCGGCTTCGGTGGTCAAGGCGGCGGCTTCGGTGGTCAAGGTGGCTTCGGTGGTCAAGGCGGTTTCGGTGGTCAAGGCGGTTTCGGTGGTCATCAAGGTGGTTTTGACAACGATACTAAATTTGAAGATGGTCAAGAAGACGAAAATAATCGTTAATTGAAATCTAAAAAGAAGCCAGTCAGATAATGACTGGCTTTTTTTATGTTTATTTATAAATTAATTTAAAATATTTAATTCAACATCAGTCGTAATTTGATCATTATGGCTGATATATCTAAATAAATAGAGTTTTAATCGATGCTATTAATATTAGCTGCTGCTTTAAGTAGTGTTTTGGTGTCCATCCTATTAAAAAATTTAAAGAAAAAAGGTTACCAGCCGCTACAAATGATTGCATGGAATTATGCGAGTGCAAGTCTTCTTTGCTTTTGGTGGTTTCAGCCAGATATTCAACATATTTCAATTCAAAAGACACCTTGGTGGTTAATTGTTGCATTAGGAATGATTTTGCCCAGTATTTTTCTATGTTTAGCTAAATCATTAGAATATGCAGGAATTGTTAAAACTGAGGTTGCACAACGACTTTCCGTGGTACTTTCTTTACTCGCAGCTTATTTCATTTTTAATGAGCAATTTAATGCATTAAAGCTGTGGGGAATAGGTCTAGGAGTTTTTGCAGTCTTACTCGTCTTATTTGGACAAATGAATACTTCTTCGAATCATCAATCTCGAAAAGCAGTTGTTGCTCTATTAAGTGTTTGGTGTGGATATGCCGCGGTAGACATTCTCTTAAAATATACGAGTAGTTTAGGTCTTCAATTTACCCTCACGTTGAATCTTATTTTTATTACATCTTTTATATTATCAATTTCATATTTATTGGTGCAGAAAACCCAAAAATGGCAGCTTAAAAGTGCTATCGCTGGATTAGTATTAGGTGTGCTTAATTTTTCAAATATTGCTTTATATGTGAAGGCTCATATCCTTTTAAAGAATTCACCTGCAATTGTTTTTGCAAGTATGAATATTCTCGTTGTGTTATTAGGAATTGCAAGTGGCGTTCTTTTATATAAAGAAAAATTAAAATGGTCTACCACTTTGAGTATTTTATTGGGGATCAGTGGCGTACTTTGTTTAGCTCGGGCAATGAGTTTATAGTTCAAGAGAGTTGAATCTCTTGAACCATTTTCATTTTATAAATAGGTAAAAATAACTTCATCTGGTAGGCGTGATTTAGGTAATTTGGCATTGAAATCGTTTTCACTGCGATAACCTAGAGAAACAATGACTGAACTACGCAGGCCTTTTTCAGTTAACCCAAGCTCAGTATTTAAAATATCTTCATCAAAGCCGCCCATTGGCGTTGCATCAATTCCTTCTAAACCCGCAGCAAAAAGTAGTTGCCCTAAAGCAATAAATGTTTGATTTTCCATCCACCCAAATAAATTTTTCTGCTCATTTCGATAGAATTCAACATAGCCATGGCGAGTATCTTTTTGACCGAGCTTTGCTTTTTCATCTTTAAAACGACCACTCAAATCATCTTGCTCAAGCAATTGATTTAAGTATTCAGCTGAAATATCTGTTCTTGTACAAAATATAAGTGTGTGTGATGATTCGAGTACTTTTGGAGCGTTGTAGGCATATTTACCTGTTAAGGCTTTTGCAATTCGTTCTTTAGCTGCCTGATTATCTGCAACTACGAAATGCCAAGGCTGAATATTTACTGAAGAAGGGGTAAAACGTAAAATTTCTAATAATTTATTAATTTTTTCTTGAGGAATTTTCTTGTCAGAATCATACGCTTTTGTTGTATAGCGACTTTTAACAGAATTCAATAGGTCCATAGGTGTGCTCCATATCAATCTTATGGCAATTGAGAGAATTTAATCTTTGCCATCATACGCTATTTTATTCAAAAACATTTCCTATGTAATTTGATAAAGAAATATAATGTTTATATAAAAGTTTAGTAATTTATTGAAAATGATTGATTTAATGCCAACAAATGCAAAGAGTAAGTTACGAGAAATTAGAATTGTTAAAGCCTTTCTAATTTTTGCATTTGTATTGTGTCTTTTAATTTTATACATCGAATATCAAAAATATGGTCATATAAACTGGAAATTTATATTTATTGCCAGCATGTGTGTGATTTACGATTCTGATTTAAATAAAAAAATGAAAGAATTGAAAGTTGAAATAAAAAGTGACTAATTTCTAGTTAATAATTCCAGACAATCAATTCGAGCTGTTGCGTATTTGAGGATGGATTAATTTCCAAAATATAAGCCTGATCTTCACGCCAATCGCCAAGAACAATTCGTTGTTTCGCTTTTACCTGATGAATTGAAGGGCGGTGAGTATGCCCATGAATCAGTATATCTACATCTTCTAAAGCAGAAATAACAGCTTGTTCATTTACATCCATAATTTCATAGCTTTTTTGCTGTTTATCAGCGGAGCTTCTTTTGCGAAAGCCATTCACTAGTTTAGTGCGAAAACTGAGAGGAGTCCGGCGTAAAAGAGCAACTAAGAGCGGATTTCGAATAATCTTTTTAAATCTTTGATAAGAAATATCATCTGTACATAATGCATCGCCGTGTTCTAGACGATATTGATGTCCTGCGATATTGAGGGAATAAATGTCAGGGAGTAAGACGCCATTAAATTTATTGAGAAAAACCTGATTAAGCGCAAAATCACGATTACCGACTTGAAAGTAAACCCGATTCCCTTTTTGATTAAAGTCTTTTAAGGCCTCAACAATTTCATCAAGCCATGGTGCTGAATAGTCATCTCCAATCCAGGCATTAAACCAATCGCCTAAGATGTAGAGTTGAGTATTTTTATGTTGGTAATGCACCAATAAGTCTAAAAACCCTCGAACGAGTCGAGGGTGTTCAGGTGACAAATGTAAATCTGAGATAAACAGATAAGTCACAGCTTTATCCTAAAATTATTCAGAAATAATTTTAGCAGATTCGATTACTACATTTTCTAAAGGAACGTCAGCGTGATAACCGCGGTTGCCAGTGCGAACACCTTTGATCGCTTCAACAACATCTAAACCTTCAACAACTTTACCAAATACAGCATAACCCCAACCTTGAGCAGTTTTAGAAGTATGGTTCAAGAAAGAGTTATTTTTTACATTGATGAAGAATTGAGCAGACGCTGAGTGAGGAGCTTGAGTACGCGCCATTGCAATCGTACCTTCGTCGTTGCTTAAACCGTTATCAGCTTCGTTTTCAATTGAATCGCGTGTCGCTTTTTCTTTGAAGTTTTCATCCATACCGCCACCTTGGATCATGAAACCATCAATGACGCGGTGGAAAATAACGCCGTCATAAAAACCGTCACGTACATATTCTAAAAAGTTTGCTACTGTTTTAGGTGCTTTTTCAGCATTCAGTTCAAGAACAATACGACCTTTATTGGTGTTTAATTCGACTTGAGGAAAACTCATTACATTAATCTCCTAAACATGGGCTTATGACCATGGGTTTTTGGTTGAGAGAAGCATAAGCAAACTGTAAACTACAAGGCAAGTAAAAAACGTTAAAATCTTTGTGAAAAATGAAGATAGCGTTTAAATTTTTCGAAATTTTATCTACAAAGAAGTGATTGATACACTATGAAGCCTAATGATGTTGTCTCGAGCCTGCCAAATAACCCGACACCGAATACTCATGCCTCTGTCGATTCTGCGCAGCAAGAACAACAGGCTGGCTTAGATTTCGTTCGCCAAGTCATTACAGAAGACTTGGCTGCTGGGCGTGCAAAGCAGATCGTAACGCGTTTTCCACCAGAACCAAATGGCTATTTACATATTGGTCATGTAAAAGCAATTTGCCTAAACTTTGGTGTGGCTGAAGAATTTGATGGGTTATGTAATTTACGTTTTGACGATACAAACCCTGATGCTGAAGAACAAGAGTATGTTGACGGTATTGCTAATGATGTGAAATGGCTTGGTTTTAACTGGAATGGTGAACCGCGCTATGCATCGGGTTATTTTGATCAATTATATGCATGGGCTGTTCAACTTATTGAACAAGGCGATGCTTATGTTGATTTACAATCACCAGAAGAAATTAAGTTAAACCGCGGTAGTTTTGTTGAACCGGGTAAAAACTCACCATACCGTGATGCATCTGTTGAAGAGAACCTTGCGCGTTTTGAAAAAATGCGTAGTGGCGAATTTAAAGAGGGTGAAGCTGTTTTACGTGCCAAAATTGATATGGCAAGTCCAAACGTACACATGCGTGATCCAATTTTATACCGTGTATTGCATTCAGAACATCACCAAACAGGTGATAAATGGAAAATCTATCCAATGTATGACTATGCTCATCCATTGTCTGATGCGATCGAGGGGATTACTCATTCCCTTTGTACATTAGAGTTCCAAGATCACCGTCCGTTTTATGACTGGATTGTAGAAAAGGTAAAATCCCAAGCGGTTCCACATCAGTATGAATCTTCACGTTTAAATGTGGATTACACCATTACATCAAAACGTAAATTACGTAAATTGGTGGAAGGTGGTCATGTGAATGGTTGGGATGACCCGCGTATGCCGACTGTAGTGGGTATGCGTCGTCGTGGTTTCACACCAGAAGGCTTACGTGAGTTTTGTAAGCGTGTAGGCGTGTCTAAAACTGACGGTATTGTAGATGTTGCAATGCTTGAGTTCTGTATTCGTCAATCTTTGGAAAATACAGCTGCGCGTGGAATGGCTGTTTTAAGTCCACTTAAAGTGACTTTAACTAATTTACCAGAAGATATGGATCTTACACATGCTCGCCATCCAAACGTGGATATGGGTGACCGTGTGATTCCTTTAACTAAGGAAATCTATATTGACCGTAAAGACTTTGAAGAAGTACCACCAAAAGGTTTCAAGCGTTTAGTTCCTGACGGTGAAGTGCGTTTACGCCATGCTTATGTCATTAAATGTGATGAAGTTATTAAGGATGCTAATGGTGAAGTGATTGAACTTAAATGTTCAATTGACCCAGAAACCTTAGGTAAAAACCCTGAAGGCCGTAAAGTGAAAGGCGTAATTCACTGGGTATCTGCAACAAAAGGTATTCCTGCTGAAGTACGTATTTATGATCGTTTGTTCACGGAAGCAGATCCTGAAACAGGTGATGATTTCTTGGCGAACTTAAATCCGGATTCATTACAAGTGTTAGAAGCTGTAATTGAACCTGCTTTGGCACAAGCGAATCCAGAAGATCGTTTCCAATTTGAACGCGAAGGTTATTTTGTTGCTGATCAACAAGATCATTCACCTGAAAAACCAGTGTTTAACCGTATTCTCGATTTAAAAGATAGCTTTAAGCCTGAGAAAAAGTAAGACGCGTAAAATGTTTTTGAGCAAATAGCAGATATAAAAAAGCCCAACTCAGTTGGGCTTTTTTATATCTATTTTCTTACATATATTATGCTTTATGGTGCTTTGGCAAATAAGCTAAGTCGGATTAACCACGTAGAAATAAAGAACAATGATTATAAGAAGAATAGATGCTAGCAATAAATAAGTGTTCACTGTATTAAAGCTTTTAATAAATTTCAGGATTTCCATAGTAAATCAGCGTTTATTTTATGTTACAAAGTTAATAAATTAATAATACACGGAAATTAATTATAAAGGTTCCCAAAGACGGATTAATAATCCATCTCTGGGTGAAAAATGAGCATTTGGCTTTCTAAGTATAATTTAACTAATATATTGAATTAAAGATTAACCACTATATCCAATTCGTTTAAGAAATTTTTGAATAACATCAAAAGCAGCATGTTCGAGATTTTGAGCATATTGCTGATTTTCTTCGCGAAGTTTTGAAATTGAAATATTTGCATGGCGAAGTTCACATGTATGACCAATGAGCCATTTTTCAAAATGTTCTTCAGTCGTTTCAATGTGAAACTGTAAGGCAAGAATATTATTACCGACTTCAAATGCCTGATTGGTATAAACATCGGAACTTGCTAATAGCACCGCATTTTCAGGAAGATCAAAAGTGTCGCCATGCCAATGTAGAACATGAACATTGTTAAGCAAACCAGATAAAACCTGATTAGCGCGTAAGCTTAAGCTCAGTGGTCCCCAGCCAATTTCTTTTTGATGTCCTGCATATACTTTTGCGCCAAGTGCATGAGCAATAAGCTGTGCGCCTAGGCAAATACCAAGTGTAGGCTTGTCAGCTGCTAAACGTTGTTTGAGTAAAGCGATTTCATCTTTTAAGAATGGATAATCGTCAGTTTCATAAACTCCGATTGGACCGCCTAAAATAATAGTTAAACCTTCATGTGAAAAAGCAGGGGTTAAATCATCAACACCTGCCTCAAAATAACGGACGCGAAATCCGAGTTGATAAAAGACATCTTCTAATGAACCTAAGTCTTCGAAAGCAAGATGCTGAATGGCATAAATAGTTTTTGGGAAGGCGTTTGTTGTGCTCATACAAATGATTCATAGAAGATCAATAGGTGGAGTATAGCGATAAATATAAAGAAGAAAATATCTGTATAAATCGTCAATACCTGAAAATTGATATTTTTCGTTAAAATGATGTTGTTATGCAAAGGATTATCTATTTATGAATAAATCCCTAAACATATTCTACTGTTTAAAATAATAGCTTTTGAGTTTCCTCAAGACCTATATCTGAAAGTTGATGTTCATCTTTTAAATTAACTCCTGAAAAGCCGAGCTGTTTTGATTTTTTCATTAATGTCATTAAACGTTGTACCGCAACTGGAATACTTAAGCCTGCAGACCGGACATTAGAAATACAATTACGTTTAGCATCAAGACAGCCTGAATATGCATTCCACGTGTAGTAAATTCCCATACTGTCAGGAGAGCTTAAACCAGGGCGCTCACCGATGAGCATCACAAGCATGGGTGCCTTAAAGATCTCAGCAACCTCATCACCTAAAGCAACCCGACTGCCTGTTGCCAGTGCAATCGGCGCAAGAGTCCAGTTTTCTTGCTGAACTTGCTCACTTAGCACGGTAATGAAGGGAATAGCATTCGCTTCAATTGCTCTTGCAGAGAGTCCATCACCGACCACAATACAAACATCGTATTGTTGAGGGCCTTCTGCATATTTCTTAATTAAGCCATCTTTTGATTGATCTGAAAGCTGACGTCCTAAATCAGGACGTTTAAGATAGATTTCCTTATTAGGAGCGTTGCTTTGGACATGAATGCTTTGCAGCTGTCTTTGTGCTAATTGTTCAGATAAATAGCAAACATCCATCTCTTGATAAACCGCATCTTTTGCTTGCGCATGCGACAACTGGAACTCAAGTAAGGCTCGTGTTGGAATACTACAACCAGCACGTCCTAATGCAATGCGGGCATCAGTAAACTGTTTAAGTTTTTCCCACTGATCTTGATGGGTAGAAGATGGATATTGAATATCACGGTTCAGTTTCATGGCGTTCTCCCTAGTTCATGAGCAGACGAGAGAATTGGTCAGGCATGTGGTCTGCCCAACAAATTTGAGAGTTTTGCTGTTTAAAAATACCTTGTTGTTCAAGCCAAGCTGAAAACTCAGGAGCGGGTTTTAAACCGAGGAGTTGTCTTAAATAGAGGGCATCATGGAACGAGGTCGTTTGATAGTTGAGCATGACATCGTCTGAACCCGGAATTCCCATAATAAAGTTAATACCTGCGGCGCCAAATAAGGTAAGTAGAACATCCATATCATTCTGGTCAGCATCGGCATGGTTGGTGTAACAAATGTCGCAACCCATTGGCACACTAAGCAACTTACCGCAAAAGTGATCTTCTAAACCTGCACGTATAATTTGTTTACCGTTAAAGAGGTACTCAGGGCCAATAAAACCAACGACTGTATTTACTAAAAGCGGGTTATATTTGCGGGCTACAGCATAGGCACGAGTTTCTAATGTTTGTTGGTCCACGCCGTGATGAGCATTGCTTGATAGGGCGCTGCCTTGACCCGTTTCAAAATACATGACATTTTGACCAATGGTTCCGCGCTTGAGTGCGAGGGTGGCTTCATATCCCTCTTGTAGTAAATCGAGTGAAATTCCAAAGCCTTCATTGGCTAGCTGCGTACCAGCGATTGATTGAAACATTAAATCAATGGGCACATTTTTTTCAGCCAGTTGAATACCTGAGCTGATATGGGTAAGTACACAAGATTGCGTCGGAATTTGATATTCCTGAATCACATGATCAAGTAATTTCAGTAGTTCTGACAAATTATGCAGGTTATCTGTTGCAGGGTTAATCCCAATCACGGCATCACCATTGCCATACATCAAACCATCTAAAATACTGGCGGAAATACCGAGCACATCATCAGTAGGGTGGTTCGGTTGTAAGCGGGTAGAAAGATGGCCTTTTAAACCAATCGTGTTGCGAAACTGGGTGACCACTTCACATTTGCTGGCGACATAAATCAAATCTTGATTGCGCATAATTTTGCTAACCGCAGCTACCATTTCCGGAGTTAAACCTGATGCTAATGCTTTTAAGCTCTGTGCAGTGGCATCTTCTCCAAGTAACCAATTTCGAAAATCACCTACCGTAAAGTGTGAAATAGGGGCAAAGGCTGCCAGATCATGTTCATCAATAATCAGTCGTGTAATCTCATCAGTTTCGTAATCGACCACAACTTCATTTAAAAAGGTTTTAAGCGGTACATCGGCCAAAGTCATTTGTGCCGCAACATGTTCGGTTGCATCTCTGGCTGCTACACCTGCTAATTCATCGCCAGAACGTAACGGCGTTGCTTTTGCCATTAAGGTCTTCAAGTCAGCAAAGTGATACTGTTGATTGGCGATAATATTGCGATAACTCATAGCTTAATCCTTTTTTATAGTTCTTGTTCTGCCGCTTTAATATTTGCAAACTCTTCTTCTGGCGTACCTTTAACTAAATGATAACGGCTATAGAGTAAAAAGTAAGCAATAAATGCGACATAAATAGCGGCAGCAATAAACCAAACTTTTGGATTAACAACAAAGCCTGCAACTACAGCAGCGACTGCTAGGATTAAGGCAATACTTGAAGTAACGATTCCTCCGGGAGTTTTATAAGGACGAGGCATGTCGGGTTTAGATAGGCGTAGTTTGATGTGGGATAAGAGAATCAACACATAAGAAATGGTTGCACCAAAAACCGCGATTAAAATCAGTGAATCGCCTTCTTTGGTCAGTGAAAGTAAGAACCCAATAATGCCCGGAATAATAATTGCCAAATAAGGCGCTTTATTTTTATTGGTTAAAGAGAGTGAAGTGGGTAAATAGCCTGCGCGAGATAGTGCAAAGATTTGACGCGAATAAGCATAGATAATTGAAAAGAAACTTGCGATTAAACCTGCTAAACCCACAAAGTTTACAAAGGTCGCAAGCCAAGTATTGGTGCCATAAACTTTAACCAGAGCATCGACAAGGGGAGCACCTGAGTGTTGCAAAGTACTTGCACCTGCTGCGCCTGCACCCAAGAATAAAATGAGCATGGCAAACGCCGTTAAGATGAGCATTGCACCGATCAAACCGCGTGGGAGAGATTTAGCTGGATCTTTTGCTTCTTCGGCTGCTAATGGCACACCTTCAACTGCAAGAAAAAACCAGATTGCAAAAGGAACAGCGGCCCAAATGCCTAAATAGCCATGAGGTAGAAAACTGCTTGCGCCTACACCTGTACCAACTGGAATATCTAATAAATTTTGTGCATTAAAATGCGGAATCATTGCGACAATAAACACAACCAGAGCAACAGCTGCGACAAGTGTAATTGCGAACATGATTTTTAAGGCTTCACCAGCACCTTTGAGATGTATACCCATAAAAATGGCGTAGCAGGCGAGATAAATCATCCAGCCATTAATACCAAATAGAGATTCGCAATAACCACCAATAAATACGGCAATCGCCGCAGGAGCAATTGCGTATTCAATTAAAATGGCTGTTCCTGTTAAATAGCCCCCAAAAGGGCCAAAGGCAGCACGTGCAAAACTATAACCACCACCTGCTGTCGGCATCATGGTGGACATTTCTGACATAGAAAGACATAGGCATAGATACATGATTGCAGCGAGGGCAGTAGCAATAAACATACCACCCCAGCCACCTTGAGCAATACCAAAGTTCCAGCCAGCAAAATCACCCGATATCACATAAGCTACGCCTAAACCAATCAGGAGTAACCAACCAACCGTACCTTGTTTGAGTTGACGCTGAGCAAAATATTCTGCTGATGAGACTTCTGTGCTTGAAGAAATGACGGAAGCTGTTTCTGGTTGATTCATACAATGCTCCTGCGAGTGGGTTTGTATTTATCAATGCAAAAGCAATGCCTAAATGAAGAACTTCAGTGAGTGGATGATGTTTTTTTATTCCAAATGATAAAAATGCAAGCTTATTGGCACCATACAAAGAAGCCAGCAATCTAAATTACTGGCTTCTTATATAATTAGTCATCTTACTTCTTTCTAGTGTTGATAGTTTGGTATCAACTTGGTGCGAAACTTAGAAGAAGCCCATTGGTTTAGTTGAATAACTCACCAACAAGTTTTTAGTTTGTTGATAATGATCTAGCATCATCTTATGGTTTTCGCGGCCAATACCAGACTTCTTGTAACCACCAAATGCAGCATGTGCAGGGTAAATGTTATAGCAGTTTGTCCAGACACGGCCAGCTTCAATAGCACGACCAGCACGATAAGAAATGTGAGCTGAACGTGACCATACACCTGCACCTAAACCATACATGGTGTCATTGGCAATTTTAATTGCATCGTCAAAGTCTTTGAACGTTGTCACAGCAAGTACAGGTCCAAAAATTTCTTCTTGGAAAACTTGCATGCCATTGTGACCTTTAAAAATAGTTGGATCGACATAGTAACCATCACCTACTTCTTTACGGCCACTACCACCAAGTAAAAGTTCTGCACCTTCTTCACGGCCTGTGTTAATACAACGTAAGATTTTCTCTTGTTGTTGTAGAGATGCTTGAGCACCAATCATTGTTTCAGTATCAAGTGGGTGACCCGTTTTGATACGTTTTACGCGCTCGACAGCCATCTCCAAGAACTGATCAGCAATACTTTCTTGTACTAAAGCACGAGAAGGGCAAGTACATACTTCACCTTGGTTTAAGGCAAACATGGCAAAACCTTCAAGCGTTTTCTCTAGGAAGTCATCTTCTTTATCCATGATGTCTTCAAAGAAAAGGTTCGGTGACTTACCGCCAAGTTCTAAGGTAACTGGAATAATATTTTCAGTTGCATATTGCATTACCATTTGTCCAGTTTGAGTTGAACCTGTGAACGCGATTTTGGCAATACGTGGGTTTGTCGCTAAAGGTCGGCCGACTTCTGAACCGAAACCATTAACAATATTAAGTACACCTGGTGGTAAAATATCTTGGATGAGTTCAGCCACCAACAAAATGCCCACTGGAGTTTGCTCAGCTGGCTTAATCACAACGCAGTTACCAGCAGCTAAAGCAGGTGCAAGTTTCCATGCTGCCATCAAAATTGGGAAGTTCCATGGAATGATTTGACCAACTACGCCGAGTGGTTCATGGAAGTGATACGCAATGGTATCTTCATCAATTTCAGAGATGCCACCTTCTTGAGCACGAATACATCCAGCGAAATAACGGAAATGGTCAATCGCAAGTGGAAGGTCAGCTGCTAACGTTTCACGTACAGCTTTACCGTTATCCCAAGTTTCTGCAACAGCAAGCATTTCAAGATTTGCTTCTAAACGATCAGCAATTTTTAAAAGGATGTTCGAGCGTACAGTTGGTGAGGCTTTATTCCATGTTGCTTTTGCTTTGTGCGCTGCATCTAGAGCGAGCTCAATATCTTCGGCACTAGAGCGTGGAATACGTGTAAAAGCTTTTCCGTCAACAGGAGATACATTGTCAAAATACGCACCTTTTACAGGTGCTACCCATTCACCGCCAATAAAATTTTCGTATTGTGATTTAAATTGAACTTTTGAGCCTGGTTGATTTGGATCGATATAGCGCATATAAATATTCCTTTGCTTTTTAGGACTAAAGACTAACAAGAACCCTGTCAGTAGGTACTTTCGTACTTTGTATAATTAGGATATAAAGAAGAAGGTTGGAGAAAGGTTGGAATAGAAATGTGGATATATAAGGAATTTACAAATGTTCACAAAAAAGGATTTATTGCAGCAACGGACGTTGATTGATCAACTGCGCACGCAAAATAGTCTCTCTCCTCAGAATGCTGCCAAACTCGGCCAAAGTATTGCAAGCTCATGGGAACGATCAGCTTCTGCCGCGATTCCTAAAGAGCGTTTTGCGGCTCCTTTAGTCGAAAAAAAATCTGCTTCACAAAATGCTTTAGATATGGCTTTAAGCCAATGTGCCAACGATTTACGTCATATTGCAGAGCAATCTTCAATGGTGATTGCTGTCGGTGACATTGGCAGTACGATCATTTGGACGGCACCAAGTGCTCAAATGCAAAGTGCTGCTGAACGTGTACATTTTGTGCAGGGTGGTCAGTGGCGTGAAGAATTTGTAGGCACAAATGCCTTGGCTTTATCTTTAAAAACTCAACAATCAAGCTGTGTTTTTTCAAATGAACACTATATGGAATCGATTCATGAGTGGGTGTGTTATGCCGCACCGATTATTGATCCATACTCAAAACAAACCCTAGGTGTCGTTGATTTATCAACCACTTGGAAGAACCATAATAGTTTAGGAATATTGGCTGCTGAACGTTGTGCATCCATTATTCAGTCTGCTTTGCTAGAGCAGCAACGCCAACAATTACATATTCGTGCATTTTCGACGCCACAAGTTAAATTTAATGGCAAAAGTTTGTTATTAACACCGCGTCAAATTGAAATTTTAACCATATTGGCGTTATGTCCTCATGGCTTAACTTTAGAGCATCTTTATCAGGCGCTCTATGGCGAACGTAAAGTCAGTATGGGTACGCTTAAAGCTGAAATGTCTCAACTACGAGATATTTTGGGTGGTTTACTTGGTTCACGTCCATATCGTTTGCTGGTGCATGTTGAAGCTGATTTTTTACAAGCTGAACAAGCACTCGATGCAGGATATGCAGCCTCGGCTTTGCAGCTTTACACAGGTGTATTTCTGGCAAAAACTGAAAGTCCGTTTTTGTGCGCATGGCGTGACTGCCTTGAATCACGTTTAAGTGATGCGATTTTTAAAACTCAAGAAACAGATTTATTACTCAAGCATTTAGCTCATTTCCCTGAAGCAATCGATGCGGTAGAACGTCTTATGGAGTTAGTTCCGAGCGAACATCCTGCGCATCAATTGCTGATGAAATACCTTGACTCACCTAAGCACAGTTAAGTGATTTTTTGATCCAGCCATTGAAACAATTGTTGATAGACTTGTTCTCGTACTGGCTGGGCCGAAAGGACTAAATCATGCAACCCATTGTGAATAGAGACAACAGAGACATCACCTTTGATTTGTTTACCAAATTTTTCAATGTCTTTAACGTTTAAAATTACATCGCTTTGAGTCGCATCTGCTCCCCATTTTTTAGGGTTTTTAGTTTGGTGTGAATGCATGATGAGTGCGGGAACATTGAGTTTAACCCCGCGATGTATTTCTTTTTGTGCTGTATGAATCGCATGTAGAAAGCTAAGTTGAACAGTAGGAGCAGAGGTCGGTTTCCAGTCCAGATTAAAGTCCCATTCGCCCTTGAGCTGTTTGTGAAGGCTCGCGGTATACCATTTGTTTAATTGACTTGGAAATTTAACTTTTGGCAGATATTTTCCTACTCGACTGAGTACAGGGATACCAAATTTTTTCTCGACCAAACTTAAATTAAAATCGTAAAACGGGCTGTTTGCCCAAAGTGCTTTAATCAGAGGATGGTTTGGGTTATGGGCAGCATAAAGTGTTGCTGTCAAACCGCCAGTTGAATGACCTGCGAGCAAGACTTGGGTGTGCTGTTCTTTGCCAATAATATCTAATGCTTGTGTAATTTCGGCATCGTATTCATTTAAATCAAGCACATTATAAAAAATTTGATGAGGCAGCTTTGAGCGACCATATTTTCTTAAGTCGAGTGCGTAGAAGTCATAACCATGTGCATTGAATTGCTCAGCCATTTCGGTTTGAAAGAAATAATCTAAAAAACCATGAATATATAGCACGGCTTTTTGAGTCGATTGAGCGGCCTTTTTACGCACTAAGGTAGCTACAACTTTTCCTTCGTAATCATTAGGAAAGTTGAGTGTTACCTGTTCGTAGCCAGTACCTAAAATATCTGGAACATAAGTTTGATTAGCTGAAGATGTATTCATTTTTATCGAGCTATTGTAATTAAGACATGCAGAGTATCCTTCAATGAAATGGGCGAATTGTCAATCAGGTTTAGAGAAGGTTGGAATATAGGTTTTAAAAAAAGGGAATACCGCTGGAGCTAAGTATTCCCTAAAAAAGTAAGTCACCGGTCGGAGGGATTTGACTTACTAGAGGGACAAGCTATTACATCAGGATTAAAGTGCTGCTTTAAAAATCTCCACAACTTGAGCATGGTTTGCTTTACGAGGGTTGGTCAACATACACGCATCTTTTTGAGCATTATCTGCCATCACTGCAAGGTCTTCGGTTTTCACACCAAGCTCTGTTAAACCAGATGGAATACCAATCGATGAAGATAGTTTACGAATGGCATCAATTGCAGCATATGCAGCTTCCATTACTGTTAATCCGTGAGTTCTTACACCCATTAACTCCGCGATTTTTGCGTAACGATCTGGGCAAGCAATTAAGTTAAATTCACACACGTGTGGTAACAAGATTGCATTACATACGCCGTGAGGTAGGTTGTAAAAACCGCCCAACTGGTGAGCCATTGCGTGAACATAACCTAAAGATGCGTTGTTAAATGCCATACCAGCCAAGTACTGTGCATAGCTCATTGCATCACGCGCTTCAATGTTTTCACCATTTGCGACAGCAGGTTGGAGCCACTGGCTAATCATCGTAATCGCTTTTTCTGCACACGCATCGGTAATTGGGTTAGCCGCCGTAGAAACATACGCTTCAACTGCATGAGTTAACGCATCCATACCCGTTGCCGCTGTTAAACCAGCTGGTTTTGCAATCATGAGTTTCGGGTCATCAATGGCAATAAGAGGGGTACAACGCCAGTCAACAATCGCCATTTTTACGTGAGTGTCTGTATTGGTAATAATACAGAAACGGGTCATTTCAGATGCAGTACCAGCCGTTGTGTTGACTGCAATCAGCGGCGTCATTGGAACTTTGCTTTTATCGATGCCTTCATAGTCACGAATATGGCCACCACCAGCAGTGACTAATCCAATCCCTTTTGCACAGTCATGAGATGAACCGCCACCTAGAGAGACAATAAAGTCACAGCCATTTTCGTTATAGGCATTTACACCGTTATGAACATTAATATCGGTTGGGTTAGGTTCTGCACCCGGGAAAATATGGCTCGCAACGCCTGCTTCAGTTAAATAGTTTGCGATAAGATCTGCGACACCAAATTTAAACAAGCCTTCATCGGTCACAATTAATGCTTTTTTTGCGCCGAGGTTTTGTGCCTTTGTACCAATTTCTTTAGCACATCCTGGTCCAAAGAGTGATACGCATGGAATATAAAAACCGTTTGTTTGATCTGCAATATTTTTAAAAGCCATGGAGTGATTCCTTCTTCCATAAATCCATTGTTTGTTATTACAGGTGAGCCTCACCATGGCCTTAGTATTGTGATGTGAAGATTATTTTCCTACCTACCAAAAACCTACCAAATATTATTTTATTGTTAGCTATTGATTTATAAGGATTTTACAGAAATTCTGGCGCATTCATTTAATTTTTTCGGGAAAGTCGTTAAGCTATGGGCTGTTGAAGATGTACTTATGAGATTATGAAACAGGAAACTGCGCTTAAACTGCTTAAAGCAGGTGAAAATGTCTTTTTAACCGGTTCGGCTGGTGCAGGGAAAACCTATACACTTAATCAGTACATCCAATACCTAAAAGCACGTAAAGTGCCTGTGGCAATTACGGCATCTACAGGTATTGCTGCAACACATATGAACGGCATGACCATTCATACATGGGCGGGCATTGGCATTAAAGATCAGTTAACTGACGATGACCTAAAACGTATGAAAGAGCGTAAATATCTCAAGGAACATCTTGAAAATGCGCAAGTTCTCGTCATCGATGAAATTTCGATGCTGCATGCTAAGCAGCTTAATCTGGTCAATCAGGTTTTAAAATATTTTAAAGAAAGTGATGAAGCTTTTGGCGGTATTCAAGTCATTGTGGCTGGAGATTTCTTTCAGTTGCCACCCGTTGGACGTAATAGTGAAGCCAACCGTGACAAGTTCTGTTTTATGTCTGATGCATGGGTCGAAGCCAAATTTCGCGTATGTTATTTAACGGAACAACACCGTCAAGATGATGAAATTCTTAATCAGATTTTAAATGCCATTCGTGCGCAGAATATTAAATCAGATCATTTACAAGCACTGCGTCAATCACGCTCGCATGATATTGGTGAGACCTTTACTCGTCTTTATACGCACAATATGGATGTCGACAATATCAATTATCAGCACTTAAATGAAATTGATAATGACGGACATCAATTCAATGCCGTTTTAGATGGTAATGAAAAATTATTAGAAACTTTGAAATCTTCAGTTCGTGCTCCAGAAGAACTCACCTTGAAGAAACATGCAAAAGTTATGTTTGTTAAAAACAACTTTGATATGGGTTATATCAACGGGAGTTTAGGCGAAGTTATTGGCTTTGAGGAAGATGATGAAAACGGGTTACTGCCAAAGGTAAAACTAACTGATGGCACGACTTTGCTGGTTGCTCCTGAAACATGGTCAGTTGAAAACGAAGCTGGTAAAGTGATTGCAAGTTTTCAGCAAATTCCACTTCGTTTAGCGTGGGCAATTACCATTCATAAAAGCCAAGGCATGACTTTAGAAGCTGCTGAAATTAACCTCACGAATACCTTCGAAAAAGGTCAGGGTTATGTAGCATTGTCGCGTTTAAAATCTTTAACAGGTCTTAAGTTATTAGGAATTAACGAGCAAGCTTTAGAGTTAGACAGTCTGGCTGTAAAAGCTGATCGTCGTTTCCAAGAACTTTCTAAAGAAGCTGAAGACAACTTTGCAGATGTAGATTTAACTGCTCAGCACAAAGCCTTTATTCGTCACTGTGGTGGCACCTTAAATGAAACTGAGATTTCTCGTAATGAGAAGAAACTCGCAAAAGGTGGAAAGCAAAATTACGCTACGGCAACGTTAGACGAGACACGTGCGTTGTTTGAAGAAGGCTATGAAATTGAAGACATCGCGCATGAGCGTGGTCTGACACCAGCAACCATCATTAATCATTTGGCTCGACTTCATAAAGAACAAAAGCTAGATATTTCGGTTGCCCATCCGGGTGAAGAAGTGGTCGAAGAAATTCGTAAAATTTATAAGAAGCTGAAAAAACGTCAAAATCCAGATCATTTTTCTGATGACGGTTCGATCAAACTAAGACCAATCGTTGAAGCAACTAGTCCACGAATGGGATATGATCAGGTTCGATTAGCTTTATTATTTATTGAGTAAAGTTTAATTAGCTTAATGACTTATTACATAAATTGAGGTGGCTATGCCGCACGTTGTAGTTGATTATTCAGAAAATTTAACTGGATTAAACGCAAAACAATTACTTGAAGAAATTAATACCACGCTTATTGAGACAGAGCTATTCAGCCCAGAAGATATTAAAAGCCGTGCGCGTAAAGATGACGTTTTCCTCATTGGCTTAGGGGCTGATCAAGCCTATATTCATGTAAAAGCCTACATTTTGTCAGGAAGAACAGCCGAACAAAAACAGCTAATGGGTGATCAGCTATTAATGGCACTCAGCAATAAAAATTATTTACAACAAGAGTTTAATAAAGAAATTCAATTGTGCGTTGAGCTTGTTGATATGCCAAGAGAAGATTATTTCAAGCAAGTTGTATAACACTAAAAAGCGCAATTTCGATCAAGAATAGAGATCAGCACTATGTCAAAGTAGTGCTATCGAATGAACAGACATGAATGTATGGCTGTATATATCCAAAAGCTGCAACTGGTTTGCGATTATATTCAAAGACATTTAGATGAAGATTTAGATGTTGACCGATTGAGCCAGATTGCGGCCTTATCTAAGTTTCATTTTCATCGAATTTTTGCCATTCATATTGGCCTAAATGTGATGAAGTTTATTCAACTATCTCGTTTAAAGCGGGCCTCTTTTCAATTGGCTTTTGAACCTGACCTCAAAATTATTGAGATAGCATTGCAAGCAGGGTTTGATAGTCCAGAGGCATTTACTCGTGCATTTAAGCGTTCATTTGATCAAACTCCTCGGGCTTTTAGAGATAAACCAGACTGGGAATCTTGGCACCAGAAGTTTGTTTTTACACTTCCAAAAAGTGAGCTAAAAATGAATGTAAATATTGTTGAGCGTCCTGCTGAAAAGATTGCCTATCTGTCTCATTTAGGCAGTCCAGATAAAGTCTTTGAAACCGCTGCGCGTTTTATTGCTTGGCGCAAAGAAACAGGTTTGTCGCCTGTGACCAAGTCTAGAACTTATGGTATTCCATTTGCTGACCCTGAGCAGACTCCATCTGACGAATTTAGATTTGACATTGCTGGTTCAATTGAAAAGGCTGTACCTGAAAATAATTACGGCGTACAAACAGGTGAAATTCCTGCGGGTCGTTATGCGACCGTAAGACATTTGGGTAGCCACGACCAGATTAAAGATAGTGTTTATTACATCTTTAGAAACTGGTTACCTGAGCAAACCGAAGAAGCAGGGGAATATCCAGTTTTCTTTCACTATCATAACTTTGTGCATGATGTGAAAGAGTGTGATCTTATTACAGATATCTACTTACTTTTAAAATAAGAGTAGTGGGACACAGGCATAACTTGCGGTTATGCCTTTAAACCTAATAGTTTTATATTTGCATATTGCTCAATCAGGTTATCATCTAACATATGGATATAGTCCATAAAAATGGTACTAAAACTTCCCATGGTTTGTGCCTGATTGGCAGCAAGTTTACCCGCAATTGCAAAATGTACATGGGCTGAAAGCGCTGCAATGGTTGGAGTCGTTACCGCACTATATGCAGCGATTAATGCACCTAAAGCACAACCAGTTGCTGTAATTTTAGGTTGTAAGGGACTTCCACCGTTAACTTGGATAACAACATCTAGTTCTTTAGATAAAATGTAATCTGATTCACCTGAAATTGCGATACAGTCGGTATGTACTAATAGCGCGTAAGCTTGTCGATAGGCATCATCACTGCTTAGGGTACTATCAACACCTTTAGATTGAACTTGATTACCTGCAAGTGTACTGATTTCTGAAGCATTACCACGAATAACGCTCGGCTTAAACTGTAAAAGTTCATCTGTCATTTGACTGCGCCAAGCTAAAACTGGCCCATAGCCCACAGGATCAAGCACCCAGGGAATATTACTCATTTGCGCCGTTTTTGCAGAAATTTGCATAGCTTGCATTTGCTCTGAGGTGGGAGTACCTAAATTAATGCTTAAAGCTGATGAAATTTTAGTAAAACTTTCTGCTTCATAAGGATTATCAATCATGGCAGGTGAAGCACCAGAAGCGAGTAATACATTGGCTGTATAGTTAGCTGCAACGCTATTGGTCATACATTGCACAAGAGGCGTTTTTGCCTGCATGTTCTGCCAAGCTTCAATGACCTGTTCAATCAAACTAGATGTCGATGTCATCTTATTATCTATCCTTATTAAGCCAGAGTGATTAAAGTTTTAGTGGGTAAAATAGTGGTCTTGATGCTTACATTTTTGGCAAATCAAAGACACATAATCTGCGGCATCATAGTCAACGCTTAAATCATTTGAGCCACAATACATACAACGTTTCACAGAATAAAAATTTAAACGTGGTTCAATTTTTCGCCATGCTTTCCATACAGGCTGCACAAATATCTGTTCGTCATAACCTAAGAAACGGTTCAATAGAATGTAGCTCATTTTACTATAAGGAATATTGTGGGGACGAGGTAGCATAGAAGTTTCCCACTTCTCAGTTAACGCTCTCTCGCGATATTGTTCTAAAGTTTTCTTTAACAAATTGGTGTTAATAAATTTATCATTACGAGGCTGCAAAGCTTTTTGTTTATAAAGATATTCGAGTGCGGTCTGAATCAGATAATAGATCTGTCCAATTGCGAGTGAATCCATTAAACGATAACAAAAGCTTTGAAAATTTGTATTGCCCGCAATTTGGATCCCCCAAGTTCGACAATAGAACTGCATGAACTGGATAATTTCTTGATAGAGCACTTGAAAAAGTACGTCTTTCACTTCGTCTGCACTGCGAAAAGGAATTCCTGCACTTAAATTTTCATAAAACCAATTACGTAGTTGTTGAGCCACACTAAATAAACTTGGATCGCTATAACCATCTAAACGAATATTTAAGTGAAAACACTGTGGATCATCAGTTTGATCATTTGCATTCAAAATTCCATCTTTATGCAACTGTTTAATTAAATAGCTCTGAAACATCCAGTTAGGGGTAATGGGATGGTATTTAACTTTGTCCCAATGAATATATTCATCATGAGTAATCTCTTCACGCGCATATTCATCTAAAAGGCTCAGCAAGAAAAGTTTATGTAAGAAGCTAAGCTGTTCCAGACTGCGTTGTGGCTGCTCTTTTGACTTAAATTGGCGTTGTTCTTGTAGGCGTGTTTGTTGTAAAAGCTTTTTACGTTGTTTTGTACACTGATCACAGTGGCAAGTCATTCTTTCATCTTTAAATACGCGATGCTGACAATGACTGCATTCATGAAATTGAACGTCTTGTTCAAATTGCTCGGCATCTACCCAGTACATTGAAGCTTGGCAGAGAGGACAATGGCTACTTTCATCCAGTTGTTTCTGTAGAATTTGTAAGGCCATTTTGCTCCGAACATAAAATGAAAAATGATGGGGCTATTATACACAGCCGTACTGTGTATGGCTGAGATTGCGAGTTCCGTTTGTTGTTAAAATAAAAAGACCTAAAATCTATGTGAGAATTTTAGGTCTTCATCTCGAGTTAAATTGTTGATTAAACAGGGCACGGCAAATTCTCATCATTCTGTCCAAGTTTTTTGGCATTAATAAGTGCCTGTACTTTTTTACTTGGTAATTTTACTTTGCCTAGTGCATCGTAAGTATTCACAATGGAGCTAACCTCCTGAGTCGTCATAGAGATACCTTCCGCAGTTAAGAACACTGCAATCACATGGTGATCGAGTCCTGCTGCGTGTAAATCATGAATCGCTTTAATATTTTCTAAACGATGAAAATGTGCTTTTAATTCCATATTGACACCTCTTGCTCTTATTGAAATACCCATATTGGTCTATTTAAATAGCAAGAACCATGCCCAAAATGTAAGCTGACTCTAAAAAATGTTAAAAGCTAAAGGTGTTTTATTTTTATTGTATAGATTGCTTATATAAACAACGATTATCGTAAATTTGGTCTAATCTGTGCTAATAAAACCAGATTCTAATTTGAAATGTATCAATGAAGTCCCATTAATTTTATAAAGGTAAGCAAATACAGTATGTATGACTTGGCGTATGATATTTCATGGCGACTCATACTGCCGTTTTAGACGAGTATATAAGGAATAAAGATGAATATTGCGGCGCAGCCTCCAGTTCAGGCAGATCAAACAGTTTATTTAAAAGATTATCAAAAACCTGCGTTTTTAGTTGAATCAATTAATCTTGATATTCAAGTATATGACGATAAAACAATTGTTGATTCAACATTGGTGATGAAGCGCCAAACTGAAGGCGATCTGGTTTTACTTGGTCGTGATCTTGAGTTGCAATCTGTTCAGTTAAATGGACAAATTCTTACTTCTGCACAATATTCACTCGATAGTGAGCAATTGGTGATCACTAACGCACCAGCTGAAGTCATTTTACAAACACAAGTCATTATTCATCCTGAAACCAATACTCAATTAGAAGGTTTATATAAAGCCGATGAGTTGTTTGTAACCCAAAACGAACCAGAAGGTTTCCGCAAAATTACGTTCTATCCAGACCGTCCAGACGTACTTTCAGTCTTTACTACACGTGTAGAAGCAGACAAAAAATATCCAGTGTTACTTGCCAATGGTAATTTGCTAGAAACAGGTGAAGTTGGCGAAAACCGTCACTTTGCGATCTGGCAAGACCCGACTAAAAAACCAAGCTATTTATTTGCTTGTGTCATTGGTGATTTAGCTGTTCTTAAAGATCGTTATACGACGTCTGAAGGGCGTGATGTTGCTTTAGAAATCTATGCGATTGAGAAAGACATTCCAAAATGCCATATCGCAATGGAAGCATTAAAGCATTCTATGCGTTGGGATGAAGAACACTATGGCCGTGCCTATGACCTCGACAATTATATGATTGTTGCGGTAAGCCAATTCAACATGGGTGCAATGGAAAATAAAGGTTTAAATATCTTTAATACGTCATGTGTACTTGCTGATGAAGAATACACAACTGACGCAGCAATTATGCGTGTTCAGTCTGTGATTGCCCATGAATATTTCCATAACTGGACAGGGAACCGTATTACTTGCCGTGACTGGTTCCAACTTTGCTTAAAAGAAGGTTTAACGGTATTCCGTGATCAATCTTTCTCAGAAGATTTACAATCTGCTGCGGTTCAACGTATTGATGATGTCGCTGTGCTTAAATCTCATCAGTTCCCCGAAGATGCAGGTCCATTGTCGCATCCGCCACGTCCAGACCACTTTGTAGAAATTAATAACTTCTATACAGCGACAGTCTATGAAAAAGGTGCGGAAATTAACCGCATGATGTCGACTTTGTTGGGTAAAGAAAAATACCGTCAAGGAACCGACGAATATTTCCGCCGTCATGATGGCCAAGCCGTGACTGTAGAAGACTGGGTTGCTGCTTTAACAGCGGGTTCTGGCGTAGATTTATCTGCATTCTTAACTTGGTATAACCAACCAGGTACACCAAAGCTTGAAGCAAAAGGTGAATATGATGCAGCAGCACAAACTTACCGTTTAAGCTTTAAACAAAGCCTGAAAGCACATCCTAAATACCCAAATTTAAAAGCTGTTCCAATTCCTGTGGCTTTAGCTTTATTTAATGCGAAAACAGGTGAGCAATATACATTGCACAGTGAGAGCCTATTCGTAAACGATGTTAAAGATGGCGTTTACTTGTTCGATCAAGATGAGGCAAGCATTGAATTTACTGGCGTGACTGAGCAACCAGTGGTGTCTCTACTTCGTAATTTCTCTGCGCCTGTAAATCTTGTGTTTGATTATACCGATGAAGAATTAGCATTCTTAATTCAGCATGAAACGAATGGTTTTAACCAGTGGCAAGCCACCCAAACCTTGCTTGAACGTATCTTGCTAGAAGACCATTCAGCAGATGCTTACATTCAAGCGATTCAAAGCACTTTACCTGAGTTAGTGGGTCGTGACCCGCTTTTAGCATCGCGTTTGTTTGATGTACCAAGTGAAGGTTATTTGGGTAGTCGTATTGATCAGAACTATGCACCATCTGATATTCATGTCAAACGTGAAGCCTTGCTGAATCGTTTGGCACAAGAGTTAGGTTCATTCTGGAAAGATACTTACCTTACACTTGACCCAGATCTGCAAAAAGAATTTTCTTTGGCAATGGGGGTGCGTGCATTAAAGAACATTATGCTGATGATGATGGCTCGACAGGGCGATCAAACTGCATTTGAACTTGCACACGTGCAATATCAAAACACTGGTAATATGTCTGAACGCTTAGGGGCGTTACGTGTATTGGTTTGGCAAAATGCACCTCAAGCTCAAGATGTACTTGCTGATTTCTATGACCGTTTTAAAGATGAAGCTTTATCTTTAGATCAATGGTTCATGATTCAGGCAGCAAACCCAAATGCGACAGCAGAAACAATCGAGTACCTGACTCAACATCCTGACTATGATTTAACAACTCCAAACCGTATTCGCGCGGTAAGTGGAGGGTTATCAAATAACCCTGAAAACACTTGGGGCTTTGGTGTAGCTCACTTTATTAACCTTGCACAATATCTTGATGAAAAGAACCCAATTTTAGGTTCACGTCTGTTACAGGTATTGTCACGTTGGTACACACTTGTGGAACCGCAACGTACTCACGTGCAACAGGCTTTACAAGCATTGCAACCTAAAGTGAAATCGAAAAACGTTTCTGAAACTTTAAATAGTATGTTAAGCGTTTAATTATTTAAATTTACTAAATAAAGGCTTCTTAAGAGGCCTTTGTTTTTTATATATTTAATAGCTATTTAACGCTTAAAATAAACAAAACTATCGTTGTTGTAGTTCATGTGTAGCTCTAAATTTTATCATTTTGTTGTTGTATAAATTATAATATTTAATAGTTTTTGAAGATGTACCTTTAAGAAATAATATAAAATGAAAATTAAAGAGATAAATAATATAAAAATAAATAAATTAAGAAATAGTATCTAATTTTTTAAGATGAGCTGAATCCTGTAATATTTATTTAAATTTAACTTAATATTTTTTCTAATAATTTTATTAAAATAAGTTTAATCATATATTTAGGTTTTGTAAATATTGTTTTTTTGTATCCATAGGGGAAGTTTAGGTAACTTTGTTTTATCGATTGGAAATAAAAATAATAACGTGAACATGCATTTTATTTATTTTTATGTATTATGATGAAAAGTAGATAAAAAAATAAGCTTTAAAAAAGCAGTCAAATAAAAATGATTGTAAGAATAAGGGTTAAATTTTTTATATCTATTAATTCGACAATTTAGTTTAAAAGGTTTTGGCCATGAAAAAGACTTTTTTTTATTTATCAGCAGTTGTTGCGGGAGTATTTTCTCTCAATGCAGCACATGCAGCTACAGCAACAGGTACATTAACTGTTAAGGCAACCGTAACGAATAGTTGTGTCTTAAATACCTCTGCAACCGGAACGACAACAAATGCAGTTTTAGACTTTGGTACTTTAAGTTCACTGGCTAGTAATGTCGATGCTGATACCACCACGACAGGTGGTACCTCAATTAAAGTCCTTTGTAATAATACTGTGCCATGGACTTTGTCATTTGATGGTGGTCAAAATATTTTATCAACCCAACGACGTATGATCGGTGGAGCCACTAGCGATGAATATATTCCTTACAACCTTTTCTCAGACACAGGACGTGCCACTGCAATAGGTATTGCAACGACTGCCTACAGTGGGACTGCGACTGGTAATGTTCAGACAGTGAACGTCTATGGCCGTATTCCTGCTGGTACAACTTTGCCAAGCGCAGGTAGTTATGTTGATAGTGTAACTGTAACAGTAACTTATTAATTTGTATGAATTAAAAATACATTAGCCCTTTTAAAAGGGCTAATACATTAAAAAGTCATATTTGAGCAAATTATGAAAAAAAATATTTTTATTATTACGGGATTATTCTTATCTTTATCTAGCTCTATTAACGCCGCGACAATCCGTCTTTCGCCTGTGAATGTAGAAATATTAAGTAATCAAAATACAGCTTCAATTAGTTTATATAACCAGTCAAATGAAAGTACTGATTTGCAGATTCGCGTATTTGAATGGACTCAAAAAAATGGACAAGATCAGTTAACACCTACAGATGAGATTGCCATTAGTCCACCATTTTTAAAATTACAGTCTAATGATTCTTATAACTTACGTGTAGTCAGAATTAATCCAGCACCTGTTTCTGGTGAAAAAACTTATCGTATTATTATCGATGAGCTACCAAAACCAGTTGATAGCCGTAAAGCCGCTCAGGGCGTAAATGTATTACTGCGCTCATCCTTACCCGTATTTGTAGTCAATAAAGATGCCATTACCAAATTGAATTGGAAAATTGATACAAATCAGGAAGCACCTTCCTTAAATATTAGTAATATTGGAAACCGGCATGCACTTTTAAATAATTTAATGCTTGTTGATACAACAGCGAATAAAAGTTACCCCATTAAAGTAAATACCGTAAATGGTTATATCCTTGCGGAGCAATCGCGAAGTTACTCGATTAGTAACTTTACCTATCAACCAAATCATAAATACAGCGTATCTCTAACAGTTAATGGTAAGAAAACCACACTTTAAGAGGCTTATATGAAATACATTATAGGTGTCTTATGTGTTACGTATTTTCCTGCATATTCTTTTGCCGAACAGTTACAAGATCATACGAATACTGCAGTTCCCAGTGTTCCTAAATCTGTTGGTAGTAATAATAAATATACACAATTAGAGACGAATGAGCAGGATCAAGATGTTAATTTCATTAAATTATTTTTAAATGTTTCTATTAATTCTAATGCCTCTGAAGACTTAGTTGCTGCGAAGCAATCTAAGGATGGAAAACTATATATTCGTTCAGGTGCCTTAAAAACTTTAAGAGTGAAAATGGATGAGTACATTCCTGATAGCGAATGGGTGTGTATTGATGAGCTAAAAGGAATCCAGTTTAAATATTTAGAGAATGAACAGGCTCTAAATTTACAAGTTCCATCGAACATGTTGACGGGTTACTCAGTCGATTTAAGCGGCCAGCAGGCTACTAGCCAACATTTGCTGAAAATGAAGCCCTTAAACGCGGCTATTCTGAACTACAGTCTGTATAACACCGTAACCAATGATGAGAATGTTTTTTCAGGTTCGGCAGAAGGGATCTTTAACAGCGCAATCGGTAACTTTTCTTCGGGTGTTTTATACAACGGTAGTAATGAAACGAGTTATAGCCATGAAAAATGGGTGCGCTTGGAGAGTAAGTGGCAGTACGTAGACCCAGAAAAGATCAGGATATATACCTTAGGGGATTTTATTTCCAATAGTTCTGACTGGGGTAGCAGTGTACGTTTGGCGGGTTTTCAATGGTCGAGTGCTTATACTCAACGAGGTGATATTGTCACTTCAGCACTGCCACAATTTTCTGGCTCAGCCGCACTTCCTTCAACTTTAGATTTATACGTTAACCAACAAAAGATTTATTCAGGCCTTGTGCCATCAGGTCCATTTGACATTAAACAGCTCCCGTTTATTTCAGGTAATGAAGTCACACTTGTGACCACTGATGCAACGGGTCAGCAGAGCATTACCAAACAGGCTTACTATTTTTCATCAAAAATTCTGGCAAAAGGCATTAATGAATTTTCAGTAGATGTCGGCGTTCCACGCTATAACTACGGACTGTATTCAAACGATTATGATGATGCCACTTTTGCTTCGGGTGCGATTCGATATGGTTACAGCAACTCACTGACCTTAAGTGGTGGTGCAGAGGCTTCAACAGATGGTTTATCAAATCTAGGCACTGGTTTTGCCAAGAACCTGTTTGGTTTTGGGGTAATTAATGCTGATATTGCAGCGAGTCAGTATAAAGATGAAAACGGTTATTCTGCTTTGCTTGGATTAGAAGGACGCATTAGTAAGAATATTTCGTTTAATACCAGCTACCGCAAAGTGTTTGATAATTACTTTGACCTTGCCCGTGTGTCTCAAGTTCGATATTTAAAAGATAATCAATCCGATGATGAACCAAAAAATTATTTAAGCTACAGTGCGCTGGCAGATGAGATTTTTAGGGCAGGCATTAACTATAATTTTTACGCAGGCTATGGTGCTTATCTGGGCTATAACCAGATCAAATATAGCGACAACTCTAATAAATTAGTGTCTGCCAATTTAAGCGGAAGCCTGAACAAAAACTGGGGCTTTTATGCGTCAGCGTATAAAGATTATAAACACCAAAAAGACTATGGCATTTACTTTGCGCTGCGTTATACACCCTCTACCCGAATCAATGCGATTACAAGTGTATCTAATGATGGTGGCAGGCTGAGTTACCGTCAAGAAATATTCGGCTTATCAGAACCACAAATCGGTTCATTTGGATGGGGTGGTTATGTTGAGCGCGATCAGGATGCGAATCAAAATAATGCATCGGTCTATGCTTCTTACCGTGCTCGTGCAGCTTACCTAACTGGTCGATACAACCGAATTGGGGATAACGACCAAGTTGCACTTTCAGCCACAGGATCATTGGTTGCGGCAGCAGGGCGAATTTTTGCGGCTAATGAAATTGGTGATGGCTATGCAGTTGTGACCAATGCTGGGCCGAAGAGTCAGATTATAAATGGCGGGGTAAATTTAGGCGTAACCGATAATTCTGGAAGATTTCTGATTCCAAGCCTCATGCCATATAAGGAAAACCATATTTATTTAGATCCATCGTATCTACCTTTGAATTGGAGCGTGAAGTCTACAGATCAGAAAACAGTGGTGGGTTATCGCCAAGGTGGTCTTATTGACTTTGGTGCTCATCAGGTCATTTCTGGATTAGTCAAACTTGTTGATGCGAACAATTCACCGTTATTACCAGGTTATACGGTTCGCATTAATGGTCAGCAAGATGGTGTAGTTGGCTATGACGGTGAAGTATTTATTCCAAACCTCTTAAAGCAAAATAAACTTGAAGTCGATCTTTTGGATCATGGCTCATGCCAAGTTGACTTCACATATAACAGTAATCAGTACTCAACTAAGAAATTGGGACCTTATATATGTCATTAAATATTATGAATAAGGCTCAAATAGAGAGCTATAAGAAATTTTCATTGTCTTTAAAATACTTTATAGGCATTTGCTTATTTTATCTCGTTTATGCTTTTTTTAGCCCAGCACATGCTGCTTGTACAGTAAGCGGAACTACTAATAGTACTTTTACCTACACTGCAGCAAATATTAATAGTGATGCAACTGTAAACCTTTCAGGCACAATTACTTGCACGAATTTAGGACTTCCCCAGATTTCTAATTTCATGTGTATGAAAACCGTATTTACGGGAACCACAAATGCAATTAACAATGTTTCATTACCTTATACGGTAACCGGAATTGTAGGTGGAGCGGGGTCTTCTACCAATAATCTAACCTCTAATGTGTGGTATGGACCAGTAGCAACAATCGCATCAAATAATATTGTGAGTTACTCAGTAAATGTGAAAGTACCAGCTCGAACGGGATCACTCATTGCCTATCCTAAAGGAACATATACGGCTTCGGTTCGGTTGTATTGGGATATGGATCTTTTGGGTTTGTCATGTGGTGATTTACTTGGTGGCTGGGATTCAGGCGATACACTGCTAACAGCAAATTTTGTGGTTCCAAGTCTGTGCCAATTAAACTCGACCTCAACTGTGGATTTCGGCAATATAAATGATATTAGTCTAACCAAGCGTGATTACACAGCACAAGGAGCTGTAAATTCGACTTGTAATTATGGAACGCCATATAGCATTTATTTAGGAGATGGAAACAATCGTATAGCGGGTGGATTTAGACGTATGATTAATAGCAATAATGAATTTATTCCCTACCAGTTATATAAAGACTCCAACTATAGTACGGTTTGGGATGCTACAGGAGGCGTGACTAATGTTGGAGGGGCGGGTGGAGTGTCTGGCACAGGAACAGGTAGCGCTCAAACTACACCAGTTTATGGAAAAATACCGCAAGGTACTTCCATCGCAAGTACACCAGGAGGCTATACAGATAGTGTTGTTGTTACAGTGACTTATTAAGTTTTAGAGTTTATAGCGGCTCTATTTTATTTATTAAAAGTGGCTGAGATAAAATGATATAAATTAAATGTTTTTAGTTTATTGAAAGTTATTCTTCATGGAAAACAGTTTGACTTAAAAATACATATTGTATATTTATTGATTGGTTCTAAAAAAGAACTAAAAAGTAAAACAGGCAATTAAAATAAAGATGAATAAATGCCAAATCGCCCTTTGATTGCATTATGGTATAAAAAACAAACAGGATGAAATGACCATGACATTAGCAACACCAGATAAAAAATTAGATTGTGCAGTTGTCATTGGCGTTGGGGCATTACAAGGTATTGGCGCAGCAGTCTGCCATCGCTTTGCAAAAGAAGGTTTAAAAGTTTATGTCGCTGGGCGTACTTTCCAGAAAATTGAAGCAGTGGCTGCCGAAATTCATTCGAAAGGTGGGGACGCTGTCGCATTTCGCTTAGATGCAGAAGATATAAAGCAAGTACAAGCTTTATTTGACACCATCACCAGTCAAAATGAGCGCATTATCGCTGTCATTCATAATGTGGGAGGAAATATTCCCTCAATCTTTTTACGCAGTCCGTTGTCGTTTTTTACTCAAATGTGGCAATCCACTTTTTTATCGGCTTATTTAGTTTCTCAAAGCTCTCTAAAAATCTTTAAAGATCAAAATCAAGGTACGCTTATTTTTACTGGGGCGAGTGCTTCTTTGCGTGGAAAACCTTTTTTCGCAGCTTTTACCATGGGTAAATCTGCCTTGCGGGCTTATGCACTCAATCTAGCTCAAATTTATAAATCACAGGGTATACATATTGCTCATGTAATTATTGATGGCATGGTCGATGGCGATAGAGTAAATAAAGCATTATTTGGTCTGGGGCGGTTAGCCCGTCTTACACGTGGCACGGGTGGTCTCAATATTGATGCAATTGCAGAAAACTATTGGATGCTTTACCAACAAACGCCACAGCTTTGGACACATGAACTTGATTTACGCCCTTACCAAGAAAAATTTTGAGAGAGACTAAAATGCTAAAAAAAATATGTCAGAGATTTCAAAAAAAGCAGGGCTGTGTTGTCGTTGCTAGTCATGACTTACACTTAATCGAGCGTGATTTTGTAATTCTAGAGAAAACGGCACAATTTCCACTACATCTTTATCAAGTTGTGCATGATTCGGCTGTGAAAAATATCCAAGTTCACTCAATCAACGATGGTGTGACAGCAGTTCATTTGAACTTAGTAAATGCAGATCATTTGAAAAGCTTGGTGCGTTATATCTCTAGCCAAAGACACACAATTGAACTCTGTGTGTTTCAGCCGAATTTTTCATCTTCGCCAAATATTGAGGCTTTATCTTTAGAAGAGATTGAGCACAATTGGCAGACCACAGGTTTAAGTGCGGTGAGTGTGGCGCAAGCAGTGATTAAGCCGATGTTAAAGCAGCAGCGGGGCACAGTTATTTTTCTTGGTGCGCCATTTAACAACTCGACTCACTACGATGTCTTAAGCCAAAGCATGTTTGCTGGCGTTCGCGCTTTAGCGCAGTCATTAGCAAGAGAGTTTCAACCTAAAGGCATTCATGTCGCTTATTGAATGGTTGAAAAATGGGATGGACAGAACCAGCATTTTATTTCATCTGTTAAGCAAGTGTGCCAGCACATCTATCAGCAGGCTGATTCGGCATGGAGTCAAGAACTTAGCCTATCTTGAAATTTTACTTTCGCATGTTGTTAACATACAGTACTGATCTGGAATGACGAAAGAACAATAATTTCGATAGGTATTACATGGCAAAAATTAAGAGTGCTCAGTCAGCGGTTAAAGTGGTTTGTACGTTGGCAGCTTTCATGTGTGTTTCTTCATTAGCGCAAGCATATCAATATGATCAACCTGCTCGTTTAATTAACGAGCGTTTATCTTATATGAAAGATGTTGCGGGTTATAAAGCAGAACACCATTTACCGATTGAAGATTTAACTCAAGAAAAGAAAGTTCTTGATCAATCACTTTCTGAAGCCGATTCTTTTGGCCTAAATAGTGAAACAGTAAAGCCATTTATTGTGTCTCAAATGAATGTTGCCAAGGCAATTCAGTACCGATATCGAGCAGACTGGTTGTCGAGTCCAGAAACAAATTGGAAACCGCAAGATTTAGCAGAAGTACGTTTAAAAATTAGTACGCTAAACACTGAGCTTTTAAAAAATATTGCCTATGAGCTTAAGAAAAATAATAACAAAGTGCCTCATGGCTGTAGCTACATGTGGTCTGTACAGCATCCTCAACTTAAAGAGGCTGACAAAAAAGCTTTATGTGTAGCATTAAATCAAATTAAGTTAAAACAATAAGTTTCTTAAGGAGTGGAATATAAATTATTTATTCGATCCAAATTAAATCTGCAGTCTCTTTAAGCTTAAATTTGTAGAACAGAAGTCGGATGAGTGGGGAAGTACTTTAAGGGATAAACGCTTTTAGCTTAAAAGCGTTTATAACTGTTTTTTATTGAGTAATTAGCAAAACAGCGAGAATAAAAAAGATACAGCCACTGATTTTATTTAATCTGGCAAAGTTATTTCCCGACAGCATTTTTTCTTTAAAAATTGAAGAAAAATTAGCGTATACCAAATGAATTAAGAAACCAATTAAACAAAAAGTTAAAGAAAGTATTAAAAATTGGTTTATTATTTTTTCTTTTATATCAATAAACTGTGGGAATAGGGCAATAAAGAAAACTATGGTTTTTGGGTTGAGAAGTGATGCAAATAATCCTTGATAGAATAATTTAGATTTACTTACCGCTTTTTCACTTTTTTCAGTGTCTAATAAATCTTGAGAAGGTGATGTTTTTACAAAGTTTTTATAGCCTAGATACATTAAATAAAATGCACCAACAAATTTTAATACAGTAAAAATAGTGGGATTACTGGTAATGATTAAACCCACTCCACTCGCCGAAATGACCGCAATGACAAACATGCCAATAATTAACCCAATAATTCCAAATAGGGCTGTACGAACTCCGTAATTGATTGAGTTTGTAACTGTAAATAAAACGCCAGGGCCTGGGCTAGATAGCGTAAGAAAGGCAATTGTTATGAAAACTAGTAAACCACTCACTTAATATATCCTTTTAAAAATGAATTATTTAAATTAAAAAAGCCTTCTGATGTCCCTCAGAAGGCTTTTAGTTTTATGCGCTTGCCAATTCTTTAACTGAATCTAAAGTAGTTTTGTCTCTCACCTCAAAGGCAACAAGACCTTTCCAATTGTGGCGGTTAATTGTTTCGATAAAGTCAGAATAATTTACAGTACCTCGACCAATACTAAAGTGTTGATCTTGTTCACCATTATTATTGCTAAAAGAAATACCTTTAATTTTGTCATGGTATTTGTCTACCACAGCAACTGGGTCACCTTCACCCACATTTGCGTGTCCTGCATCTAAGAAGAAATAGACATTTTTGTGGTCAATTTTATTAAAAACATAATCGTATTCTTCCATATGGGTAAACACATAATGGAAAGGACGATAGTTTTTATAATTTGATAAATTCTCTAAATAAATATCAACTGATTTTTCAGCCGCATATTCAGCTAATTCTTTAACAGATAAAATATAGTTATCGAGAGCTTTTTGTTTAGCCAATACAATTTTCTTTGGTTCTACAATACCACCACCGTGAATAACTAAAGGTGCCCCAATTTTTGCGGCAATATCAATTTCTTTTTTAACATATACAACGGCTGCTTCTCGTAAATAATCAACATCGCTACCTAATGGTGCTTTGAAGTTACCATGGAAAATCGGTTGAATATTATATTTTTTGATTAAGTTATTTAGATTTTCGATTCGTTCAGAAGACCAGTCTGGAACCATTTCCCCATGCAAACTTCCATCCACATACCAATGGGTGCAACCATCGTTAAATGCTCTAAGAATACCTTCTTCAGCTGGCAAATACTGCTGATGGGCAATCCCAGAAGCAAAGTTAAGGTAATTATTCATTAAAGGCGAAGTCATTGTTATGTTCCTGATTTATTAATGATATTTTGGGTGTAATTATTTATTCACTCGTTACCCAGCCGACATATTATTTTTATTTTGCCACAAAAACATTAGACTAAAGTATAATATATTTAAGAAGGGTATATGTTTATACAGACAGATCTGTATATTGCATAATTTATCAAAATATTTAGGCTCGGCCTTTAAAATATTCTTTTTGGATTCGTTAGATATACTCAAAAATAACTGGTTTTTAATATATATAGTTACTAATTATTATTATTTAAATTTTACCGATTTTTTCTTATTAGCATTATATTACAGATTTCACTCTGTATGTTTAATAGGCTAATGAAAAATTTAATTGTTTAATGGTTCGAATTACATACATTATATAAATAATAATATTATCTAATAAAGTTGAATTACTAAATTGTAGTTTGAATTTTAATCATTATTGATTTCACTCTATAATGATTAAATTTAAAACTATCCTAAATAGAGGCTGATCTTTTATAGATTTTCTCTTTATTCAATACCAACGACAGTTGTGATGTAGCTGGTGGTTAAAAGAATAGCTAGGCCTAAAGACATTTCAAATAAAATGGCATAACCCAACTGATTTGCAAATTTTGAATATTGTAAGCGAGGGGTGAAATACCATTTGTTAAAGGCAGCTAGCAGCAAAATACCTAAAACAAAAAGTAGTTTTATAATGAATCCGTGACCATAAGAAGTATTGAGCAACGTATTGAAATCTTTAAGCAAAAGCAGGGCAATACTGGCACCGCAGGCAAGTAAGATTCCGACAATAACGGCTGCAATCTTTCCAAAAAGATGCATACGCTCTTTTAAAGGTAAGCCCTTAATTATTTTGCTTGTTTTCCATAGCGGGTAGAGCGACCCCATCCATAAAGACATTGCCAATACATGTGTAGACAGTAAAATTTGGGCAAATAAGGGTAAATTTGTGACATGACCTAATTGAGAAAAACTGAAAACAATGGGCGTTAATAGTAGCGCGAAAATTGTTCCTTCAATTTTAGAAATCTGGCTAGTTCCACTGCTTAATTTTATGAGCATCAAGAACAATAAAAGCAGAAAACCGATTGATCGAATGATATGGGCATGCCCTGTAGGGGTATTTATCAATATGTTTATGTAGTTACTATCCCACATACCTGAAAGGCCAGTATTGGCAAAACTTCCTATGAGAATGAAGAAACCGAGTGTACTTGAGACAAATCCTAACCCTGCACCAATAGTGATGTATTTGATAATAATTCTTTTAATTTCTACATAGTGCCCAAGTAAGAAATAGCAAAAAGCACCTCCAATAACAAAAGAAACCCCTAGATATAAAAAGAGTTTAATCAACCATGTGGCATATATCCAAGTTTCAGAAATCATATTTTTTCTCTCGTTAGGTCAACATGCTATAAAGCAAATAGCATGTTGATCATTCATTTTTATTTTTCTGGTTTATTTAATCGTGAAGTTGTATTCGCCACTCATGTTATGACCATCGGCTCCCATTGTGGTCCAGACTACGGTATATTTTCCTTTCTTCAGGTTAGGTACAGCGAATTTAAATGATTTCTTTAAATCATGACTGACTTGGTAATTTAAAGGGATATCTGTACGTTGAGCATCAAGTAACTTGACGTTCATTAACATAACTTCGCCACCAAAATTAAGCGTTATATTTTTAGGTTGGCTTACGACTACAGCATTAATGCCGGGGCTTGCGCTTTCAAGGCTGACATGTGCGAATACATTTGAAGCAGCAACAACTAGAGTCGCTCCTACTAAAACGTTTCGTAGAGCAGTCATCTTATTGTGAAAAAACTTCATGTTGTTATCCTCGTAAAACGAATATTTGATTCAGTCATGACTAAATTAAAATAAAGGACGTGCTTTAATGGTCACACGCTTTGTAGACCTATTATTCAAGATTGAGAGAAACGCGTTGATGACTTCAAAATTACATTTTTGTCATTTTTAAAATTTCAGCATGCAGCAGCCATGAAAGCTTTTTCTGTTTTGGCAATATTTTCTAGCTAGACCATTTGTACACATCAATTCAATAGTTGAAGGAATACGTGAAATCAGAAATAGAGTTATTTTTTAAATATAATTTTAAAAATAATTTGTCCCTCATCATAGCTAGCCTGAATTGTAGCGCCATGTACATCAAGAATAGATTTGGTAATTGCTAGGCCCAATCCTGTACCTTCTTCAACTCGCTGTCTGGACGCATCGGTACGATAAAAACGATCAAACAACCGAGAGAGTTGTTCTTGTGATAGGGGCGAGCTTTCATTTTGAATTGTGAGTACAGTCGTATCAATGTTCTGTTGGCATTTAATTTTGATGACCGAATCTGATTTTCCATATTTGATTGCATTTGATAAAAGATTGCTAAGTGCTCGGCGTAACATCGAAGGATCACCCTCGACGTAACCTAGACCAGTTTGTTGTAGTGACATTCCTTTTTCAGCAGCAATAGCATCATAAAAATCAAATAATGCAGAGACTTCTTCGACTAAATTCACTTGCTGTAAGTTTGCTATACGTAAGCCGTGTTCAGCCTTCGCAAGAAATAGCATGTCGGAGACCATTCGGGCTAAACGTTCAAACTCTTCCAAGTTCGAAAATAAAATTTCTTGATAGGTCGTGATATCTCGGCTACGCGATAAACAAACTTGAGTTTGAGTCATCAAGTTATTAATCGGTGTTCTAATTTCGTGAGCAAGATCAGATGAAAAATCCGAGAGTTTTCCTACCGCTGTTTCTAGTCGATCTAACATATCGTTAAATGCGATAGCGAGTGATCTTAGTTCAGTTGGTGTGTTGTCGACTTCTAATCGCTCGGAAAGATGTTGGGCTGAAATACCTTCGGCAACCTTTGCCATTTTTTGAACTGGACGGAGCCCTCGCCAAGCAGCAAACCAACCCAACAGCATCAAACAAATTGTACCGATAACGCCGATATATAAGAGCTGACGTCTAAAATCATTTAAAAAATGTAGGTGTTCCGATGTATCAATACCCACAATAATTTGAGCTGATGGAATAGCAGTGTTTTGATCAAAAGACTTTTTATAAACTAAGCCATGATATATTTTATTTTGAACTTTCCACTCAAGCCACGGGCCATGCTTAGATTTTACTAATGTTTTACTGTTAAGCATGGTAGGCGATGAGCTAAAAATAATTTGACCAGTTGGCCGCTCTATTTGCACGATTAAATCATGATGTCCCACTAAGGCATCTTTTAAATATACGTTCAATTCAGATGGATTTTGATAATTCTGTTCAAGCAAGTTTTCTACAAGTTGAATTTTTCCTTCTAATTGAGTTCTATCTTGAGTTTCAAAATGATGCATGACGAGTTGGTGAATGACCAATCCCATAATCATTAAAATAAGAACTGTAGAGAAAGAGAAAATAATTGCAATACGAAAACTGATCGCATTAAACAGTTTATTCGGCATCTTCAACCTCTAAAACATAGCCCATTCCACGTATGTTCTGGATCAGCTTAGGAGTGAAATTACTATCAATTTTATTTCTTAAGCGTTTAATAGCGACTTCTACAACATTGGTATCACTATCAAAATTCATATCCCATATTTGAGAGGCAATGAGCGTTCGAGGCAAAATTTCTCCACGCCTACGCATGAATAGTTCCATCAAAGCAAACTCTTTGGCGGTTAAGTCAATACGTTGACCAGCTCGAGTGACACGGCGCTTACGTAAATCAAGTTCAAGATCGGCAATCGTAATAAGATTACTATCTTCTTTTTGTTGCCCACGACGGAGTAGGCTTTTTATTCTGGCAAGCAGCTCCGCAAAAGCAAAAGGTTTGACCAGATAATCATCTGCTCCGAGTTCTAAACCTTTAACCCTGTCTTCAATTTGATCACGAGCTGAAAGGAAAAGAATAGGCATGGTTTTGCCGCTTTTCCTTATATCGTTAATGATATTCCAACCATCTAACTTCGGTAACATTACATCCAGAATAATTAAGTCATATTCTTCTAAAAGAGCTTGATGTTTACCCGATAATCCATCAGTGACCCAGTCGGTAATATATCCAGCTTCAGATAGACCTTGTTTAAGGTAATCACCTGTTTTTATTTCATCTTCAACCAATAAGATTCTCATTTATAAAAAATCTCATATCATTCATTTAGAACATAATAACGTTATAAATACATGATTCGACGTAGATTACAAAAATGTCATTTTCAGGTCACCTAGATGTCCGCCCGAAGCCTATATGGTATTTATATAAAGTTAATTTTGGACTAGAAAATGAAAATCTTATTTCGTCGTAGTTTAACAACGCTTATGTGTGTTGGAGCATTAATCACTGGAACCCAGTCTTGGGCAGCAGATGCTAAGCAAACAGTGGCTACCAATGCGGAAATCAAGGCAAACGCTAAAGCGCAAGAAAAATGTACTAAACCGTGTAGCATGAACAATGATGAAAAAGGGCAACAAGACCAGATGCATCATGAGCATAGCAACATGGCAGATATGTCTCAAATGGATCACTCAAAAATGGGCGAAATGGACCATTCACAGATGATGAATATGGATCATTCTAAAATGATGAATATGTCTAATAAGTAAAAGAGTAAATATATAAGAGAATAAAGAGCACTGTTTTAGTAAGTATGCTTAAACAGTGTTCTTTGCGGAACCAATAAGAGATTAAGTTAAGAAAGCAGTAAAACTCTTGCATTTGAAACTTAAGTCTTCATCTTCCACTTGTCTGATTTCATAATTAACATTATCCCACTGATTTTTATGCTTTTCGATAATTAAAGAAGGGAATTGTTGAGAATTATTTCTAAAACTATCATTGAGACTTAAATCTGAAATATGGTTAAAGCATACAGTGAATTTTGGGGCTGAAAGATCATGTAGATCCTTAGATAGAATCAAAACAAGGTTGTAGCAATTCATTATAGGATCATGTTCTAGCTTGAATGTATCTACATGATCAAAATTAAAAAAATTCCCATTCATTTCGTCTAGGTCTAACATAATTATCCTTATTTTAAAGTAGTTGATGAAATATATTATTAAGTAGTGGTTCATATTAATTAAAGATGAGCTAATAATGAGTTTTTTACTAAATAATTAAATACTCTAATCTAATGAAAAACAATAATTATTTAACCGTTTTCTAGCCAATATCACATTGACACCCAAAATCTCTCCGATTATCCTTTGCCTGCTGGCCACATTGCCAGTCGGCTTTGACAGGCTGTATACCCAAAGCACACGAAAAAGTCTTTCTTTTTTGTGGGCATCCCTGCGTGCCCCCTCTGCGGCGGAACGGGAGGGGGACACCCTCGGGTGTGCTGATCTTTTGGGTATCAGTCTGTCAACCCTCTCTCGTTTCGTCACCATTATTTGACAGTAATGTGGTGAAGCTTCTTTATTACCCAAAGGAGTCCGCTCATGCGTACTGATTCTTCTTATTTCTTGGCCTTTGCCAAAGTCTTTACTTCCATACCATTCAACTGGTCTTTAAAACGGTTTAATCGACTATAGGTTTTAACCTCTAGATCAATTACGACTAAAAAACATAGCAACAATAAACCTGAGATAGGCGAGCACACCTTTTTTGTGCTGCTTTTGCATGCCTGTTTTTAGCACTCAATTTAAGAGTGACGGCATTTTTATCTCTTTTTATAAACAACAAAAAATTATTTTAAACGGTATATCTATGCCAAATTTAGAATCTTCATTTAGAGCATTACGCGTGCTCCACGCGGTAAAAGATTTATTTAATCAACATGGGTTTTACATCGGAGTTGACCGAATTGTTGAGGAAGCCAAAATTCCCAAAGCCACTTTTTATAATTACTTTCACTCCAAAGAAAGGCTCATTCAGATGAGCTTAACTTTTCAAACAGATGCATTAAAACATGAGGTATTTTCGATTATTCATTCGTACCAAGAACTTATGGTGTTCGATAAACTAAAGAAAATCTATTTCTTACATACGAACTTAGATGGCTTTTATCGATTGCCATTTAAAGCCATTTTTGAAATTGAAAAGCTTTATCCAACGGCCTATAAACTCGTGATTGACTATCGAAATTGGTTCATTAAAGAAACTTATAAGCTGATTTTAACCGTAAAAGTTACCGCTACACTTGAAGATGCCTACATGTTTTTGTTTGTGATTGATGGGGCAATGGTTCAACTTTTAAGTGCAGATAAGATCGATGAAAGAGATAAGTTATTAGAATATTTTATGTCGATGCTCTCTTAGGCTGAGTAGGAGTTTAATACTTATAAAAAAGCCCTCCGAAGAGGGCTTTTCTTTAATTTGATTGAGCTTTAAAAGTCAAAAGAGGTTTGTAGATAGAAAGTACGTGGTAGTCCAACATACTTACCGCCCGTAGAGTCTGTTGAGCGCGTAAAATACTGCTTATCAAAGACGTTTTTGATTCCACCAGCGATTTTTAAACCTTTAACTTGTGAACTTAAGTCATAAGAGGTACGTAGCGCAAAAGTGGTATAACCCGGAATATCGCCATATTTACCATCAGCAGTTTCTTCTGTTTGATAGACATTACTATCAGGAAGATCTGGTGAATGCTGCTTAGACTGCGCAAACATGTCAGCATTTAACGACCACTTGTCCATGGTATAACCTAAGCCAACATTACCGACATGGCGCGAGTAAAACGGTAGGTCTTTATCTTTAAATTGACCCGCTTCAGCAACTGCTTTGGTGAAAGTATAGTTTCCATATACTTTTAAGCCTTCTAATGCATCTGTTAATTGACCAAAATCATAACTAATACCCGTTTCGATACCTTTATGGCTGGTTGCCCCTAAGTCTGTCCAGATTCCGTTATTACCGGCATCACGTACCAGAGAAAGCTCTTTATCAAAGTCTAGATAGAACACAGTAAATTCGGCATTTAAACCATTACCTAGATATTTGGTCCCGATTTCATAGTTATTCGATTTTTCGGGGTGTAAACCTTCGGTTGTAGCCGTTGCGGTTGTTCCTTCAAGACGTGCTAATTGGCTGTATTGCTGTGGACCAAAAGATACACCAGCGTTTGCAAATATATTCCAATTTTCATTTGCCGAGTACATCACAGATAAACTTGGCAAAAATTCGTCTGAATCAATTTTTGGATGAACTGTATTCGCTATCCCATTTTTGTCATAGCCAGTAAAGCTATTATGGGTTTCAATTGATTCGAAACGAACACCCGGTGTGATTGTCCAGCGGCCGAGTTCCATACGGTTGTCGACATATACTGCATGTGCTTTAGTACCGCCTTCGCTGCTACTACGTGGAGCAAAATCTGGAGCTGATGAATCTGCTGCATAAGATGCAGTACGGCCAGCAAACTCAGAACTTTCTTCTTTTAAGTAGCGATAGCCTACCGTTACTTCATTTTGAGTATTACCAAGTTCATAAATACGAGAGTAACGCGGTTCAATCGCATAGACTTTGTAATCGCGTGGAGCAGAGTCGAGGCGCTTGTCACCACTCGCTAACACGGTCTCAAGATTACTTGTGCGGAAAGAGTCGATGTAGTAACTCAGAACTTCGAAGTTATTTTTTTCATCTTTATGGTTGTAACGTAAAGAGACATCAGTACGTCGACCTGCAAAATAGTTTTTTTCACCAGAAGATTGATACGGGTTTTCAGCATATTGGGCTTGAGTTAAACCCTCTGGCATTTCGCCTCGACCTTCATAATGATGAAGATTTAAAGCGACCGAGTCTTTATCATTAAATTGATAAGCAGACTTTAACATTACATCATCGATATCAATCTTATTATTTGCTTCTCGATAATTGTTTCCTTTAGTCCCTGAATATAACAGGGCAAGGCCTAATCCGTTGTCTAAAGTTCCCCCTACAAATAGATTAGGGCTCAGTTTTACTTGGTCCGTGCCAGATGCATATTCTGAAGTTAGGCTAACAGTTCCACTAAAATCTTGAGGAATTGATCGGGTCGCAAAGTTAATAATTCCGCCGACGTTTTGAGGCCCAAAACGAACAGATCCAGCACCACGCACTACGTCGACTGACTCAATATTACCAATTGAAACAGGTGCTAAAGATAACTGTGGTTGACCATAAGGTGCAAATGAAAGTGGAACACCATCAACAAGAACAGTTGAGCGAGGTGATAGGCGAGATGCTAAACCACGAACCCCAATATTGAGAGACACATCACTACCACCTGTTCCACTACTATCTTGAGCTTGAACTCCAGGAATTTGTTTTAGAGCTTCTCGAATTGAGGTTGCAGCAGTTTCATCTAAACGTTTGCGGTCAACAATAGTTCGAGCGCCAGCATGCTTGTGAACAGTTTCAGCATTTGCTTCTTCTAACCAGTTACCTTGTGCCTTAATGGTAATGGTCGGTAATGCACTAGTAGCTGTATCTTCAGCATGTGCAGGAAGTGCTAAATAAGTACAAGCCAGTCCGATTGCATAGCTCAGTGTAGAAACTTTGAACTTAAAATTTGGGAGTGAAAGAGAAGATGAGCGTTCCATGTTGATGTATCGAAATCCTAAACGATAATTATAATCATTATAGCGAAAAAGTAACAAAATTTTATAAATTGGTTTATGTTTTTTTCTCAGAATTTTAAACAATTTCTAAAATAAATTGGTGTTAAGAGCAGAAGTATAGAATAAAGCTCCTAAACCTGAACTTTATGTTGTTCGATGATTTCAACTAACTTTTCACAGGACTGATTTACCTTTGATATGGGCGATGTTGCAACCCCTAGCATTAAACCTGAAACAGCATTTTGAGGGTCTTGATACCAAAGCGATAATGGAGAGGGAGCCAGATTGAAAGCTAATGCTTCATTAGCAATTTTTTGATCAGATAACGAGGACGGTAAATTAATAAGAACTGATAAGCCCGCCGTATATGTTTGAAGATTAAAGCTTTTTAAGCACTTTATTAATTCATCACGCTGAGCGTTATAAGTTCTCTTTGTTCGTCTTAAATGTCTTAAAAAATGTCCCTCATGCATAAACTCTTGAATTGAATGTTGTAATGATGGAGACGGAGCTGGTGCTAATGTTGCTGTCGTTTCTGCAAAATGATTAATCATGTGAAAAGGCACTACTGCAAATCCGATTCGCAATTTGGGGCTGATCGTTTTGCTAAAGCTTCCCAAATGAATCACTCTTCCAGCAGTATCTAATGAAAATAGGGCAGGTGCTGCTCGACCATCTAATTGTAATTCTCCTAAATAATCATCTTCAATAATCCAGCTTTCATTCTGGTTAGCCCAATCAAGTAACTTTAATCGTTTAGCCAAAGAAAGAGACATTCCTAAAGGTGCTTGCTGTCCTGGCGTGACTAATGCAAGGGAAGCATCGGGTACATTTTTCATTGCAAACTCTACATCTATCCCATCTTTATCAACAGGGATTGGACATATTTGCATTCTTCCAACTTCAAGCGCATGTTTAGAAAAAGGGAAACCCGGATCTTCAACCCATGCCTTTTTCCCACCTAATCCTAAAACATGTAGTGTAAGACCCAGCCCACCAGAGAAACCAGAAGTAATAAATACTTGGTCAGGAGTACATTGAATTCCTCTTGATAAGGCTAAATAAGCAGCAATTTCTCGGCGAAGACTATATTCACCCCGAGGGTCAGGGTAACTTGGCCACCCACTTGACTCATTACGTACAGAACTTGATCTAATTTTTGAAAATAACTTTGCAGGAAAGATTTCTTTTGAGGGAACACCTAATTGGAAAATGCCATGTATAGATGTCATATCTAAATACATCTGTGTAAACGAACTATTTTTATGACCTTCTTGAGTAGAGATTGGTTTAACTGCTTGGTAGGCAACCCGTGTACCTTGCGATCTAGACGCAATGATAAATTGAGCATCGGCAAGCCTTTCATATGCAACTTTTACAGTACCTCTAGAAACACCGAGTTGACTGGCTAAAACGATCCATGAGGGTAAACGATCACCGAGTTGTAGCGTTCCAGAAATAATGGCTTGTTCAATTTCAAGGCGTATTTGTTCTGCTAATGGTATTTTTAATTTGCGATCTAAATTAATTTTGAGCTGCTGGTACATTCGTGGTACAGCCTTTTAATGCATTTTTGGTTCATGAATTTATACTACGGATCTATAAAATAAAAACAACTCCCTATCTTTATGTAGGTTTAATTTGAATGGAAATGATCAAAAAAAGATTCTTTTTAGGTTTAGGTCTAATGTTTGCATGTATTGCACCCTCTATGGCACATGAGCCAGTGGAAAAAGTTAAACCTAATTTTGAACACGCAATTCCGAATATACCGGGTAAGTCGCTTATTGCATTAGAAGTCGATTATCCACCTGGTGGTGCTTCTATTCCTCATACCCATGCGAAATCATCTTTTATATATGCCTATGTAGTTGAGGGAAGTATTGAGTCTAAAGTGAATAATGAGAAGTCAAAAATTTATCAGGTAGGTCAAAGCTGGTTTGAAGAGCCAGGAGCAGTTCATTCTATTAGTCGTAATGTGAGTAAGACCAAACCAGCAAAGTTATTGGCAGTATTTGTTGTAGATACTGATGATAAAGAATTAGTTACCCCAGTAAAATAATTGAAAGTAAATAGGTGTTTATTATGGCCCAACGTATTGATTATAATCAGGTCGCTCCAGCAGGCGTTAAAGCTCTAGGTGGTGTCTATAGCTATGTAGTGCAAAGCGGTTTACCAACAGAGTTAGTAGAATTGGTTTATCTACGTATATCGCAAATTAATAATTGCGCATATTGTTTGGACATGCATACGAGAGACTTAATCAAGAAAGGTGTTGCCATCGAGAAACTAGCTTTAGTTCAGGCTTGGCAAGAAGGTGGTCATCTATTTGATGAACGGGAGCGAGCAGCTTTAGCTTGGGCTGAGTCAGTAACCAAAGTCTCTACTACAGGAGTACCTGATGATGTTTACCAACTTGCTCATTCTGTATTTGATGAAAAAGAACTAGTTGATTTGACGATAGCCATTAGCTTGATGAACGCATATAACCGTATGGCAATTAGTTTTAGAAATACTCCACAAGCTGCTAAGTAATATTCAAAAGCCCTCTCGCGAGGGCTTTTAACTTATCTAATAGAAGGCTGACTTAAGATTTTGTAGACTTTTTCTTTATATACATCATTTGAAATCACGCCTTTATCGCGCTGTTGTTTTAGCGATTTAAACTGCTGACCATTAATTTCTCTTTGAATGCCAACATTATCATGGTTTCTAATGTAGTAAAGACTACGCTCATGATCACTCATATTGACTGTTTCTTCAGCAGAGTAAGACGGCTTAGTCTCCTTTTCTTGATATTGTTTTGCAATTTCAAAAAAATCTACATTTTGATGATTAGTGCCAGAATTAGAAAACTCTTTTGGTTGCCCATTAAATTTATGTTCTTGAGAATTTGCGTTTACTGCAAGCATGCTCTTATGCTGATTAAAGTTAGGTGGGGTATATTCTTGTTTCATTTGAAATGTGTTTGTTTCAGAAAAAGCTACGGGAGAAAAAAGACTAATATTTAAAGATAAAAAAATTAATAACAATCTATTCATTTCTTTTGAAGTCCAATTGAAATTGAGTAAATCACTGTATTGTAACATTAAAGTTGATTTTTTTGGAGATTAAATTTTGAGTGAATTTGATCATCTAGTAAATAATAAGATCTATAGGCGAGTGTAAAAGCCAAATTGAAAAGGCTTTTTACACTCATTTTTTTAATGTTGTTTTGAGTATTCTTCTTTCAGTTTATCCAGAAAAATAAAGAGGTTTTGATTCATCTCTTGGTAATTGTGATTCCGTAATTCTTCACGACTATTCACGAATTTATAATGGTGAGCCTGATTTAATTCGGTTTCTGAATGTTGAATCAGCAATTCAACAACTTCTGAAGTTAATTCCATGTGACATTGCAATCCATACACTAATTTTGAATATTCAATAATTTGTCTTGGACAACCTGCACTAAAAGCAATGATTTTTGCGTCGGGAGTTAACCCCGGCATATCATTATGCTAATGACCAACTTCGGTCATTTTTCCTAAGTGTGAAAACTTGGAGTTTGTTATGCCATATTCTGTAAGCATAATTGGAAATTTGCCAATTTCTCTTTCAGGGCTATGCTCAAAGTTGGCCCCTAAAGCTTGGCCAATCAATTGAGATCCTAAACATACCCCAATAACTACTTTATTTGCCTCAATCGCTTTTTTAATGATTGATTGTTCAGCTAATGAATTAAAGTGAGGGCACATCTCTGGGCGCGTATCTGGATCTTGTGGACCACCCATCACAATAAGGAAATCTATATCTTCAACAGAAGATGGCAAAGCTTCATTTAAATATACTCTTGAATATGTAATTTTGAAGTCATTATTTTGAGCCCATATTTCATATGCACCGGGTGCTTCAAAATCTTCATGAACAATAAAATGTAGGCGCATGTTCGTCCTCAAAATCTAAGCGTTAATTAATAGATCATTCGTTATAAGTCGAGGGTAGATTAAGAGCTGTAGGCTTTATTTAATACATCCAGTTTTTAAAAGTTATATGGTCCAGGTGTATGGATTTTATATGATTTAAAAAGAGTTACTCATTTTATTAATGCGAGTTTTATAAAATTATTGTTAAGTATTGCTAAATAGTTTCGGTGTGACAATAGCTGTTCAATTTGTTAAGTTGTGTGGCTTTTATAACGGTAGTCAAAATTTATGAAGACATTTCTACTTATATCTTTATTGGGTTTTGGGCTGATTGGCTGTGCTTCATCTCCATATAATTCTCAAGAAAACTATTTAAATAACGCTCCAAATGTTCCAGTCAATAAGGCATTTAATAGTTTTAAAACACCTGAACATGGAATTTTTACTGATCAAGATGTCTATAATGTGCCAGAAAATTCAAATATGAATTTTCGTTACGAAGTCCCTTTTTAAAGAAAAATAAAAAATTAATTTAAACAAAGGTAGATCGGGATGACCTACTACCTTTGCTGGCTAGGGATAATCAGTGATTAATACCGCCTTCGGGTGGTTTTTTTAAATTTAAACTGTTAAATTTTAATTATTGAAAAAAGGTATTTTAAATGAAAAAATTCACTATTATTGCTTCTTTATTTTTATTAGTTGGGTGTGCGACTGGCCATAAACAGGTTGCACCTGTTCAAGTTACAGATAATAAAATTACTTCAGAAGCTGAAAAATATAAAAAGCAATATCAAAAGAAAATTTATAAAATATGGGATATTCCAGCGTCTTCAGCTGGTATGAGTGCAAGCGTTAAAGTATTTTTAACTGACAGTGGAGAAATTGAGCAAATCATCTTTTTAGATAAAGAAGAACAAAAATTTAAAACAAGTATTGAAAAGGCAATCTGGCGTGCAAGCCCATTTGCTTTGCCTTCAAACCCTGAAGTAAGAAAGCAAGCAAGAAAATTCAATATGAAATTTCAGGTTAAATAAGTAAGTTCTTCTTCAGCATGGGGAGCAAATTTAAAAATATTAATGTATATAAATTTGCTCTTTTATTTTATAAAACAGCGGAGGTAGTTAGTTAAAATTGTATATAGATTTCTTTCAAAATTAAAAGCAACATATTATCTTAAATTGAAAATAAGACAGTTGATGGAGAGGTAAACAAAATATAAAGATTACTTACATTGCTATCAAAACATAACATAAACAAAACTTTAAATAGGCCTTAAATTAATATAAAAAATTGATATAAGTCCTAAAATGTGACATGAAAAAGTATGAGTCAAGTAAGCAAACCCCATAGTGAAAGTAAGGCTACCTCAATTGTCGCATGGGGCATAATTTTATTTGGAATTGTTTTGGGAATAGCCTTTATTTTGTCATATGGGCAAGTTGAAACAAGAAATGATAATTTAGACATTATTCAAGTCTGGTCTAAAGAAATGGTTACAGTCGGTCTTTTCATTATATTTAATGGGCTACTTTTTGGTTACTTGCTTTTAAAAATTAGTAGTATTTTGAACCATCTTGAAAATACCAAAAACTAAAACGTATCCTAAAGTGTCAGTTACACAAATGATGATTGTTTAGGGTTGAATGTAGCCATTAATTATTTAAGCATGGAAAGACACAAGTTAAGTAGAGGATGAATCTCATGATAGATGAAGAAAAACCCTTAAATTTTGACGATGATGAAGAGCCTCTCGATTTTGCCGATGAAGAATTTATCGATGATAAAAAAGAGGATGAGTTATATAACAGCATCACCAAAGATGGCTCGAGTGTAGATCCGGCCGATGATGGTGAGCGTCACATTCGCCCTGAAGATGGTGATCCCATCGAAATTGAAGAATAATTTAAAGCCCAATTCAATATTGGGCATTTTTAATATTTGGGATTTCTAGTCAAACAGTACGCTACGTTCGAGGTTATTTAATCATTATCATTAATGACTCAAAAAATTGAGAACTAAGCAATGAGTGTAGAAGTAGGTACATATATATTTATTGAATGATTAATTCTCGAATTGAAGTAAAACTATGAGTATTTATATTTCTACATTTACCAACAAAATCAAAAATAAAGCAGTTCCACCGGTCAATGATATTCTGCTCGCATTTAAGACTTTGAAAAATGTACCGGGCGGATTAAAACTATTATCAAAAGTTGTTAGTCGAGTGGCTCCATATTTTCAGACTGTAAATCCAATGATTCAAAAATTAGATTTAAATGTGTGTGAAGCCTCAATCAAAAAAAATAAATCAATCGAAAATCATATAGGGACTGTACACGTTATTGCTATATGTAATGGATTGGAATTTGTGATGGGCGTGTTAGCTGAAGCATCAGTACCTCAACATTTAAGATGGTTACCTAAAGGCATGAGCGTAAATTATGTAGCTAAGGCAGATTCTGATATTAAAGTAGTAGCAACAATTGATGACGAGTGGAAAATTGGAGATATGCAAATAAAAGTTAACGCTTATAGAGCGGATGGGCAGCCAGTAGTTCAAGGGTATATTACGCTTTGGGTTACTGAGAAAAAGTAAATAACAGGGCATTAAATGCAAAAAATATTGGATTATCTCCGCAAATTTTTTACTGCAAAGTCTCAGCAAGATGCAGCAGTGGATCAGATTGCTACAGCAACTGATTATGGCGATGAATTGATAGGCATCGCTGTTGATGAGGGGGCTCTTAGCTTAGAAGGTGTAAACCTAATTTGTAATTTTGAAGGGTTAAAACTCAGTGCTTATGACGATGGTACTGGTGTCTGGACAATTGGATATGGCACGACGCGATATCCTCATGGTCAGCGTGTAAGTGAAGGAGATCGATGCACACTTGAACAAGCTAAAGCTTATATGCAGCATGATCTAAAGATATTTGAGCGCGCAGTAAATAGTGCCGTAAAAGTATCTTTAAAACAAAATCAATTCGATGCATTAGTCTCTTTAGCTTATAACATTGGAGTAGGGGCTTTTAAAAACTCGACCTTACTCAAAAAGTTAAATTTAGGTGATTACAAAGAGGCTGCAAACCAGTTTGATGTCTGGGTCAATGCTGGCGGTAAGCGTTTACAAGGGCTGGTGAATCGCCGTGCAATCGAAAAGAAATTATTTTTATCGTCAAAATAGTGTTTTCATTTTTTATTAAACTTTGTCAAAAATCATTAAAAGCCCCAAATAATTAGGGCTTTTTCATATAGGAGGTGAATAGATTAACTTTTATCACCTAAAGTGATTCTGAGTCGGTTTAAAGCCCCCATGAGCGAAATGCTAGCTGTTAATTCTACAATCTCTCTTTCACTAAAATATTCAGCTAAATGAGCTTTTACAGTTTCAATTTTGTCAGATAGAAAAGTGACTGCCTCCGCAAGTTCAAGAGCAAGAAGCTGCTTTTTTGAAAAGGCATTCGAATGTTTATAGCCCGGAATTTTATCAATGACTTCTTGGCTTACTCCCATATCTCTCAATTCCTGAGCATGAAACGCGCAGCAGTAAGCACAGCCATTGATTTGTGACACATACAACTCAGCTAAAGCAATGATTTGAGGGTCGATGCCTGAGGTACGAATAGATGCATGTGCTGAGTACAAATGATTAATCGTTTTTTTAGCAACTTCTTTATATTCCATAATATTGGTCAGTCTTTTCGTGATAAAAAACTATTATTTACCACTAGGTATAGATTGTAAATTAGGCACTATTTTGTTATATAGGTATATTTTTTATACCTAATTAAACAATGAAAGATAATATTTCTGGCTGTTCTGTAGAAGAGGCAATGACAGTATTGGGTGGCCGCTGGAGAATGTTAATTATTTCATTTCTCATCGAAAGACCTATGCGCTTTAATGAGCTCAGACGTGCAATACCTAATATTTCTCAAAGAATGTTAACTTTAGAATTGCGTTTTCTTGAAGAAGAGGGGTTTATTAACAGAGAAGTTTTTGCGGAAGTTCCTGTTAAGGTTGAATACTCACTAACCGAAGATGGCAAGAAATTAAACGGTTTAGTTGATGTGCTAAAAGAAGTAGGCACTTGGCTAAAAGTAAGATAAGGCTGGTTTATTTTATAGTTTGATTTACGTTGTTTCGGATCGTACCGAGATCACATGTCATCATTTGGGCAGGATCATTTATACAAATTTTAGGCATTAAAAAAGCCTGATGCTACGAATCAGGCTTCAGTATTCATCGACAATAGGAGTTGATGAACAAGACCAATCTAACAGACCTGATCTATAAAGGCAAACCGATGGCCGACCAGACAGTTCATATAAGTATAAGTTTTCTCAAATTTTAGGCATTAAAAAAGCCCTTGCTCGAAAGCGAAGGGCTTAGTCGTTCATTGATCTAGCAATGAACTATATAAGGCTCATCTCATACTAAGTTCAGTATATCTGAAATTGAAGCAACAAAGAAGAAAACATTCTAAATATCTTCATCACTCTATTTAAACTCAATTTATTCATTCCTATAGCAACTTACATGTTTGATAAATCAATACACAAAATTTGCACTTTGCATTTTTGAAGGCATGTTATTTGTGTGTAGCCCTAATTGGATCGGTTTAGGGAATAAACAATAGCCGTCTATAGATTATTCAAAATAAAGCTTTGTATGAATCAATTGAAGAGTGAGGACGCTAGAGGGAAGTAAGGAAGTAGAGATGAATTTGATTAGATTAGAAGAGCTTTCATTGGTAAGTAATGCTGTGTTGACACCCCAATTAAACAATTGGCCGTGTGTACGATCTGAAAATATGCGTGATGCTTCCTATAACAAGCCTAAAGACAACTTTTCGGAACAATCTGATAAAAAACTTTATAAAGAATGGCTGAAACAACAAAAGAAAATACTTAAAAGTATTCCGAGTAATGCTGTTTTACTCAGCAAGAAAGATCCTATTTAGATGAGGTTTAAGGTACGTTTATAAAAAACGCATTACAAGGATGAGCATTTAGCTAAATAACTTTACGTAGGTGTGCTTGTTAGTCATAACTTAATCTAGTGATACTGGAAATATAAATAGCAAAACAATAAAAAAGCACTTCTGTAGAGGTAAATTTTTATGGCTAATCTTCATCAAAAAACACTTTTTGATATTTTGACTCAACATCAGGCCTATCTATATCGAGCATCATCAAGATCGGTCAACGAACTTATTAATTTATTTAATTCTGAAACGGTTACCATGCTTGCTAAATTGGCTAACTTATTAGATGGGCTAAATGAAAAGGAAAAAGCAGCATTGGCTGGTGGAATTTATTCAACAGCTAATTTAAGAGAGATACGTGCGTTAATTTCTCAGTGGTTTAATTTGATTAATGAAGCTCTCATTGACACTTTTACAATATCTGCTGTGGCATTGGCTTTCTATGAAGCCAGATATATGTCAAAAATTTTTGGTGGTCAACATAAAGAGTTAAAAGGCGAGCAACTCTATAAAGCTGCTAAACGCGTTCCTTTAGCGGGCGGAGCATTAGTAGATGAATTACTCTCTAAAATCGCTGAGCTAGCTCGTCAAAGAGTTGAATATGCGATTCGAGATGGGCTTAATATTGGCGCTACAACCCTACAAATTATTCAGCGTATTCATGGAACTAAACGTCTTAAATATGAAGATGGGCTACTCAATAGTACTAAAACAGATATTGAACGAACTGTACGTACAATTCGAAGTCATATATCCAATCAGGCATATTTAAATAGCTATAAACAATTAAAGTTTGAATATGTCCGATTTGTAAGCGTTCTTGATGGAAGGACATCGAAAACATGTGCTTCACTTGATGGTTCAGTATGGCAGCTTAACGATCCGGCAAAAAAAGTTCCTCCTTTACATCCTCATTGCCGCAGCATTTTAGTTCCAACCCTTGAGGATGGTCAGCTAGTGGGTAGTCGAGCTTTCATTATGGATGAAAGAAAATTTAAAGATATTCCTAAAGATGAGCGCGAACAATTAACTGGTCAGCTAGATGCAAATACTTCTTTTAAAGAGTTTTTTAAACTGACAGATGATTTCTTTCAAAAAGAATGGTTAGGACCTAAACGATATAAATTATATAAAGAAGGGCAATTCGATTTTGATAAGTTTTTTGATCCAGAGGGGCGGTTATATACCCTTGAGGAACTTAAAGAACTTGATGAGCGGGCTTTAAAATTTTTAGATTTGTGAGTGAGAGCAGAAGCATTTGAAATAGGATTTTTATCTTAAATAACATTTTTAGTTTTAACCAAAGATACACACTTAAACAATTAGTTAAAAAAGTTTCAATAATCTAGCCAGATAGCATGTTAAGTTTTTCTCAATCATAAAAATTTAGAAAGGATTAACACATGAAATTTTCCTACCAAGATCTTGCCGGAAATAATGTTGAAGTAGAGTGTGAAAGTTATACTCATATACCCTCAGGAACAGCAACAAAATCAATAGAAGGGGGGAATTATCATCTTAATGAAAACTTCAGTTTCTTTAAGAAAACTGAAGCTGATTCTATGCCCATTTATCGATTTGCTATTGACCGTAATTCTAATGTTTTTAATAGTGATGAGCTTCCAGCATTAGCCCAAATTGGTACAGACTGGAAAAATTTAGATTAATTTTTTACTCAGAATAAGACCCTCAGTTGAGGGTTCTATATTATTTGTATGAGTTATTTCTTTTTAAATACAAGCAATAAGCCTAGTAAAATTGCAATCATTCCAATTAAACCTGCCAGAGGTAATGTATTTTTTAAAATTAGAAAATCTAAGAGCGCAGTAACAATGGGAACTAAATAGAACAGGCTTGTCACGTTGACAATATTGCCCTGACTTAAAAGTCGATAAAGTAAAAGCTGCGCAACTACAGAAATTAAAATTCCAAGAAATAAGACTGAAATAATCAGTTGTGAATTCCATGTTATTTCAAAATGTTCAAAGGGAACTATCAATAAGCAAACTACAAGGCTAACTACATATTGTAGTGGTAAGACATCTGTCGGGGCCTGCTGAATGTTCTTTTGCATGATAGCCCCAAAGGTTATACAGATGAGGGCAGCCAAGGCAAAGAATATGCCGATTGGCGCAATAAACGACATCGTCAGGCTTTTCCAGACTAAAAGAATGAGTCCAGCTAAAGCAATGACTAAACCGAAAAGCCTTTCTTTTTGTAAACTCTTTTCTAAAAGGCAGAGCATTAAAATGGGTTGTATTCCCATAATTGTGGCCATCAAACCAGGCGTAACCCCATGAGCCATAGCTTTAAAATAGCAGATTGAATAACCTGCGATCATGAGTAATCCAGTCAGTAAAACTTGCTTTCGGGTTCCCTGCTTGGGTAAGAGCCGTTTTCTAAAAATAGCCAATAGCGACAGAGCAATTAAAGCAGTAGAAAACCGTAAAATTAGTAAGGCTATGGGTGAGGCATTATCGAGTCCCCAACGAGTAAAAATTGCGGCACTTCCCCAAAGTAAAACGAAAATAGATGTCGCACTTTGTGATGCAAGCATCTGTTTATTTAGGCGCATAAAACCTCCTCCTAGTGCGTAATACCTAAGAAATACGTAGTGATGAAATTGTGAGTAGGTGTCGCTATTAACGTGTTATTCAGACATTAACCAATTCATGGATAGCTTCTTTTAGAAAAATGAATTGTTTTAACTTCTTCTAATTTCAGTATGGGAGAGAGAAGAGATAAAGAAAAGCGCATAATTCTTTTATATACTATTTGAAAATCGAATAGATAAATCGTAATGAATATAAAAAACTTACAGATTGATTGGTTAAAGTGTTTTGTCACAGTCGTTGATACTGGCTCATTGTCGAATGCAGCACCTGAGTTATATCGCTCGCAGTCTGCGGTTAGCATGCAACTGAAAAAACTAGAAGAAGCGCTACATTGCCAACTTTTAATACGAACACATCGACAAATTGAATTAACGTCGCAAGGACAGCTACTCTTAGGTTATGCACGCCGTATTTTAGATTTGCATGCTGAAGCTCAAATGGCATTTCATGGAGATGAATTAAAGGGTCGTATACGTCTTGGGGTACCTGATGACTATGCTGCTAAATATTTAACGCCCGTACTTAAACGTTTTGCACCACGTTACGGAGGTGTTGAAATTGAATTGATCTGCGAGCAGTCGACTTCTTTAATTCCACGAGTAGAAAGTGGTGATATAGACTTGGCATTAATTTCAAGAGATAACGCTCGTCAAGGAACACTGTTATTTCATGAACCAATGGTATGGGTTGGTTCTCCACAATTTGAACTCTGGCGAGAAGATCCGCTTCCAATTGCAGTTTACGAAAGTACCAGCCAAGCTAAAAAGAGTGCTATTCATTCTTTGGCATTACAAGGGCGCCGTTACCGTGTGGTATACAACAGTTCAAGTTTGGCTGGTCAAATTGCAGCAGTTGAAAGTGGTTTAGCAATCGCCGTATTCACACAATGCAGTGCACCTGAGCATTTAACTATATTAGGTGCAGATCATGGACTTGGACCATTAGAGCCAATGGAGGCTGCTGTTTATCGGAGTAGGTCTTCTTTAGAGTCAAAAGCTGTAGACCACCTATATGAATTACTCATTAAAACGCTCAGACACTCAGTTAATGTTTAATAGTCAATTTTAAGTCAATATTGAAAGGTGAAAGTAAAGCGCTTTACATTTTTGCGTTAAATCTACAAAAAAGCCTAGAAACCTATGCTGATCGTAAAACTAATAAAAAGTATTTATTAACTCACTATCTGAATAATTCATGAGGTGAAACATGACAAAAATTATGGCTACCTTAGGTTTAGCTACCATTATTTCTTTAAGTGTGAGTGCTTGCCAAGGTGAAAATGACACAAAGCAGCAAGATAAAACGACTACTCCTCATTCAATGGACAAAGATTCATAATCCAAGTGAATTTCGAAACCCATCGTAAGATGGGTTTTTTTATATCTTTTTATTTTAATCTTAAAGTGTGATTTGCAACTCGAAATATTTATTTTTAATGGCACTGTTCAAAAATATGTTGACTAATATACTTGGTTTTAAATATATTTAATTCAATACGAATCACTTTAAATATAACTCTATATTTAAAGTGTGTTGGTTTAAACACCATCAGATCAGAAATTTAACCTTTAAATTTGATTATAAAAATATTAATTAATCAAGGAGGTAGGTATGGACGCTAAATTTCATTCTGAAAATGAATATGGTTTTATTCTAAATATTTTGAACACTTATATGGTCATAAAGAAGACATTAAAAGATGATCATTATCCTTATGATTCATTTGGTTATCTTCTTGCTCTTTATCAACCGCTCAAAGTTTATATCCCTCAACTTCCTCATCCAAAAATTTATATTGAGATTGGTGGAATTTCATATGACAGAATGATTGCTGGGCAAACAGAGGATGAGACAGAAGCCATAAATATTTTATTGAATTTAGGCCAACTTGTTGCTTAACGATTAAGTGTTATTTTAATGCTGAGTTTAATTTACTTAAGAAACACGCTTTCTTAAGTAAATTCATGACAAAACTATAGGCTATAAAATGGTTGTCGGAAGTGAAAGCTTAAAAAAATTCCTTGCAGACACATTCGCAATGGTTTTGTTCTCACTTATTGTTGGTGGTTTCGTTGAGTTAGTTATTACGGGCTTAACCCTTGAACAAACGATCAAAATACGGGTCACTGCAATACCTATTTCTCTTATTATTGGTCGGCCATATGGGCTTTACCGCGACTGGATTTTTAAAACAATAACTTCAAAGAATAAAACAGCATTACAAACTTTTTTGCTCGATACCTTTGCTAATTTAACGTTTCAAATTCCCTTATATATTTTGATACTGCTTTTGAATGGAGCAACTTTAGTACAAGTATTTACGGCTGCGAGCTCTATCTTAATCATTGTAAGTATTTCTGGAAGACCTTACGGAATTTTTCTGAATTTTTGCCGTAAATTATTTGGTGTTTCTATTCATTCTCATTAAACAAAGGCTCGAATAAGATACAAAAAACCACAAAAGCTAAATCTATAACTTTAAAAGAATTTGTTTATATAGCTAAGAACATTAAAAGTAGGTCATCGTAATGAAAAAAATATACTTAGCAACTTTCGCTGGGTTGGCTTTATTGGGTAGTAATGCGGTATTTGCTAAACCAGATGCAGCCTTATTAAAAGAAGCGACAAAAAATGTAGTCACTGTGTCTAAAGCAAAAACTTTGGCTGATGAATCTGGAGTAACTTTAACTGGTACGATCGTAAAGCATATTGCTGGTGATCATTTTGAGTTTAAAGATGCTACGGGTTCGATTGTAATTGATATTGATGATGACTTGTGGAAGCCTTTAAAATTAAAAGCAGGCGATAAAGTACGTGTTGTAGGAGAGGTGGATACACATCGAGTTAAGCCTACCGATATTGAAGTTTTTAAGATTGAACGTGTTAAATAAAATAGATTATTTATATTGTTCAAAGTAAACAAAAAGAAAACTCCTATTTTTAGGAGTTTTCTTTTAAAAGGCGAGAACTTTTTGTTAATGCGTTGCATTAAATGCTTCATGATAGCTTACATATCCTGTAGCAAAATGACCTGAGAAGCTTAAGGCTTGGAAATACTCACTCGGTACATCAGGTAAAATTAACTCAGGACAGTTTTTAAAACCAAAGCGGCTGTAATAGTTGGGATCACCTAATAAAACACATCCTTTTGCACCTAAGTTTTTTAATTTTTCTAGTGATTTATTCATCAGAAGGGAACCAATACCCAGCCCTTGTTTATCTGGATGAACTGAAATAGGGCCTAAACCATACCATCCTATTTCCCCTGAACTTATTTGAACTGGAGAAATAGCAACATGCCCGATAATAGAACCGTCTTCAACTGCCACCAGAGAAATAGTGAGTTGACCGTGGTTTCTTAAACTATTAACAATAAAATGTTCGGTATGACTCGTGTGCTCAGCATTTTGAAAAGCTGCTTTAGTTAGGTTTTCGATCGCTTCGATATCCTCATTTTGTTCATCACGAATAATAATATTCATTAAAAATTCTTCCAGATTTATTGATTAGCTATACGAGGTAACTTCTTTAGATAAGCTCTCTTCGTAGGTTTTTATTGAAATGTCTATAAACGAAAATTAAAAGTCTAGTTAGATTCTAATTTAAATAACTCAAGCATAACAGCTAGTCAAATAAGACTAATTCTATTTAGTTATTTTACCGTTCGTTAAATTGTTTTTAATTTTAATTATGTCATTCGTCAGAAAAATTTGATGACTATTTCATGTAATTAAAGAGATAAATTGATAGATTTATCTAAATCAATTTTGTTTAAAAATTATACTGATTGATAAAAAAGGCAACTTGGCTATATTCCATATCTATATTGCAAAATCAGCAATATATTTCTAGGATGGAATAAAAATGAAAAAAAGAGTAATAAAAATAGCAATATTGAGTTCATTATCTGTAATCACAAGCATGAGTTATGCGCAGGAATTTAAAAGATTCTCTGTCTCTGCTGGTTGGCTACATGTAATGCCACAGGGTAAAGCTAATCCATTTAATATTAATACCGCAGTTAAAAATGGAACAGAAGCTAAAGTCGGCACTATTTCAACAACAAGTTTTTTAAACTCTATTGATCCCAATGCCACTATGACTGATATGGGTGGAGAGGTTTGGAATTTAAAAGAAACCCTTACAGAGTTTCTAGCCCAACCCGAAATCCAAGAGCAACTTACCGATGGTAAGGGTAATATTCTAGCTGAAGTTGCTGGTACAGCACGAATTGAGGGATTGGAAAACTGGCAACAGCAAGATGCGGGACTAGAAGTCGATAATGTAGACACATTAGGTTTAACATTTAACTATTATCTGAATGACAATGTGTCTTTACAATTTATTGGCGGAATTCCACCTAAAGTTGATGTTAAAGGAAAAGGAGAGATCCTAGCACCGTTAAGTGGAATCGCAATGTCTCCTAATGACTTAGTGAAATACCTTTTCCCTGATGGCTTTACTTTAGGTCAGGCGATTCCTATTACCAACCTAGGCAATAAATCTAAAGCTGCAACTATTCGAGCATGGACGCCAACCATAGAAGCACAATATCAGTTTGGTAAAAGTGGGGTAAATAAGTTTAGACCGTATGTTGGAGTGGGTTTAATGTATGCTCATTTTAATGATATTAAACTCAACGATGGAATTCGTTCTGATTTAGTGTCTGCAGGCCATATGATCCAAAATGTGTTGGATGGCAAAGCTGGAGCGGCTTTAGACCGAAAAGAATCGAGTGGAAAAATGGTCGTTAATGTCGATGCAGATGATTCGATAGCGCCTATTTTTACCGCTGGTTTTACCTATGACTTTAACGATTCGTGGTATACGGTAGCTTCTGTGTCCTATGCAAAGTTAAGTAACAATGCCCAAATTGATGTCGTCAATCAAAATACGGGGACTCGTTTAATACATGCCACAACAAAAGTTGATATTGACCCACTGATTACCTATTTAGGGGTAGGTTATCGATTCTAATATTTCCTAAAAAGGGTATCTCGGAGCCAATCATATTTAAACTTTGAGATACCTGATTTGTTACTAATTATAAAAAATAACTATTAATTGTTAAACTCATACATAAAGTAAAATTCTATAAAAAATATTTTAATATAATAGTTTAAAATATTTTTTGAGGATTAGAAATTGAAAAAAATCATTAAAAATTTATTATTATCTACGCTAATTTCAACTGCATCATTCACAGTTTTAGCTAAAAATGTTGAGCAAAAAGTTAATTTTTTACAAGGTTCTACTCATACCACATTAACTGGAAAATTTCATAGTTATGATGATGTGAGATATAGAGTTTATGCAAAGAATGGTCAAATATTGAAATTCAATATTAATAGTCTTGGTAATTTAGCCTATGTTAATATTTTTGCCCCAGGTAAAAAGCCCGGCAAGGATAAGGCATTATTAATTGGTTCAACTGTAGGATCTAAAGGTGAACTTACTTTACCAGTTGATGGAGATTATATTGTTCAAGTTTATCAAATGCGAAATAGTGCTCGTAAAAATAAAACTGTGACATATAATTTAGAAATTGAAATATTAAATAAAGTAAAAAAATAATGGTTGCTAGAATTTACTAGTTCTCAAAAGAGAACTAGTAAATTTGAAAAAGACATCAATAAAGATTAATCGGCTAAAGAAAAAGACTCATGAATAGCACAACTTTCAACAAAAGTTTGATCATGTGAAATGAGTAATACAGCGCCTTCATAGCTTTGAATAGCGGTAGCTAATAGTTCTCTAGATTCAATATCTAAATGATTTTCTGGTTCATCTAATAACAAGAGTTCAGGGGTAGGATGTATCTGGCTAAGCGCCAATAAGGCTACTTTGAGTTTTTCACCACCACTGAGCTGAGATAAAAGTTGTGTACCTTTATCACCTCGAATTCGAAGTTGACCTAATAGATTTCGCCATTCTAGTTCTGAAAGCTCACTATTCATGTGGGTTAGATTTTCAATCACTGTCATTTCATCACATAAAAAGCTAAAGTTTTGGTCCAGATAAAAGCACTCTACAAATAAGTGAATGCTGTCACATGGCTGTTTGTTTTGAGCTTGAATTGCTTTGAGTAGTGTCGATTTACCAATACCATTTTGACCGGTTACGTGAATTTTTTCGGCTGCCTGAACCGCTAAATCTATGGGTTTTTGCGTTCCATATTTCAGTTTAAGTTTTTTAATTCGAAGAATTTCTCCAGATTTCTTATGAAAAGTAGGGAAGACAAACTGTTGTGGCTTGACGGTTTCAAGACGCATTTTTTTGTCTGTTAAATCATTTTGACTGTTCGAAATTTGTCGTTGGTGCTGGGACTGTATAGCAGCAATACTTTGGCCTGCTTGTTCCTTTTTAAAATCGAGCAAAATTTTGGCTTGAGAATTCGACTCTCGTAATTTATTTCCAGCACGTTCACGTTTGTGAGCTTTCATTAATACTTCATGCTGCTTTTGCTTCATGTGTTTAACGTCGCGTTGGCCTTGTTGAACAGATTGCTCTAAAGCTGCAACATGAGTTTGATATTGGTCATAAAATTTTTCATAGTTTCCCGTTGTGTGATGTAAACCATGTTCATTTAAATGATAAATATGGTCTACTTCATTCAGTAAACTACGATCATGACTAATGATCAGCGCACCTGCTGGGTGTTTCCTCAAATGATCAATTAACCATTTTCTAGATTGCTGATCTAGATGATTACTAGGTTCATCAAGTAGCAAGTAGTGATCTGATTTTAGAAATAAACAGCTTAATGCCAATTTGGTTTTTTGACCTTCGCTTAGATTTTTCACTGGAAAGTCTAAATCTGTTGGTAAACCCGCAGACTCCAATAAATTATTCCATAAGGTTGGCAGATCCCATTTACCGTCTAACAAATCATAATCATCGAAGTTAGCGACACCTTGTTCAACTCTTTTAAAAGCATGATAAACATCTAAGATATCTAATGCTTCGGCAAAGGTCAGTGCTGTCAAACGATGCAACTGAGGTAAATATGCATGCTTTACATGCCAAGATATTTGCCCAGATGTCAGAACTAAATCTGATTTAAGCGTCTGATTTAACATTTGCATAAGCAAAGATTTGCCTTGACCATTACGGCCAATTAAAGCAGATACTTGATGCGATTCAAGATTAAAATTTAGTTGTTGAAACATGACTTTAGATGGGAATTCTAAAGAGAGTTGTGATATTACACATGCCTGCTGAGTCATAAAAAAACCTCATAAATACAGGATGTACAAAATAGGAAAAGTAGTTTTAAGCAGAGATTTTAAATCACAAAAAAATAGTCTATTTTGCACATCAAAAAAAGAAAAATTGATGAGAAAAAAGACTTACTTCATTGGCGTGACTCACGAAATTGGAAGAATAAGAAACTATTCTAGCTGGATTTTTGATTAGTGTAAAATTTATGCAATTTATTTTATTAAAAAACCCAATCGTTGGATCGGGTTTTTTGCATCTAAAAAATTTATTCTTTTACAACCAATACCTGAATTTTGGTACTGTTTAAAACATCTTGAGCAAAGCTACCCAAAATAAGTTTTTGGAAGCCTTTGCGACCATGAGAACCAATCACAATCAAATCGGAACCTAAGTCTTCTACAGCTTTTAAAATACCATCTGAAGAAATTTCACCTTGGATGATTTGAGTTTCGGCATCAATACCTTCTTCGGCACATAAAGCTTTTACAGTTGCGAGTGTTTTTTCTGCATTTGCTCGTGCTTCAACAAAATAATCTTTTACAACAGGTGAGATGTAATAAAAATCTACACCGCTAAAAGGATCTACCGCAACTAAGCTAATAGCGGTCAATTTGCTCCCAAAAGCTTTTGCAATATGAGCTGCTTGTCTTGCTGCCGCTAAAGAAATTTCCGAACCATCGACTGGTACAATAATATGTTGGTAATTCATAATGTTATTCCTCTTATTTACAGTTGTTATATGTATGAAGCATTTATTAATTAAAGATTAACATATTTCATTCACGGTAAACATCTATTCAGTCATTGGAAAGAGAAATTAAATAAATTTATTTCAAATCATATATTTGTGTTTATTTTTTATTGGTTGAGATGGTGTTTAGGTGGCATTGCTAAAGAATCGATAATATTTACATGAAAATTACAAAAAATTACTGTTCATCTTTCTGTCATATAGAAAACGTATAACAAAATAGTGAATTAAGGGGAGAGTGAGGAAGATGGCTGATTTAACAGCAAAGAAAGTTAATAAACTTATTGAAGAGTTCCGTCAAACAGGCAAAGAACCCGAAAAGTTAGTTATCGGTTATAAAACTTATGCCAGATTGATGACCGAAGATAAATTTGCAGAAAAAGTTGTTCCTTCACTTGAAGATTCAAAAGAACGCTTATATAAAAATCTAAAAATTAAACTTGTCACTGAAAAACACTATTTTGAAATTAAATAAAAATTATGTGAACTTCATCACTTGTTATTAAAGCAAAGTAACACTAAATATATTTAATAATATGATTATTGTATGATGATACAAATTAATAGTGTAGCCAACATTTGAAAACAGCAATCGTTTATAAACTCGATAGAATAAATTGCTTTTATTTTAAGTAGTGGAATAAATTGAAATGCCGACATTCAGTGTAATTATATTTTATGTTTTAGCTATATTAGGCAGTGTAGCTATTGTTTATGGAATAGTCACTTTAAGTGTTTTTTTAATTGTTATTGGTTTAGCTCTATTATTTGCAGCATTATTATTAAAAAAAGAGTTTAAATTAGATATTTTATTTTGGAAATAAATATAATATGATTTTATATTTTAATTTCCTGTAATATTGTTCCAATAGAACTGAAATGAAAAAATTCAGTTCTAAAAATATTAGTTTTTTGATGAATATTGATGCAATAACGTTTTTTTGATCAGCATTATTACAATAAAATATAAAAGTAGAATATTTTAAATTTATTTAAGTATTTAAAAATAAAAAAGTTTCATTTAGGATAAAAGTAAAATTGTAAAAGCGTTTTTAGCTATTAAACAATAACAAAGCGAGGTGAGCATGACTTATAAGTATGAGTATGCAGGGTTCTGGTTAAGATTTGGTGCAATGATCATTGATACTCTTATTCTTTTTTTGGCTATTATTCCTGCAGCATGGATTTTTTATCAAGGGGATTACGATTTAGTCTTTGCAACAGGTTTAAGTGCTAAGCCACAAAATTATTGGTTCGATTTGATTGTGAACTATGCATTTCCTTTATTGTATTCAGTTTTATGTTGGCTGTATTTTGCAGGTACTCCAGGTAAGCGTTTGATGCGATTAAAAGTTTTAGATGAAAAAACAGGTAATAAGCTAACAGTTACGCAGAGTATTATTCGATATGTTGGCTATATTCCGTCAATTTTAGTGTTTGGTATTGGTCTTTTTTGGGTGGCATTTGATGCTAAAAAACAAGGCTGGCATGACAAAATGGCAAAATCAGTGGTAGTAAGAGAGTTATAAAAATAAGATTCAAAAGCGTTCATGGCATTGAAAAAGGAGCTATGAACGCTTTTTTATTAACTTTTTTTGACCTTAAATTTAAGTACTAAAAACACAATAAGACCGACAATAAGTCCCCAAAAGGCTGAGCCAATACCAAAAAATTGAATGCCCGAAGCACTGCATAAGAAGGTAAATAATGCAGCTTCACGGTCTTCAACAGGGCCAAATGCAAGTGCAATGTTATGGCTAATGGTGCCAAGTAATGCGATACCAGCTAAAGCTACAATAAAGATATGGGGAAAAGACATGAGTAAGCTTGTGAGTGTTGCTGCAAATAGTCCCATCAATGCATAGAAAAAACCAGAACTCATGCCAGCAATATAACGTTTACTTGGGTCAGGATGAACTTGATCGTCAAGGCATACAGCTGCACTAATCGCAGCAATATTAACGCTGTAACAACCAAAAGGTGCAAGCAAAACTTGGGTTAAACCTGTCCAGCCAATGAGTTGGTTAACATGTGGTTTATAGCCATAACTTTTAATCATGGCAATACCGGGTAAATACTGCGAAGCCATACTAATCACAAAAAGAGGTAATGCTAATCCTAAAAGAGCCGACCAGCTAAAGACAGGACTAATCCAAACAGGTTTAGCCAAAGACCAGTGAAGTGTAGGCATATGAAAGTCTAAAAACACAGGGCAGAGCACAACACCAGCAAGAGCTGTGAACACGATGCTATAACGCGGCCATAATCTTTTTGTAATAATATAAATGACGAGTAAAGATAAAACGAATGCCCAATCATTTTGCAAGCTTGCGAAAAGTGAAATACCAAATTTAAGTAAAACGCCTGCAAGCATGGCACTGGTTAAGCTTTGCGGAATATAGGAAAGCGCTTTTTGGAAAATTCCTGAAAAACCTAAAATCGCAGTCAGTAAACCAACCACTAAAAAAGCACCAATTGCTTCATTTATGCTATATCCACCGCCAGTTGCAATAATTAAAGCGAGACCAGCGGTTGACCATGCAGTTGCTACAGGGTATTTAAATTTCCATGAAAGAATAAGTCCTGATAAACCAAGACCCAAACCTAAAGCCCAAAACCATGAGGTAATTTGTTCAGGTGAAGCACCTAAAGCTTGGGCAGCCTGTATCACTAAAATAGCCGAAACACTAATACCAATAAGAAAGGTAATGAAACCCGCGAATACGGCTGGAATAGAAAAATCTTGAAGAATCTTTTGCATGGCTAAATGTTCTAAGTTCCTGAAAAATTAATATGTTTCTGCCTTTACTTTCAGCTCGCTAAATCTAACAATTTTTTTAAAGAAGGTGCTTTCTATTTTTAACCTAAAATGGAAATAATATTTTTAAAATTTCGAATAATGATATTATTCCTTCCATAAATAACACTAAATTTGGAATATTGTTTTATGGAAGAGCAGGCTGAGAATTTATCACCACTCGAATTGAAAATTATGCGTGCATTACAAGAAAATGGACGCTTAAGTAATGCCGAATTGGCTAAGCTCGTAGGCATAAGTACTTCATCTTGTTGGAATCATACTCAGCGTCTTTTTAAGATTGGAGCAATTCTAGATGTGCGTGCTCGGATTAATCCGAGCATGGTGCAACGTGATACGGTAGTACTCGTTGGTGTAGTTTTAGACCGTTCAACACCTGATAGCTTTCAGGCATTTGAACAAGCATCAGGTGATTTGGAAAATGTTTTAGAGTGTTATCTGGTGGCGGGAGAGGTCGATTATTTTCTAAAAATTCGTGTTAAAGATTTAGCTGCGTTTAACCGATTCCATAGTGAAAAGATTATTGCCTTACCTGGAGTAAGACAAGTCAGAACATTTTTTGTGCTCAATGAAGTTAAAACAGATGGCATGCTGGCATTTTAACAGCTCATCATGTTTTAACTTTATAGTGCATAAACGGATAGGTAACGATGATTAGATTGTTGAGGTTGCTAGTTTTAGACCAAATCCGAAGAATAGAATTCCGACTAAAAAAATACTACTCGCAGCAATTTTATGGTTTTGTTTAAAAAATGCTGAAAGTTTAATTCCAGAGAAGATTAATGCCGTTAAATAGCTAAAACTAATCACCTGTAAAATAACCGCTAAAATTAAAAAGCTTAGAGCAGGATAGGCATAGTCGGGTTCAACAAATTGAACAAAGAAAGATAGGAAAAATAAAATTGCTTTAGGGTTAAGTAAACTAATACTTAAGGCGGTTTTATAAGGGTGAACTTTATCTAAAGCAGGTAAATCAGCCATTTCTGGTTGTGGGTGATTACGTTGTTTCCAGCGTTGAATACTACCTTGTAAGAGTTTAAAGCCTAAATAAGATAGGTAAAGAGCACCTGTTAATTTAAGAATAACAAATACCCATGGAAATGCTTTAAGTAGGGAGGCTGCTCCTAGTACAGTACACAGCATTAAAATGAGATCGCCAGTAAAAATACCAAGTGCACCCATATATCCGGTTTTAATCCCGTAGCGTGAAGCAATTGACATCACATAAAGAGAATTGGGTCCGGGTAATAACACAATTAGGAATGTACCAATAATATATGTTGTTATATCTGTTATGCCGAACACAAGAAACCCAATAAAAAACCGATTTTTGTCATAATAACAAAAATCGGCAATTTTGTATGAAAAGTGCAGTTTTTTAAGGTTTAATTTCTGCATCAATTCCAAAAGATTGACGTAATAAAAAACTTAATTGGTCACGAGCTTTAATAAAGCCATCAACACCACCTTGTAAAAGTTGGAATGCCATTAAGTCATGATTAAGTTCGTCTTTAAAGCTTTGTTCATCTTGAGCAGGTCTAACAATAGCCTCTGCTTGTTTTGATTTAGTCGCATCAAGAGCTGCATCAACTGTACGTGTATCTTGCTCAAGCTGGGTAAGTAGCCCCGGTGAAATCGTTAGCAAATCACATCCTGCAAGGCCAAGCACTTGATCAATGCTACGGAAGCTCGCACCCATCACTTGAGTTGGAATATTTTGCTGCTTGTAGTAAGTGTAGATTTTCTTAACTGAAACTACACCTGGGTCTTTTTCGATTGGGTAGGCATCTACACCTTCAGCTTTTTTGTACCAGTCTAAGATACGGCCGACAAATGGTGAAATTAAAGTTACTTTAGCATCTGCACATGCTTGAGCTTGATGCAAACCGAAAAGGAGAGTCAGGTTACAAGCGATCCCTTCAGCTTCAAGTACCTTAGCAGCTTGAATACCTTCCCAAGTCGACGCGATTTTAATCAAAATACGTGACTGATCAATACCATAACCTTTGTAAAGTTCACATAATTCATGCGCTTTTTTAATGGTTGCTTCGGTGTCATATGAAAGGGCAGCATCAACTTCTGTCGAAACACGGCCTTCAATGAGTTTTAAAATTTCTACGCCAAATTTTACAGTCAAAATATCAATCGTTCTTTCGATTAACTCATCGTTGCTATAGCCTTCTTCTTTGGCTTGATAATAAGCATCTTCAATCAGCTCTTTACTTTCAGGTTGTTCTGCTGCTGCCGTAATCAACGAAGGGTTTGTCGTCGCGTCTAATGGACGAAATTTACGAATTGCATCAAGGTCACTACTATCGGCAACAACGGTCGTTAATGTTTTTAATTGGTCAAGTGCTGTATGAGTCATTGATATTCAACATCTTCAGTAATAAATCTTATGTTTTCTTTTATAGCACAAAGTCTATTCATGCTGTCGATATATCAATTGTTATATTTCAAAGAAAAACGTTTAGGTTCTGCATCTCAATTGAAATAATTTTAAGGTGTCTGTTGCATTCGTTGCTTACGGATATATTCAATTAGGAATCTGGCAGCCGCACCAAGTTCACTTTCACGGCTCCATACTAAGTCGACATAATATTCAAATCTTGGCGTGAAATCTAATAAATCCAATACTTTAAGCTTGTTTTTTAATTCTGGGTTTTCTTTAAACATTTCTTGAGGAAGAACACCCCAACCTAGATTGCGTAAAATCATTAAACAAGCAGAGTGGTGGTTGTCTGTACGCCAATAATGTTTCGAAAATAGCAATTCCGGCTTTAAAGTTTCATCTCGGCTTGCAACTACAATTTGTCGTGTAGTAAGGATTTGTTCATAAGAAACCTGATTTTGGCTTGCGAGAGGATGGCTATTTGAAATAACCGGAATTAAAGCCTCACGTTTAAGTTCTACAAATTGTTCTCTGTTATCTAGGTGTTCACGTTCAAACATCAGTGCAAGTTGGGCAGAGCCATCTAATAACATTTGAAGTGCATCTTCTTGGGGAGCAGACACAATATTAATTTGTAAGTCTGGAAAACGACTTTCTAAAAGACAAATATAGTCGGTCCAATTGGTGTGTAAAAGTTCAGAGACAATCACAAGAGTTAAATTGGCTTCTAACCCTGTACTTAACGCGTGTGCATGCTGTTTCCATTGATTCATCTCAATTAAAAGCTGAGATGTCTTTTCGTATAAGACCCGTGCTTCGTCAGTTGGGACGGGTTCACGGCCTTTACGGTCAAATAAAGTCAGGTTCAGATCAATTTCTAAGTTGGCAATAGACATGCTTACAGCCGAAGGAACTTTTCCAAGTTTACGTGCTGCTGCTGAAAAGGATCCTGTTTCAATTACGGCCTGAAACATGAGTAGTTGTTCTTGATTAATATTCATCTGTCAAAAAAACTGAAAGAACCTGATTGGATTAATCAATATTATAAAAATAAAATGCACATTATCCAAGTTATTATTGAGTATTTAAAAATGTTGATTTCCAAGAGAAGGCTCATTCATGCAATCAGTTATGAAGGAATTTTATTGGTCATCATTGCGATTGCATTAAGTTTTATTTTTGATATGCCAATGGATGTAACCGGAACACTCGGTGTGTTTATGGCAGTTGTTTCAGTTTTCTGGAATATGATTTTTAACCACTATTTCGAAAAAGTAGAGCATAAATATAATTGGGAAAGAACGATCCCTGTTCGGATTTTACATGCCATTGGTTTTGAAGGCGGCTTGTTGATTGCAACAGTACCGATGATTGCATATATGCTTCAGATGAGTGTCATTGATGCACTTATTTTAGATATTGGTTTAACCTTATGTATTTTGGTTTATACCTTTATTTTCCAGTGGTGTTATGACCATATCGAAGATAAGTTTTTCCCAGATGCTAAAGCTGCATCACTTCATTAAAATTAACTAGTTAAAGTAAAAAAGCACCCATCAGGGTGCTTTTTTTAGGTGAATCGTAGAATTATTTCTCTACGATTGCTACAACGCCTTCACCACCTGCTGTACAGATCGAGATTAATGCACGGCCTGAACCTTTTTGATTAATCAATTTAGCAGCAGTTGCTAAAATACGGCCACCAGTTGCAGCAAATGGATGGCCTGCACCTAAAGATGAACCATTTACGTTCAGTTTAGAGCGATCAATTGAACCTAAAGGTGCATCTAAACCAAGACGTTCTTTACAGAATTTTTCATCTTCCCAAGCTTTCAATGTAGACAACACTTGAGATGCGAATGCTTCATGAATTTCGTAGAAATCAAAATCTTGAAGTTTAAGGTTTGCACGCTTAAGCATACGAGGTACTGCATAAGCAGGAGCCATCAATAAGCCTTCTTTAGGACCATTTTTACCAATGAAGTCAACAGCTGCTGTTTCAGAGAAAGAAAGGTAAGCTAAAACTTCATGGCCATTTTCTTTTGCCCATTCTTCAGAAGCAAGCAAGACAACAGAAGCACCATCAGTTAACGGAGTTGAGTTACCTGCTGTCATTGTCGCAGTTTCGCCTTTACCGAAAACTGGTTTCAATTTAGCAAGTTTTTCAATTGTGCTGTCTGCACGTAAGTTGTTGTCACGGTTAAGACCTAAGAATGGAGTGATTAAGTCATCAAAGAAACCACGTTCATAAGCAGCAGCAAGTTTTTGATGGCTGCTTGCAGCTAATTCGTCTTGCGCTTCGCGAGTAATACCCCATTCTAATGCAGTGATTGCTTGATGCTCACCCATTGAAAGGCCAGTACGTGGTTCACCATTGCTTGGTGCATCAAGTAGTTTTTTAAAATCAATTTTTGTTAATGCTTTAAGACGATCTTTACCAGTCTTAGCAACATTGAGCTCAAGTAAAACTTTACGTAAACCATCACCTACAGCAATCGGCGCGTCAGAAGTTGTGTCTACACCACCTGCAATACCTACATCGATTTGACCAAGTGCAATTTTGTTTGCAACAACAAAAGCAGCTTGTAAACCTGTACCACAAGCAATTTGAATGTCATAAGCAGGAGTTTCAGGAGCAAGATCTGTGCTCAATACAACTTCACGAGTCATATTGAAGTCACGGCTATGTTTTAAAACAGCACCCGCAACGACTTCACCAATACGCTTACCTTGTAAGTTAAAGCGCTCAACCAAACCATTCAATGCTGCTGTCAGCATGTCAGAATTAGACGCTTTAAAATAAGCAGTATTTGAACGTGCAAATGGAATACGGTTGCCACCAATAATTGCAACGCGGCGAACAGTGTTTTGGCTCATGGTTTTATCCTGTTGAACAGAAGTTTTGGTTTTTGTTGCTTTTGGTGCTGCAACTACATTATTAGAAGATGTAGATGGGGTTGCTGTAGCAGCGCTCTTATTACGAGGGCTACGTGCAGGTGCAGTCGTTGAACGAGTACGTGTCGTTTTTGGAGTATTAGTTGCTGCTTTAGGAGTTGTGCTGTTACGCTTAGCCGTGTTAGAAGCCGGCTTTGATGTATTTGACACTTTTTCCTCAGCAGAATTCTCGACTGCTGGATTTTCTTGAGTTGTCTTGCTCATAAGGCTTTTCCAAGCATATTAACGATATTCTTATTAGCTACATTAACACAATTCAAATAGACCTGTATTGACTAGAATGACATTGTAGATAGCATTCAGGTCAAGACATCCAAAGATGAACTCAAGTATGATTTGGAGTAACTCTAATGAACGACTGATTTCATATTGTTGCTATTCATCTCATAACATAATGAAGCCTGTCGTAGAAAATTCATTTCTTTGAGAGATAATAATCATGACTGATCAATACCAAGCATTTACACAATCTCCTATTGGTAAATTTGTTGTTAAAAATCTGGGTTTACCATCACCAGTTGCATTAGAGCGTTTTGAAAGTGCTCAGCCAGTAGTGAATGGTGCAGTATTGGTTGGCGCAGCGCCGTCAAGTGTATTGTCTGGTGCGATTGCACAAGTACTTAGCAATATTCATGCTGACAGCTATGTAGGCAATAATGTTGCATTACAACAAGAAGCTGCAAAAGTTGGTTTAAATTTACGCCCATTCAATGCAGGCGACAAAGAATCAAAATTCAAAGCAGTTGTATTTGATGCTTCTGGTATTCAAAACTCAGAACAGTTAAACGAACTTTATAAATTCTTTAACCCGATTGCACGTCAAGTTGCAACTTCTGGTCGTGTGATTGTCATTGGTACAACGCCTGAAACTGCAAAAACAGTAAAACAGGCGATTGCTCAGCGTGCACTTGAAGGATTTATCAAATCTGTAGGTAAAGAATTTAAAAAGGGTATTACTGCTCAAGTTGTCTATGTTGACGAAGGTGCTGCTGCAAACCTTGAATCAACTTTACGTTTCTTGCTTTCTCCACGTTCAGCTTATGTGTCTGGTCAAGTTGTTCGTGTGTCTAAAGCAGATGTGGTTGATGTTGATTGGGCAAAACCGCTTGCTGGTAAAACTGCACTAGTAACTGGTGCGAGCCGTGGCATTGGTGAGGCAATTGCACATGTGCTTGCACGTGATGGCGCTCATGTTATTTGTTTAGATGTACCACAACAACAAGCTGACCTTGACCGTGTGGCTGCTGACATTGGCGGTTCTACATTGGCAATTGACATTACTGCTGCTGATGCGGGCGAAAAAATTAAAACTGCTGCGGCAAAACAAGGCGGTTTAGATATTATCGTTCATAACGCAGGTATTACTCGTGACAAAACTTTGGCAAACATGAAGCCAGAGCTTTGGGACTTAGTAATTAACATTAACTTGTCTGCTGCTGAACGTGTAAATGACTACTTGTTAGAAAACGATGGTCTAAATGCAAATGGTCGCATTGTTTGTGTATCATCAATTAGTGGTATTGCTGGTAACCTTGGTCAAACCAACTACGCTGCATCTAAAGCTGGTGTGATTGGTCTGGTGAAATTTACTGCACCTATATTAAAAGATGGTATTACCATTAACGCAGTAGCACCTGGCTTTATTGAAACTCAAATGACTGCTGCGATTCCATTTGCAATTCGTGAAGCTGGTCGCCGTATGAACTCAATGCAACAAGGTGGTTTACCTGTTGATGTAGCAGAAACGATTGCATGGTTTGCATCAACTGCTTCTACAGGCGTAAATGGCAACGTTATACGTGTGTGTGGTCAAAGCTTGTTGGGCGCTTAAGCACTTTTAGCTAAAAAGGGGTGCTTGTGCATCCCTTTTTTATTCAAAAATCTATAAATTATAAAAGGTTAGGTATGAATACTCGTCATTTTAGCCAGCTACCAAAAGCGGCATTGGCTTATCCAAAAGTGGTACAAGGTTTAATTTTTAAAAAGCCTAAAGGGCCAAAAATCTTACCGCAAGTTGAATATGTGGTTGATAGTCTAGAAATTGATCAGAGTCATCTCAAAGCTTATAACGAAGTATGTGGCTTTAAAAACAATGGCTTTGTACCCGCAATTTATTTGGCTGTGCTTTCTCAAAGCTTGCAAATGCACATGATGACAGCAGAAGCATTCCCATTTCCAATTTTAGGTTTAGTTCATATCCGTAACCAGATTAAACAAACTAGACCGATTGGTGTGACTGAAAAACTAACCTTGTCATGCAAATTTGGGGAACTAAAACCGCATGATAAAGGTGTTCAGTTTGACTTTATTACCAGGGCTAAAGTTGGCAATGAAGTGGTAATGGAAGGCTTAACGACTTATTTATCTCGCCAAAAAGTTGAGAAAAGAGTGGGTGAGAAAGCCAAAGAAGAACAAGCACCAGCTTATGTTCCAAAGGCTGAGTGGAATATTTTAGAAAACACAGGCCGCCGTTATGCGAAAGTGTCTGGTGATTTTAACTTAATTCATATTCATGCTATTACAGCAAAAGCATTTGGCTTTAAGCAAGCAATTGCACATGGCATGTGGAGCAAAGCTAAAGCACTAGCGAACCTTGAATTACCAAATGCTTATGAAGCAGATGTATGGTTTAAGCTACCAATGTTCTTACCGTCAAAAGTTGAGTTCTTAACTGCAAATGCAGATAAAAAGACTGATTTCTTGATTCGTAGTGCCAAATCACAAAAACCGCATGTTGCAGGAACTGTAAAAGCATTATAAAAATATCAGCAGCCTGAACAGATGTTTGGGCTGCTTTTGAGCAAAATAACAAAAAATGCAAGGAACTTCATGTGATTAAACAAATTTTACTGGCCGATACCCATAACTATCATGGTATTTTAGATGAACGTTTTATTGATTTAGCTCACCAGTTCAGCCGTCTTCAAGATGCTAGAACAGGTCAAGGTGGAGCTGCATTAGCGGTTTATTTTAGAGGCCAGAAAGTTGTAGATATCTACACCGGTCTAAAATCACAAAATGAAGCTTGGCAACCTGAAACTTTGGCAGTTTGCTACTCTACAGGTAAAGGTGTACTTGCAACTTTAGCGCATATTTTAGTAAGTGAAGGTTTTTTAGAATACGACAAACCGATTGCGACCTATTGGCCTGAGTTTGCTCAAAATGGTAAAGAGCAAATGACTTTACGTCATGTGCTCAGTCATCAAAGCGGCATGTTTGATGTTCGAAATATCATCGAAAGTGCAAGAGAAATGCTCGACTGGTCTCATATGTTAAATGTGATTGCAGCGACTAAGCCTAGATTCCTTGCCGGAGAAGGTAATGCTTATCAAGCTTTAACATTTGGTTGGCTTGTCGGTGGAGTACTTGAAAAAGCAACTGGTCAATCTTTAGATCAGCTCATGCAAAAATATCTCGTTGAACCTTTGCAGTTAGATGGTGCTTACTTTGGAACGCCTATAAGCGAGTTAGATCGTGTAGCACGTTTAATTATTCAACCCAAACCTGAAAAAACAGCGGCGTCCCAAGTTGAAAAACCTAAAAAGCCTCAAGCACGCAAGAGTTCACTCTCTGAAAGAATGATTACGTGGACTGGACAAGACCCACAAGATTTTCAGGATGCCATGATTCCAAAAGGAATGAAGCATTTTAGTTTCTTTAGTGATGAGGGATTACAAGCCGTCATTCCGGCAGCAAACGGTACATTTACTGCCAATAGTCTTGCTAAAATTTATGCAATGTTGGCAAATCACGGTGAATGGGATGGACAGCAACTTATTCGCCCAGAAGTATTTAAAGAGCTCAGTACCATTCAAAGTTATGCACGTGATCGTGTCATGCCAATTCCAATGAATTGGCGCTTAGGATATCACCGCATTATTACTATGGGTAAACGTGCCAAAAATGGCTTTGGGCATATTGGTTACAATGGTTCAGGGGCGTGGTGCGATCCTGAGCGCGACCTGAGTTTTGCCTATACTCATAACTTTCAAATTGGTTCAATCACGGGTGATTACCGTTTGTGGGGCCTTACTCAAGAAGCCTTACGTTGCACCGACCAAATTTTAAAAGGCCGTAAAGGCTGGTTCTAATTTTAGTGTTATAAAGCTGGTATTTTAATTAATGCCAGCTTCTATATTTATAATAATTCTAAGCGAATAATCGTTTCAGTATGGCGCTTAAAGTCTTCTTCAGCTAAACCTTGTAAACCAAGTTGATAAATACCTTCTAATCCACATACAAAGGCAATGAGCCGCCAAGCTATGTCTGTTGAATTAGATATATTTTTAAATTCACCTTCTTTTTTGCCACATTCAATGGCCTGCACAATCGTTTCATGCCAACTCTGCATAGCAAGGTTATAAGCCTTTCGTATTTCAATATCTTGTTCAATTAAGAGCTCAGCTTCATTCCATAAGCGTAAGTAGGGCTGAAGTCTATCTATGTTTTCTGCGCCTAATAAGATGAATAGCCTTTGAAATTGGCTAGTCGTTTTTAGGGTTTGTTCAATTTCATCCAGCTGTTCCATTAGCTTTAAAAAAGCTTCAGCTTTTAAATGAGATGCCGAAGAAAAATGATGGTGAACTTGTCCAGTAGAGGTTTGTGCTTCTGTTGCGATTCGGCGTACCGTCATGGCTGTAAAACCTTCAGCCAAAGCAACTTGCATGGCAGCTTGCAGAATCATTTCTCTGCGTTGATCGCGATTAAGATAGGCCATGTTTCTTTCACCTGACTGAATTCGACACAAATTACATTAAAACTAAAAGTTGGACAAGTGTCCAATTGTGTATATAATAACCATGATTTGAACACATGTCCAAGTTTTGGATATTGAAGAGCGTTATGCAAAAAAAATGGTTAATCCTGACAATTATCGTCCTTATATATTTACCAGTTACGATTGATGCAACGGTGATGCATGTTGCTACACCATCTTTAAGTGCAGCATTGAATTTAACTGCCAATCAGCTTTTATGGGTCATTGATATTTATTCACTGATTATGGCGGGTTTGATTTTGCCAATGGGTGCACTGGGTGATCGTATTGGCTTTAAAAAATTATTATTTATTGGAACTGCAATTTTTGGAGTCGGTTCCTTAGCTGCGGCTTTTTCTCCAACAGCTTACGCCTTAATTGCTTCCCGTGCTGTTTTAGGTCTAGGGGCAGCGATGCTTATTCCTGCCACTTTATCAGGCATCCGTAATGCTTTTACCGAAGAGAAGCAGAGAAATTTTGCACTTGGTCTTTGGTCTACAGTGGGTGGTGGTGGAGCAGCTTTTGGTCCATTGGTTGGTGGTTTTGTACTAGAACATTTCCATTGGGGAGCAGTATTCCTCATTAACATTCCGATTATTTTAGTAGTTCTTGTCATGATCGCGATGATCATTCCTAAACAACAAGAGAAAACTGATCAGCCAATTAACTTAGGGCAAGCTTTAATTTTGGTTGTAGCCATTTTAAGCCTGATCTATTCAATCAAATCGGCAATGTATAACTTTTCGGTGCTCACGGTTGTGATGTTTGTGGTTGGTATAAGTACTTTAATCCACTTCATTCGAAGTCAAAAAAGAACGACCACGCCAATGATTGATCTGGAGTTATTCAAACATCCAGTCATTTCTACCAGCATTGTTATGGCGGTGGTTTCCATGGTTGCCTTGGTTGGGTTTGAATTACTCTTGTCTCAAGAGTTGCAGTTTGTGCATGGGTTTTCACCATTACAGGCAGCCATGTTTATTATTCCATTCATGATCGCGATTAGTTTAGGTGGCCCATTAGCTGGAATCTGTTTAAATAAATGGGGGCTTAGACTTGTATCTACTGTTGGTATTTTAATAAGTGGATTTAGTCTATGGGGGCTTGCCCAGCTTAACTTCTCGACCGATCACTTCTTAGCGTGGACGTGCATGATCTTTTTAGGCTTCAGCATTGAAATTGCCTTACTGGCTTCAACTGCTGCGATTATGTCATCCGTCCCACCTCAAAAGGCAAGTGCAGCAGGTGCGATTGAAGGTATGGCCTATGAACTTGGCGCTGGTTTAGGTGTCGCTATTTTCGGGTTAATGTTGTCTTGGTTTTATAGCCGCTCAATTATTTTGCCAGCAGAGCTTCCGTCGAACTTAATTGAAAAAGCGAGTATCTCGATTGGTGAAACCATGCAATTAGCTTCTAACCTTGAGAGCCCTTTGGGAGGGCAATTAATTGCAGTTGCTCAGCAAGCGTTTAGCTATGCGCACAGTTGGGTGCTTACAATCTCCGCCATTTGTTTCTTCCTTTTAACTGTATTTGTCTGGTTTAGCTTTCCAAAGAAAGTAAATTAAGAAACTCAAAATAAAGGATAAAAAGAGAGACTATTTTTCTTTTTATCCTTAAATATCTTTTTCAATATTTTCTTCATATCGAAAATTGGTTATTTAATTCTCATAAAAAAACTATTTTTTAATAGGTTTCATGTTTTTATTTCAAAATGATTCAGTGTTCATGTAATTGAAATTTAATAAAAAATGAATTGATCAAAAATTGACTGTAAAAAAATGGTTTGTTAATCTGCTACACGAAAAATCTAAAAACAAATAAAAGAGGCCGCTGTGAATTTTAAATTAAAAACATCACTCATTATTGGAGCAATTGTTGCATCTTCGCTTGTATATGCCGCAACTGTACTTTCACCAAATCAGAATAATAATAGTGGATCGATTCCATCTGGTTATTCAGATTTAGAATTTTCTTTAGCAAATGGGAATTGGGTCAAAAATCTCTCTTTACCGGCAAGCGCTAATAATTCGGACAAGATTACAATTCGTTCTAGTGCCGCCTATAGTAGTTATTTAGATACTTCTAATACGAATATTCCGTTAGAAGTATTAAAAATAAATAGCGGAGATGTTTATCAATTCATCTTTAATAGCAGTCAAAATAAATGGATCGCTCAGTTAGCGACCGTAAGTCCTACCAATGGTGCGACTTATGAAGTCGTTCCATTAACAACTGCATCGATACAAAAAGTACTCATTCAAAATGACAAATGGGCACAAACCATTGCATTACCGAGTGACGTACGTGATGGAACAACCGTACAAGTTGTTTCTACAGCAAGTGCAAGTTCGGAGATTGATAAAACAAATTTACTATTCCCGAGCAGTTTTACATTAAAAAATGGCTCTGAATATTGGTTTAAATATTATTCTGCTTTAGGAAAATGGGTGCCAGAATATATAAAGCCTCATAAGCTAAATGTTCAGCAAATTGGAACATCTTTAGCCACGGTAAGTAGTCCGCTAACGGAAGTTTCATTTGGAGATGGAAACTGGGTTTCGAATTTCACTCTACCTACCACTGCAAGTGATCGAGATAGAATTATTATCAAGTCTACAGCGACTTGGTCTGCAAAAATTAATAATACAAATATTAATAGCCAAGCGACCTTAACGCTTAAAACAGGCGATCAATATGAGTTTATGTATGTAAGTGATAAAGGATATTGGCAGCTGATCTCTTCACCAACAAAGGTGATTGATTCATCGGCAACAATCCCTGCAACTTTACCGAATATGACTCAGCCCACTTTAAAGGTGAAGCTGTCTACATCAAATTGGCAGCCGACCTTGCAACTACCCGCTAAAGCTCAAGTTGGGGATAAGGTGGTTATTGTGTCTAATGCATCGGCAGACACTTATATTAATGCTGCTAATGGCTTGTCTACTGCAATTAAAAATGGTGAAAATCGCCGTTTTATTTACACCGCTCAAGGCTGGACAGTAGATAGTTATACAATTGATATGTTGTTGGTTTCTAGTCCAGAGGTAAATTCAATTTTAGGAGAAAGTGCTGCAAAACTTAGAATGATTGAAGGCGTAAATCTAACAAATTTAACCGCTGAAAATTCAAATGCACGTTTTTACTTAAGAGATGTGGGCTATTTAACTTATAAAATACCTGCTACCACTTTAAAGGAAGCGATCTCGACTGGACGAGATGACACGATGGTACAAAATGAGCGTAAACGTGTATTGGCAGACGGTGTTTATTATCAAGGTAATGAACCTGGTGATGGCGGTTGTGGCTGGGCTTGGATTAATGCTTCTGCATATAACATGATTGGCGCAAATGATATTGCAGGTTGTTCTTTTGCAGCCATGCGCCATGAAGTCGGGCACAATCTTGGCTTGTACCATAATGGTTCAACCAATATTGGCTCAGGTTTCGCTCATCCGTTAGGAAGTACAGCAATGGGTGGTAATAATATTAATTTCTATTCTAGCCCGTATCTGTATAACCCTAAATATGGTGTACGTTTAGGTGAAGAAGGGAAGATTGATGCTGTCAGTGTCATTAACCTGAATGCGCAGAAAATTTCTCTATATAACTAATCTCTATTTTAGCTGTAAATAATGAAGAAAAATAAATTGTTAATAGGAACTGCTATCGCTTGTGTGGCGTTAGCAGTTTTAATCTGGTTTGCTTTTTCACAGCAAAGCTCTTCTGCTTTAACGTCGCCTTCAGAAAGTCGGCAAGAGTCTGTGACAAAAGTGGCAGATAGCCAGAATGAATTTACTCGTCAAAATATGCTGAATTTGAGTTCATCAGAAAAGGAAAAGTTGTCTAGGCAACAAATTGTTTTTAATGAAATAGAAAAAGATCAGCTTCCTTCTAATATTAATTTTCCGCTGCTTAAAAATGCTAAAGGTATGATCATTAAATATGATCCAAATGTGATTGAACTTAAAAAAGTGGGCGACACTGTTAAGTTTCAAATGTTGGAATATGGCATTAATCGCACAGGAAAAATTGTAGAGATTGAACCTGTTGACCAAGATATTGTTCGGTGGATCGGTAGATTTGACCAAGGCGATCCGAACCAGAATTTCTTTACCATTACTCAAAGTCAAAAAGATCACTATACGATCATGCAGATTTTTACCGAGAAAGGAAATTATTCGGCTGAAATTAAAGATGGTGTAGGGCTGGTCCAAACCATGGATGAAGGTGTAACTGATCAAGAGCTACATCATGACCATCCTTAGACAAATAAATGGTTCTGGTAGAGAAAAGAAGTCAGTTCGCAGTTTATCTGTACGGATATGAGCTTTATGCGTTCACACTCTTTTAAAAACAAAGTATGCTTATGCCTGTAACAAGGAGCATACATGTATCAAGTACTTGCTAGAAAATACCGTCCACGTAATTTCAATGAGTTAGTGGGGCAAAACCATGTTTCTCGTGCATTAAGTAGTGCATTGGAACGCGGTCGTCTACACCATGCTTATTTATTTACAGGAACGCGTGGTGTAGGTAAAACTACAATTGCACGTATTTTAGCCAAGTGTTTGAACTGCGAAACGGGTGTGACTTCTACACCATGTGAAGTCTGTGCAACCTGTAAAGCAGTTAACGAAGGGCGTTTTATTGACCTGATCGAAATCGATGCTGCTTCAAGAACAAAAGTAGAAGATACGCGTGAACTTTTAGACAACGTCCCTTATGCGCCAACGCAAGGTCGTTTTAAAGTTTACCTGATTGACGAAGTACATATGCTATCGACGCATTCTTTTAATGCGTTATTAAAAACACTAGAAGAACCACCAGAACACGTTAAGTTTCTGTTTGCTACGACTGATCCACAAAAGCTACCGATTACGGTCATTTCACGTTGTTTGCAATTTACTCTACGTCCTTTGGCTGTCGATGAAATTACCAAACACCTTGGTGCTATTCTTGAAAAAGAGCAAATTAATGCCGATCAAGATGCAATTTGGCAAATTGCTGAATCTGCTCAAGGTTCATTACGTGATGCATTATCTTTAACTGACCAAGCGATTGCTTATGGTCAAGGTTCTGTACATCATCAAGATGTTAAAGAAATGCTTGGCTTGATTGACCGTACGATTATTTATGATTTGATTCTAGCGATTCATCAGAATCAACGTGAGAAAGTTAGTCAGCTTTTATTACAATTTAGACATCAAGCGCTAGATGTTTCACTTGTGCTTGATCAGTTGATTTCGACATTGCATGAATTGGCAATTTTGCAATATCTACCTGATTTGAGTTTGAAATATAGCGATGAAATCAATCGCAAAATCATGCAACTGTCTAAGCTGATTTCTGCTCAAGATTTGCAGCTTTATTACCAAATTGCCTGTAAAGGTCGTTCAGACTTGCAACTTGCCGTAACGCAAGAGCAAGGTTTTGAAATGTGCGTTTTACGCTTATTGGCATTCCGTCCTTTAGCGCCAAATGAAATTTTAGTATCAGAGCCTATTCAGCAAAATGGACAAGCGGTGGTGAATCGCCAAGTCCAAGAAAAAGTTCAAGATATTGCTCCTGTGAGTGCTGTTCAGCCTGTTGAAGTTATTAGTCAACCCGCTATGGTTGAACCTGAACCTGAACCTGAACCTGAACCTGAACCTGAACCTGAACCTGAACCTGAACCTGAACCTGAACCTGAACCTCAGTCTAATCAGGATTTAATGGTATTTGACCCAAATCATCATGAGTTGATTGGACTTGAGTCAGCAGTTGTTCAAGAGACTGTTAGTGTTCTGGAAGAAGATTTCATTCCGGTACCAGAACAAAAGTTAGTACAAGTTCAGGCAGAAGTCCAAACCAAACAAATTGAACCTGAACCAGCTTTCACTGCTGAACCTATGGGTTTATTTGAAACGCCTAACGCTGAATTTTCGCTGGCCCAAGATACATCTGATCTTGTTTCTGAACCTGTTATTGAACAACAGTCATTTGTGCAAGCCGAAGTAATGGTTGAAACAGTTGCAGTTGTGAAAGAGTCTAGCGGAACTGATAACGGGCAGCTGATGCCTCAAGATATCTTGAAGCTTTCTCCTCAAGTTTTAGAAGGTGAATGGACACTTGAAAAGTGGGAGTATTGGTTTAGAAATAGTCAGCTTTCACCCGCTGTTCAAGAACTTGCACAGCATGGTGTGATGACTGGTGAAATTGGCGGCAATACTATTTTCCATATTCCTCAAGAATATGAAAATATGCTGACCCAGTTACAGCAAGGCCTCATTGATGCATTAAATGAGCAATGGCCGATTACTCAATTTACAGTTGAATATGGTGCTTTGAATACATCTACTCCCTATACCATTCAAAGTGCACGTAAAGAAAAAGCCTTTCACCGAGCAGCTGAGCTATTACAGCAACAGCCAGTTATTAAGAGTCTCATAGAAACTTTTGATGGCGAACTACAAAATATTCAATTAAAGCCTTAAATTCATCTGATTTTTGATCTGGTGCAGAATATGAAAATAATAGAGTTTTCATATTCTTCATTGGATTGAAATATTTGGGTCATGTCACTGTCATTGTACTTTTCTATGTTAGCCATTTTAGATTTTAAATGGACTATATATCGTCATGAAAAGGCAATGCACTGGAATAAATTGTTTTAAATATTCATATTTTTTATTAATCGGCGCGATTCTGCTGAGTGGTTGTAACGACTCCGCAAATGATAGTTCAAATACACCAGAAACAGGTAAAAAGCCTGTAATGCGCTGTGCTCCATAAACTTAAATAATAAAAAGAACCTGATCATGATTACACGTCGTAAATTTTTAAATTACTCTTTAAATATGGGTTTTGGTGCTGCGGCATTGGCAGCTTTTCCATCTAGTATTCAAAAGGCTTTAGCAATTCCTGCAAATAATAAAACGGGTACCATTCAAGATATTGAGCACGTTATTATTTTAATGCAGGAAAACCGATCTTTTGATCATTACTTTGGTACGTTAAAAGGCGTTCGAGGTTTTGCTGACCGCTTTACAATTCCTTTGCCAAATGGTCGTAAGGTTTGGGAACAGCTTAGACGCAATGGGCAAGTTTTAACGCCCTTTCATTTAGACGGTACAGCCAACAATGCGCAGCGTGCAGATGGTACTCCGCATACGTGGAACGATAGTCAGTTGGCTTGGGACAATGGGCGTATGGCGAATTGGCCAACCCATAAAACTGATATATCCATGGGTTATTTTAAAGAAAAAGAAATTCCATATCAGTTTGCACTTGCGAATGCCTTTACGATTTGTGATGCCTACCATTGCTCTATGCACACTGGAACAGATGCAAACCGCTCTTATCATTTAACAGGTACAAATGGGGCGACACCGACCAAGCGTTCATTTGTAAACAATGAGTGGGACTGGATTGATGGTAACCCAGCGACGGCAGATCGCGGTTATACGTGGAAGACCTATGCCGAACGTTTAGAAGAAGCAGGTGTAAACTGGATTTGTTATCAAAATATGCCAGATGAATGGGGTGATAACATGCTTGGTGCATTTCGTACGTTTAGAAAGGCGAACATTGCATCTGGTTATCCAGTTTCAAGTGGTGGTGAGCCGAATAAACCATATGCCGATACAGGTCAAAAGCTACCGTATAAAGCTTATGATGCTGCGACCGATAATGCCAAAAACCCATTGTACAAAGGCATTGCAAATACGTTGCCGGGTAATAAACCAGAAGAATATCTTGACGCTTTTAAACGCGACATCCGTGAAGGGAAATTACCGCAAGTGTCTTGGATTAATGCGCCATCGATTTACTGCGAACATCCAGACCCTTCAAGCCCAGTTCAAGGGGCTTGGTTTATTCAAGAAATTATTGATGCATTAACTGCTGTGCCAGAGGTTTGGAGTAAAACAGCACTCATTATCAATTTCGATGAAAATGATGGTTACTTTGACCACGTACCGTCACCATCAGCGCCATCTCGTTTCAAAAATGGCCAGTATGCAGGTAAATCGACATTAAGTAGTGCCGATATGCAGGATGAATATTTTGACCATGCTGCGCCTGAAGGAAGCCATTCTCAGCCTACACCTGATGGACGAGTTTATGGTCCGGGTCCTCGTGTTCCGTTATATGTGATTTCCCCATGGAGCCGTGGTGGTTGGGTCAACTCGCAAGTTTTTGACCATACTTCCGTGCTCATGTTTTTAGAAAAACGTTTTGGTGTAAAAGAGCCGAATATCAGTCCATATCGCCGTGCAGTGTGTGGTGATTTAACCAGTGCATTTAACTTTAAAACACCAAATGCAGATATTTTACCGCAGCTGAATGGTAAGCAAACACGTTTGCAGGCAGATGAGCTAAGAGAAAATCAAGAAGCCTTACCAGCTGTGCCTGTACCAACGGATATTAAGTTACCGATTCAGCAAAGTGGCATACGCCTGTCACGTGCGCTACCTTACGAGTTGCATACCAGCGCGCGCTGTAAAGCCGATGGTAAAGTGCAATTGATTTTCTCTAATACGGGGAAACAGGCAGCGGTTTTCCATGTATATGACAAGCTCAACTTGGACCGTATTCCAAAGCGTTATATTGTCGAGCCGAATAAAACTCTAGATGATGAATGGGACGCTTTAAAAGATAATTTAGGTCGTTACGACCTATGGGTACTTGGTCCAAATGGTTATCATCGTCATTTTAAAGGCGATACTCAACGTATTATCGATAGTGGCATTAAACCTGAAATTCGAGTGTGCTATGACATTGCCAACGGTGATGTATACGTAGAGCTCATGAATGATGGTACCAAGGATGCAATATTGACGGTAAAACCTTGTGCATATCGACAAGATGCGCCTTTACAACTTACCGTAAAAGCGGGACAGGTTGTTAAGCAACATTGGGCTTTGGCTGACGTGGGACATTGGTATGATTTTGAAATCACCAGTCAAAGTGATCCGTATTATTACCGACGTTTTGCTGGTCGAGTTGAGACGGGTGAAGACTCCTTTAGTGATCCTGCAATGATATAAGTAGAGAGGGGGCAAAAAGAGTAGTTTATTTTCTTTTTGCCCCGTTTTTTATAATAAATAACTCTTTAAAACCTTACGAACTGTCTCAGAAATAGGTACAGTTTTACGCGTTTCGCGATCAACAAACACATGAACAAAATGTCCCTGAGCTGAGGCTTGGTCTTGACCTTGTTTAAAGATTGCCAATTCATAGCGTAAAGATGTGGTGCCGATTTTCCCAATCGCAACACCCACTTGAATAATTTCTGGAAATGACAATTCCTGATTAAAGCTACAAGCTGAATCAACCACTAACCCAATTGATTTTGCTTCATGAATATCAAAACCTGTTTTTTGAATCAGTAACGCATTGGCTGCTGTATCAAAATAGCTATAGTAAGTCACATTATTCACATGACCATAAATATCGTTATCTGCCCAACGTGTTTGAATATCTAAAAAGAACTTAAATTGATCTCGGGTTTTTAAAACTGGTTTAGTCATTAATGAATCGCCTGATAAATTGCCAAAGCAGCTGCTTCTGTCATGTCACGTGGGTTATTTTGTAGTAAGCGGGTTTGCAACATGGCATCTTGAGCAAGTCTAGGTAAGCTAGACTCATCAATACCCAAATCTCTAAGTTTTAAAGTCAAACCACTACGGTCTAAGTGGTTCTGCATATGGTCAATAAACAGATCACACAAACCATCAGTGCTGCCATTGCTGTATGGATCGAGCCATTGCATAAGTTCTGCATAGTATTTTTTTGCATTGGGCGCATTAAATTTTAATACTTCAACCAACACTAAGGCATTGGTGTGACCATGCGAAAGATGAAAATGCCCGCCAAGTGGATAAGCTAAAGCATGTACAGCAGCAACAGGTGAGTTAGCAAATGCTTGACCTGCAAGCATTGAACCGAAAAGCATATTTTGACGTGCTTCTAAATCTTTACCATCTTTAAGAACTTTCGGTAAGTTATGATTTAGTAGCTTGAGTGCATGTTTGGCTAAAATATCGGTATATATATTTTTTTTGTGCTTAGAAGTATATGCCTCAATGGCATGCACCATCGCATCAATACCTGTCGCAGCAGTAATATGGACTGGAAGGTTTTGAGTAAAGGTGGCATCAAGAATTGCTGTGTCGGCATACAGTACTGGAGAGACAATCCCCATTTTTGTCGTTTCACCCGTAGTCACAATTGAGATTGGCGTTACTTCTGAGCCAGTACCAGCCGTAGTAGGAATCAAAATAAGCGGAAGGCGAGTTGTAGTGACCTGATTTACACCATACATCTCTTGCAAACTTTGTGTTTGGTTGGGGTGGGCGAGTAAAGCGATTACTTTTGCAACATCTAAAGAACTGCCCCCACCAAAACCAATAATGGCATCTACATTTTGCTGTTTTGCATAATTGGCTGCATCTAAGACCACTTGTTCTGGTGGGTCAGCCTGAACATCTGCATAAATAACATATTCAATATTGAGCGTATTTAAAATTTGAAGAATGGGCAGGTGTAATTGATTTTTGACCATGCCTGCATCTGTGACTAGCAATAGCTTACGGTAAGCTTTTGAAGACAAAACATTTTGTAATTCTTGTATAGAGCCTAAGCCAGAGATGATATTTGGAACGGTTTGAAATTGAAAATGGCTCATATACATTATTTCCTTATTTTTGAAAATTATTGTCGAATGGTTCTATAAGATTCAATCTTCAAATAACTTAGCATAAGACACCTTAAAATAAAGTAGTTCTGAGGCGATTATGTTGAGTGTTATATGAGATAAGCACTACTTTCATGTGGTCAGATTCAGACAATAGACGGAGATCATGCAAGTAATTTAAAAGATCATCGAAAGGTGGGCTTTTTGTTATTTATACTGTTCAGTAGATTTTCCTGAAGGCTGCTAATTCATATAATGTCTTAACAATTTATAATTTTATTCGGTTCAAAAAGTGAAAATTTCTAAAACTTTACTTAGTGTTATTGGATGCACTTGCTTCATGCTGAGCTCCGTAGCAATGGCGAAAACAAGCTCTAGCGTCTATTCACCTAAAAAAGGTGTAATTTGTGATAAATATATTTGTGCTGACAAGAAGGGTGTATCTAAAAAACTTACAGCCAAATACTTAGGAACTCCCAAAGCCAACAGAGCATTCTCTCAAGGCGATTTTGATACATCAGCATTTACACTCTCAAATGGTGTGTTCTGTGATACCAAAACGAAACTATGCCATGTCGATCGATATTTCGAGAATGGTCATCGTAGCAAAATTGATAGGAATATGACTGATAAATTATTTAAAAATAAATGATTTTTGTCTTCATGTTGCTTGAAAGCCCATAATACTTGGGCTTTTCTCTAGATAGTATAAGATAAATAGATTACTAATTAAAAACTATCCAAGCTCAGAAAAATCAGTTTTTTACTTAGGTTTTTTGAATATATCAATAAGAACTAGTTTGAAAATTTGTATTACTGATATTTAAAAATTTTATGGGCTTTCAATTATGATGAAGGTAGTATTTGTTTTAATTAATGCAGACTTTTAACTCATTAAATTCTTAATTATCATAGATGAATAGTAAGGAAAAATAATTATCGAATTAATTAGAAAATCAGAGATGTTATTCAAAATAGTTAACTACGCTTATGTTTGTCACTTATCGGATTTAATAAAAAAATTTACCTACTTGTTTATACTAAGTGTTCAAAATAAAAACAGGATAATGATGTGAAAAAGATAATTCTAGCGACAATAATGAGCTTTGGTGGAGTAGGGAGTACTTTTGCAGAATGTACTTATAACTTTGATGCGACACTAACTCAATTACAATCTTTAGGTAATACTTCTATTCAGAAGTTTCCAAATATTACAGGCAATAAGTTTTCTTATAAGACATCTCAGCAAAGTCCCATTTACTCGGCTTACAGTCAAGATTACCTTTCACGATTTCTAGCAGCAAATGATTCATCTGCTATGTTATACACTAGAGGGGATAAAGTAATACCAACTTCTGGAATTGTAGCGTTTGAATATAAAATTAAAGTTCCTACGTTAGGTAATACAGGGTATGTAAATATTTTCCCAGCTCTAGCAGCAGGTATTATGCAGAATGGTAAAGCTGTGAATTTTATAGTTGCATACCAACATGGGCCTACAACTAATAATTTTTATATTCAAACGACTTCAAATGATAGTGCATTAGTTTCTAATGGATTTAATTTAGCTCCTGAAGTTACTTCTGATGGTTATCAAAAGATTGGTATCTATATTAATCAGAATTCTAATCAAGTTGGTTTAGTTTTTAATGGGGTTAACAAAGGATATTTTGCTACTTTCCCATCCAAACTAGATAACTTGTATTTTTCATTAACCTCTAATTTTTATGATTTAGCAGTAACTGATGTAAATAAAGATGTCTCGATTGAGTTTCTACTTGATCAATCAAAAATTACACAAACTTATCCGACTGGTACCAAAGATATTTGTGGAGTAGCTTTGTAAAAAGTCTGTTAAATTTAAAAAAATTCTCATCAGCCACTTTCGAGTGGCTTTTTTACAGTTAAACGAAAGTGAGACGAACAGAACAAATTATTCCTTATTTCTGTGAGGAGTGAGTTTCAGTTCCAGATTATTAAGATCTATGACTTGATTAGATGAATCAACAAGTTTTAATTTGAGTTGATCATCTGAATTCTTCTTAAAAACTTTCACGACATCTTTATCTGCTTCAATAAAATTAGTACCAGATTCAAGCATAGCAAGCAAAACAATATTTAGACTTTTACCTTTTTTGGTGAGTAAGTATTCTTTACGCTCTCGTACACCCACTTCCTTATAAATTGATAGTTCAAATATTTCTAATTGGATGAGGTGTTTTAGACGATTAGATAAAATTTGCTTCGATATACCTGTATTTTCCAGAAAATCATTGAATTTTGTTACGCCGTAAAAAGCTTCTCTTAACAATAGGATTGTCCAGCTATCGTTCAATATCTCAGCAATTTTGAAGATTCCACATACATCTACTGAAAATCTATGATCTGGAATAATATTTGACATTCTAGGGAGCTCCAATTAACATGAGTCTATAATTTAGACCTAGACTTAATTCAGGTAGCATTATGCCATTTATAAATATACAAACTATAGAGGGTTTACTAGATAAAGATAGTAAAGCCGAGCTTTTCAAACGAATAACAGATTTATTTGTAGAGATAGAAGGAAAGGGAAATCCAGCTTTTCAAGAGCATGTCTGGATACGAATTGATGAATATCCGCCTGAACAGTGGCAATTAGGTAGCTTAAGGCCAACGAAGGAAATGATTGAGTTGATTAGCAACGTTAAATGATTATTTTAGATCTTTTACTAAAGCTGTATTAGAAAATCATAAGTTGTACATTAAGTAGTTGCTAACCTATTTTAAGATGTAAAAGCTCTCTTCGGAGGGCTTTATTATTTTATTCAAAATTAGAAGGTCAGCTACTTTGTCGACTGATTTATCAACTTTTAATCTATTGATAAACATTATTTTCCTTTTCAAGCCATGTGAGTTTTGACAAAATGCAACACGTCACAATGGTCAATTCGATTCTGACAATCATTGATAGTTTTGTCAGGGTTTTACATGCTCCATATTAATTTCTATTTAATTCAAATGTTTGGAAGTAGTTTCTAATGGAAACACAATATAAGGTGTTATGCGTCTGTTTAGGAAACATTTGCCGTTCTCCCACGGCTGAAGTGGTTTTCAGACATTATTGTGATGCACATCAACTTAATGTCATTGTCGATTCAGCTGGAACGAGTAATTATCATCCAAATAAAGCACCTGATCAGCGTAGCCAGTTGCACGCTAAAAAAAGAGGTTATGACTTGTCGTCTTTACGTGCAAGGCAGCTTTCAGCACAGGACTTTTTAGAGTTTGATTTGATTTTGGCAATGGATCACCAAAACTTTGATGATATTCATGACATGCTACAAAGCGCGGTTTCTCAGTTTGGTACTCATCAAATTCGTGCAAAAGTAGCTTTAATGAGTGAGCATGATCCTCAATATCTACAACAAGCCTTACCTGATCCTTATTATGGTGGCGCTGATGGCTTCGAGCGCGTACTTGACCAATGCGAGTCTAGTAGTTTGGCGTGGATTAATATTTTAAAAAAACAATTGAATGTTTAAGAATAGGTTTTTCAACACAATGCAAATTCAGAATCAGGTACAGCTTAAGCCATTCAATACATTAAGTTTAGATGCAACAGCTTCACATTACACAAAAGTCGGTAATATTCAGGAGATTGAAGAAGCTTTGGATTTTGCTAAGCAGCATCATTTAAATGTACTTGTGTTATCGGGCGGTAGTAACATGTTATTGCCGCAACAGATCACTGCATTAGTGATTCATCTTGATATTCAAGGAATTGAAGTATTATCTGAAGATCATGATTTCGTTCGGGTTAAAGTAGGTGCAGGTCAAGTCTGGCACGATTTTGTTTTATATAGTACGAAGCAGAATTGGTTTGGCTTACAGAATTTAGCACTTATTCCAGGCTTAGTAGGTGCGTCACCTGTACAAAACATTGGTGCTTATGGGGTAGAGGTTGGTGAGTTTATTGAGTCGGTACAAGTGTATGACCGTAAATTAAAAGAAACTCAGTCAATTTTAGCGGCTGACTGCCATTTCGCTTACCGCCATAGTATTTTTAAAGATGATCCGAACCGTTACATCATCACGCATGTCACTTTTAAACTACTTAAACAGCCACATTTAAAACTTAACTATGGTGATTTGAAGCAAGCAGTTGGAGACAATCAGACTGCTGAGAACTTACAAAATCAAGTGATCCATATTCGCCGAAGTAAACTCCCTGATCCAAAAGAATATCCAAATGTAGGTAGTTTCTTTAAAAATCCGATTGTTAATCCTCAAGAATTTGAACGTCTAATCACACAATTCTCAACAATTCCACATTATCCTCAAGCCAGTGGAAACGTTAAAATTGCAGCAGGATGGTTAATTGATCAGGCGGGTTGGAAAGGGAAGCAACTCGATATGGTAGGGATGTTTCATAAACAGGCATTAGTTTTGGTGAATTATGCCAATGCATCTCTTACTGATGTAAAGAAAACTTATCAGGCTGTACAACATGATGTTGATCAGCGTTTCCATATTATGTTAGAACCAGAGCCTGTGCTTTATAACAGTTTAGGTTTAATTGAAAATCATACGGAATAGTTTTATGCCAAAAGTACACTTAATGGTACGTTTAGTACAAGTAGTCACCGTGCTATTTGTACTATTAGGCTGTTTCGTGGTTTTTTTATATTCGCCGTTTTATTCAAAATTAATTGTAGCTGGGCTTAATTATTTTGTACCGGTCGATGTGAATCAAGTTGCCGCTGAAAGTCAGAGACAGGCTGCATTAAGTGAACATGATAATTTAGAGCCGGGTTCAAATCTATGGATTGCTCGTCAAGCGTATTTAAAGCTGACTGAAAAAGCTTTACGTGAGAAAAAGACAACAGATCTGACCTATCTTCAAGAAAACTATAAGGCTTTGCAGCAAATTATTCTTTTAGAAGAAAAAGAACAAGATTCAGAGGCAGCCGCTTCTGTAACGGTTCCTTTAGTCGTGAAAAACTCAGAAATTGATGCTGCTGATGAAGCAAGTAGCCCTATTGATGAGGCACTCTTTATTAATAGTTCAGAAAATAAGGCCCTTACAGAGCAATATACCGAGTTTTTAGCAAGAAAACCTGTAGTGCCAGAACACCAGAAAGCTGTTAGCGAACCTGAACAGAAAATCGAGTATGTTCGTAAAAATCCATTACCAGCTCCATCTAAAAAGTTATCACAACCTTATGCAATTGTTGTTTTAGGTGGTGGTTTGACGCTTGATAAAAATGGAAAAGATATTGTAGTTAATGGTTATACACGCTTGAGACTAGAAAAAACCTTAGAAGTTGAAAAACAAAATCAGCTTCCTATTGTACTTAGCGGTGTTGAAGCACCTTATATGCAAGCTTGGTTAAAAGAGCGCGGCGTTGATGCAAAGTTACTAGAAAAACGTAGTATGAATACTTGTGAAAATACAAGATTTAGTTCTCTATTACTTCAGAAAAAGGGTGGAGCACCGACGGTCATGTTGGTTACAGATGAATACCATATGCCGCGTACTCGTAGACTATTTGCTTTAAATGGTATTGAAACCATTCCTGTTGTGGCTCCAATGCCAACACCACTGACACGCTGGCAACCAAGTGTGCAAAATTACGATCATAGCCGTCGTGCAAATTATGAATTACTTGCGACAATTCGCGACATGTTGTTTGGCTCAAGCGATTGTCGAGAGGTACCTTAATGTCAGATATCCCATTTCTCAATCCTGCCGTATTAAAACAATTAGATTTGCCGGTTCCTAACCGTGATCTTACGCCACAAGTTTTAAGTCCACTTAATTTAAATACATTAGAAGAACCGTCTCGAGATTTACTAGCTTATCGTAAGTTATATGGTTTGCATTTACTTGAATGTGATCATTGGCAGGGCTATGTTCAAATGCCTTTGTTTCGATTACATGTGCAAGTTTTCAAGCCTAAAGTAGAAAAAATACAAGGTACTGTCTGCTTATTACATGGCTATCTTGAGCATAGTGGTATTTATCAACCCATTATTCGTGAAATTCTTGAACAAGGCTTTAGTGTCATTACCTATGACTTACCAGGGCATGGTTTAAGCAATGGCTCACCAGCAAGTATTCAAAATTTTGATCACTATCAACAAGTTTTAATGGCTGTTTATCAATATGTAAAACATGCAGATCAGTTACCAAAACCTTGGGTAGGAATTGGTCAAAGTACGGGTGGCGCAATCTGGATGCATCACTTATTAGAATATGCTGAAAAACGTCAAGATCCGATTGTAGATAGAGTCTTGCTACTTTCTCCTTTGATTCGCCCTGCAAAAACAGCATGGTGGCATAACCCAGTTGGATTGGGCATTATTCGCCGTATTAAGCGCCAAGTACCAAGACACTTTAGACGTAATAATCATAATCCTGAATTTTTACGTTTCATTCGTTTAAAAGATCCTTTGCAGCCTCGAATGATGGGCATGGATTGGATTTTGGCAATGTCTAAATGGATGCAAGAAATGGAAGAGCGGCCAGCTTGTCGTATTCCCGTCTGGCTTGCACAAGGTGCTCTCGATCAGACAGTTGATTGGCGTTACAACATTGAATTTATTCGTCGTAAATTTAGGCTGCAAACGTTATTAATGCTAGAAGAAGGGTCTCATCAATTAATTAATGAACGTGCGGATATACGTGCAGCTTTAACGGGATTGATTCCAGCATTTTTACATGCGAAGCCAAAACATTTTTATTATTAAAAAATAATGCATCTATCCAAAAAATGGATAGATGCATGACTTAATCTTTGTACTTTATTTTGAGTTTTGATAAAGCTGCATAAAGTTTGTATACACGGAAGATTGTTTTTGTGGACTATACATATTGCGTTCAATCGTTCCTTTATCAGTTTTTATCAACACATTTACATTTTGAGCATTTTTAAACTCTTGCAAGAATTTACTTGGAATGACAAAGTAAGTTGTTGAGTGTTTAGGAACTAATCGGCTCACATTTGTTTTTTCAGTGGCTTGAGCTGGTTCATAATTAAATTTTTTGCCATCAATATCAAATGTTAATGAGTTAATATCATAAAAGTTATAACTACTACTTAAATGAACATCTACACGAAGCTGATTTTTTTGATTCTCGTTCCATTTCACGAGTAAGCTTGGGCATAGTTCAGTTGGTGAGCAGTTTAGCTGACCCGCTGTCTTTACCTCTTTAGGAGCTGTTGTACTAACCTGTGTGGTGCTACAAGCTGCTGTAAGTAGACATGAACCCAATAAGAGTAGAGATTTCTTCATCATATAAATTCCAAGAGAGTATGCTTAATATTATTTATGTTAAGTGTAGTAAATTTTGACATAAATTAACGCATAGATGGACTTAAAAATACAAATGGTTTTGCAATTTTAAAAGAAGAAGTGGCATCACCTGCATATATATGGCTTTGATCGGGGCCTAAATCTAGTCTACGTGTTTTACCATCTTTAAAATTAATCTTTTTCAAATCAACCCAAAATACATTTGGTGATAGTGCTGACTCGAAAAAGTAAAGCATCTGTTTATGATCGGCCACAGTTCGCCAGCGAGTTGAAGAGATATTCGGTTCTTCTTGAGTATTTAGTCCATAGGGAACAGACGCATTTCGAATGACACTAAATACAGAGGCTTGAGCCTGTTTACTATCATCATTTTTAGGAATTGCATTAATGTAAAAAGACGCGCGCGCAAAGCGATCAGATGCTCGATTTGTACCGGGGAGCATGATTGTTCCACCAATTTGTTTCCAATATTCGGCAAGGGCGAGTTGCTTATCGAAAGTAGGCGAGTTAGTCATGACCTGATAGCTGCGGCTATGGTGAATAACCTGCTTTCCGTCAATATATTCAATAATTGCACTATCACCTGTTTTATCAGAAATAGATAAATGTAGGGTGGTGAGTCTTGATTCACCAGGAACGCTATCTGTAACTATTGTGTACGGTTCTTTCTCAAGAACTCTAACAGCCTCATCAACAGTTGCGAAGTTATCGAGTACATATTGTGCCCAAGCAGCAATGCTGAGTAGCGGTTTATTAGATTTTTTTACATCGGGATACTCAGATTCAACTAACCATAAGACATTAGCAACTAATCCAGCTTCATTCATACCATCTGTTGTGGAAACCTCATAGCCTGTGGCAATTACACTTCCATATTTAGACGTCCATTTTATTGAATTGGAACCTGCACTACCGTCACGACTAACCCCGCTTGGCATAATCCACAAATTTGTACCCGTATCAACTTTCCAGTCCATTGAGCGAGCAGTAATAACATGTTGGTTATTGCCTAAATATACGGCACGTGTACAAGCAACAGCATAGCTACTTAAACCTACTGCTAGCGCGACAAAAGAAGAAATGAATGTTTTTTTCAACATGATGAGATACCTTTTTGTTATAAGCATTAAAAAAATTTTTATTAAATAAAATTAAATTGTGTACGTTATTTATACTTTTATATTAGGTGAAAAATCTATTAAAGACAAATTAAAAGGGTAATGAAATTTAAGAAAAACTCACATATTCATTTCAAATATAGAAGAGCATCACACTATAAATGTAATGCTCAACATATCAAGTTAATATAAATTAAAAGTGATTAGCATCCGCCATATTCCACATACGATAATAAAAATTATCATCGTCATTATTAAGTTCAGACTGTAAAAGTTCGCCTTCTTTTAAGAAAAAATGCAATTGAGCATAGTTCTTAATTTCACGGTCATTTACACGCTGAGCCAAATGATGAGCTTTAATATCAGAAGGGTGACGTAAACCAGCGGCAGCAATCATTTCTGATAATGCATGCAATGTATTTTTATGAAAATTAAATACACGTTCTGATTTAGTGGGTACATCAATTGCTTTTTGACGGTCTTTATCTTGGGTTGCAACACCTACAGGACACTGGTTAGTGTGACAGCTTTGTGCCTGAATACATCCAACAGCAAACATGAAACCACGTGCTGAATTAACCCAATCTGCACCTAGCGCAAAAGTACTGGCAATATCGAAGGCACTAATGATTTTACCACTCGCACCAATCTTAACTTGATCTCGGAGTCCTGCACCCACAAGGGTGTTATGAACAAAACGTAGGCCTTCACGTAATGGAGTACCAATATTGTCGCTAAACTCGATTGGCGCTGCCCCTGTACCACCTTCAGAACCATCAACCACAATAAAATCAGGAACAATTTTTGTTTCTAGCATTGCTTTAACAATACTCATGAATTGCCAAGGTTGACCAATACAAAGTTTAAAACCAACTGGTTTACCACCAGATAATGTGCGCAATTTCTGCAAGAAATGCATCATTTCAATAGGGGTAGAAAAACTAGAATGCTTTGCAGGAGAAATACAGTCATGATCGCGAGAAACCCCACGGATTTGTGCAATTTCTGCGGTAATTTTATGTTTAGGTAAAATACCACCATGGCCTGGTTTTGCGCCTTGGGAAAGCTTCAGCTCAATCATCTTGATCTGTGGTAATTGAGATTGCTTGGCAAACTTTTGCTCGTCAAATTTCCCATCTAAAGTACGACAGCCAAAATAACCGCTGGCAATTTGCCAAACAATATCACCGCCATTTTCCAGATGATAAGGGCTTAAACTACCTTCGCCAGTATCATGATAGAAACCACCTAACTGCGCACCTTTATTTAACGCACGAATTGCGTTGGCACTTAAACTACCAAAGCTCATGGCAGAGATGTTCATAATTGATGCACTATACGGTTGAAGGCATTGTGCATTACCCACCTGAATACGAAAGCTCTTTGGATCTGCTGGTGGACAAGGGCTTATTGAATGGACAATGAATCGATAATTCTCTTGATAAACGTCAATGATTGAACCAAATGGTTTATCTGCATTTTCATTTTTAGCACGCTGATAAACTAGACTTCTTTGCATACGAGAAAAAGGTAGAGCATCTTGGTCCGCTTCAATAAAGTATTGGCGAATTTCTGGGCGTATATCTTCAAATAAAAAACGGAAATGCCCCATAATTGGGTAGTTTCTTAGAATTGAATGTTTATTCTGCAAAACATCATAAAGGCCTAATAAACTTAGCGCACCCGTAAGCACCCATAACCCGTTAAGGAGAGTATCTGAAATAAAATAATAGATACTATGAGGGGTGTATACGGTTCGAAACCATGTAATGCTCAGTGCAGTAAAAATACATAAGAACCAGAGAGAATGGCGCGAAAAGAATGTATTGAGAAATTTATGTCGAATGATTTGTGCTGGACTCGCCATATTGGAACAAATTCCTAATGTTTTACTGGTACATACCTTGCCAAGAAGCAAGTGAAACTACAAGTGTGGAATTGTTAGTCTCAAGATAAAGCGAACAGTACAGCCGTGGTTCACTCAATTTAGAAATAGATTTTTAAAGAAAATATTTAAGCGATTAATAATATCTATTTGGGAGGTTTAGGGGATTAAATAAATTATCAAATACTTAATTATTAAGTTGATATATTTTATAAATTTTTAGTTGTAGTTGTAATAAGAACTATTTCTATTAAATGTTTTTATTAAAAGGGGTAATTAAATTTAACTTTAGATTTAATTAATAATAACTTTTTTTGTTTGTATATTTTTTGATTTAATTAATGTTGTGCTATTTAATTATTTTTTGCTAGTATAAATAAATTGAAATAATTTTTTTAATAGACATTACTACAACTATATAAGATTCTAAAAAATCATTTAAGGACTGAAATGAATTGGAAGCTATTAATCTGCTCTGTTTTTCTCACAGAGGTTATTCTCTTAACTTTAATGTTTTATCTCGGTTTTGATCTAGATACTTTCAAAATAGTTGCTTTAGTACAAAGTATATTAGTTGCTGCAACTATAATATTTGACTCGATGGAAAGAAAGAATAATCCTATCTTTCCTGGATCTATCGTTTATCCATTACTTGGTATTTTATTTGTTTTTGGGTTTACACCTATTCTAGATTTTTTTGCAGAAAGACCTAAAGGATTCCATAGCTGGGACATTAAAAATATTTTAGTCATTGGGTCGCAAAGTGCAGATTATCAATTTAGGGAATTAGCTTGGTATGGTAAAGCCTATATACAGTTAGGTTTTGCTATGGTCGGTGGATTTCTTGGTTTGATTTTTCATTTAATTTTTAGAAATAGTTAAGCTAACACGCCCTCCTTCTCGTAGAAGGAAATAGTGTGCAATTGCTGAAAATTATTGAAAAATCCTAAAAATATCTATAAGTTACTTAGACTTCTTATTCATAAAATATTCTTTTGTTATTCATTTAAAATATATAGAACAATCAGTAGCTTACTTTTTGTCCATAATTTTTTTACCAAAAATTAAAAAAATATAAAATACTAAAAGTGATGGTAAACTTTAACTAATGAAAATCTATAATTTTTTTAGTAAAACTAACAAAAGCTAGATGAAATTATCGAAAATCGACATAAAAAGCGCGCTAAACCCTAAAAATTTTTATAATTGAGAAATTCATCAGAAGTTGAATTGTTAATTGATATTTAGAATGAAACTTATATTAGTGTTTTTGTTGTTTTTTTGTATTATGCGCCGTAAGTAGAGTAAAAAAATAACGCTTTGAAAAAACAATCAGAAAAGCTAGTGATTGTGATGGGGAAGGCTAGTTTTTACATCTATTAATTTTATTGGCGTAATGTAAAAAGGTTTTTAACCATGAAAAATTCTCTCATTTTATCAGTAATTACTTTGGGTTTAATGTCTATCAATGCCGCAAATGCTGCAACTGCAACAGGTACTTTGACCGTTAAAGCAACAATTACAAATAGCTGTGTATTGAATACTTCAGCTACAGGTACAACAGCTAACGCAGTTTTAGATTTTGGTACTTTAAGTTCTCTTGCAAGCAATGTAGACGCAGACACCACAACGACAGGTGGTACTGCAATTAAAGTTTTATGTAACAACACTGTGCCATGGACTTTGGCTTTCGATGCTGGCAAAAATGCTCAAACGACTCAACGTCGTATGATTGGTGGTGCAACTAGCAACGAATATATTCCTTACAACCTTTTCTCTGACACTAACCGTGCAACAGCGATTGGTATTGCAACTACTGCTTATAGCGGTACTGGTACTGGTGCACCACAAACAGTTAACGTCTATGGTCGTATTCCAGCTGGCTCAACTTTACCAAGTGCTGGTAGCTATGTTGATACTGTGACTGTAACAGTAACTTATTAATTTTTAATAAGTTTTATTGTGTCATTGCTAGCTCTTGATTTAGAGAGCTAGCCTAATTTGAGAAAAGTCGTTCTGGGCAAATCATGAGAAAAAATATCTTTGTTACTACAAGTTTATTATTATTTTTGCCTAGTATGCTGAATGCTGCATCAATTCGTCTTTCGCCTGTAAGTGTTGAAATATTAAGTGATCAAGCTGCGTCCTCAATTAGTTTGTATAATCAGTCAAATGAAAGTAGTGATTTGCAGGTACGTGTATTTGAATGGCGCCAAAATGCTGGACAAGATCAATTAATACCTACAGATGAGATCGCGATTAGTCCACCATTTTTAAAATTACAACCTAATGATTCTTATAACTTACGTGTAGTTAGAATTAATCCAGTACCAGTTTCTGGTGAACAAACCTATCGTATAATTATTGATGAGTTACCAAAACCGATTGATAACCGTAAAGTAGATCAGGGGGTTAACGTACTACTACGTTCTTCATTGCCCCTATTTGTAGTCAATAAGGACGCAATGACTAAACTTACTTGGTCAATTCAGCAAGAGCAAAATAATTCCTCTCTTATAATTAATAATGTTGGAAATCGACATGCACTTTTAAGCAATTTAACGCTTGTTGATACAACAGCAAATAAAAGTTATGCAATTAAAGTAAATACAGTGAATGGTTATATTCTTGCTGGAAAAGCAAGAAATTTTAATATCAGTCCTGATTTTAAATTTCAAACGGATCATAAATATAATATTTCATTGAATATTAACGGTAAGCAAACATCTCTTTAAAGAGGCACACATGAAATATCTCGTAAGTGCCTTATGTGTTATGTACTTGCCGATCCATGCTTTTGCTGAATCATTGCAAGATAACACCAATGCTACTTTACCAAGTATTCCGGAAGTTACAAGTTCTTCTCATCAGGTATTCATTTCTGATAAGGCGTATACACAGCTTTTCTTAAAGATTTCTATTAATTCGAGTATTTCAACAGATTTGATTTCGGTACGCCAAGATCAAGATAGAAAGCTGTATATCCGTACTCGTGATTTGAAAGTTTTAAGAATAAAAATGGATGAACATATCCCGGATAATCAATGGGTGTGTATTAATGAACTAAAAGGAATTCAGTTTAAGTATCTAGAGAACGAACAGGCTCTAAATTTACAAGTTTCGTCGAACATGCTGACGGATTATTCAGTTGATTTAAATGGTCAGCAGAGTACCAACCCACATTTGCTGAAAATGAAGCCCTTAAATGCGGCTATTCTGAACTATAGTCTGTATAACACCATAACCAATGACGAGAATGTTTTCTCAGGTTCGGCAGAAGGGATCTTTAACAGCGCAATTGGTAACTTTTCTTCAGGTGTTTTATACAACGGTAGTAATGAAAATAGTTATAGCCATGAAAAATGGGTGCGCTTAGAAAGTAAGTGGCAATATGTAGATCCTGAAAAAGTTAGGATATATACCTTAGGGGATTTTATTTCCAATAGTTCTGACTGGGGTAGCAGTGTACGTTTGGCCGGTTTCCAATGGTCGAGTGCTTATACTCAACGAGGTGATCTTGTCACCTCGGCACTGCCACAATTTTCCGGTTCGGCTGCATTGCCTTCGACTTTAGATTTATACGTTAACCAGCAAAAGATTTATTCAGGGCTTGTGCCATCAGGTCCATTTGACATTAAACAGCTCCCGTTTATTTCAGGCAATGAAGTCACTCTTGTGACCACCGATGCAACGGGTCAGCAGAGCATTACCAAACAGGCTTACTATTTTTCATCCAAAATTTTGGCAAAAGGCATTAACGAATTCTCAGTAGATGTCGGTGTTCCACGCTATAACTACGGACTTTATTCAAACGATTATGATGATGCCACTTTTGCTTCGGCTGCGATTCGATATGGCTACAGCAATTCGCTGACCTTAAGTGGTGGGGTAGAGGCTTCAACAGATGGCCTATCAAATCTAGGCACTGGTTTTGCCAAGAATCTTTTTGGTTTTGGGGTGATTAATGCTGATATTGCAGCGAGTCAGTATAAAGATGAAAACGGTTATTCTGCTCTAGTGGGTTTAGAAGGACGCATTAGTAAGAATATTTCGTTTAATACCAGCTACCGCAAAGTGTTTGATAATTACTTTGACCTTGCCCGTGTGTCTCAAGTTCGATATTTAAAAGATAATCAATCCGATGATGAACCAAAAAATTATTTAAGCTACAGTGCGCTGGCAGATGAGATTTTTAGGGCAGGCATTAACTATAATTTTTACGCAGGCTATGGTGCTTATCTGGGCTATAACCAGATCAAATATAGCGACAACTCTAATAAATTAGTGTCTGCCAATTTAAGCGGAAGCCTGAACAAAAACTGGGGCTTTTATGCATCAGCGTATAAAGATTATGAACACCAAAAAGACTATGGCATTTACTTTGCGCTGCGTTATACACCATCTAGCCGAGTCAATGCGATTACAAGTATTTCTAATGAAAGTGGTAAAACAACGTATAGACAAGAAATAAATGGATTTAGCGATCCACAAATCGGTGCATTTGGATGGGGAGCTTATGTTGAGCGTGATCAGGATGCGAATCAAAACAATGCATCGTTCTATGCCTCTTACCGTGCTCGCGCAGCTTACCTAACTGGTCGATACAACCGAATTGGGGATAACGACCAAGTTGCACTTTCAGCCACAGGATCATTGGTTGCGGCAGCAGGGCGAATTTTTGCAGCCAATGAAATTGGTGAGGGCTATGCAGTTGTGACCAATGCTGGGCCACAAAGCCAAATTTTAAATGGCGGGGTAAATTTAGGAGCAACTGATGGAACTGGTCGATTCTTAATTGCAAATTTAAGACCCTATCAGCTTCATCATATCTATCTAGATCCATCATATTTACCTTTAGAGTGGGATGTTAAATCCACTAACCAAACAGCATTCGTAGGTTACCGCCAAGGAGCTTTGATTGACTTTGGTGCTCATCGGGTCATTTCTGGATTAGTGAAGCTTGTTGACCAAAATAATTCACCTTTATTACCGGGATATACAGTTCGCATTAATGGGCAACAAAATGGTGTAGTTGGCTATGACGGTGAAGTATTTATTCCAAACCTCTTAAAGCAAAACAAGCTTGAAGTCGATCTACTGGATCATGGCTCATGCCAAGTTAATTTTGCGTATGAAAATAAGCAATACAGTGCTAAAAAATTGGGGCCTTATGTATGTCGATAACTACTGCGAGTCATAGTTTTTGGATGAAGAGTGAAAAGTTTTCATTGGCCATAAAGTATATTTTAGCACCTGTTTTGTTTTTTATATTATATGCATTTTTTAGCTCTGCACATGCTGCTTGTGCGGTAACTGGAACCACTAATGGTACGTATACCTATACGGCTGCCACTATTAATAGTGATGCTACTATTACCTATACGGGAACCATTCGCTGTACGAATGTGGGAAGTACTGCTCAAATATCACAATACATGTGTATGAAGACTGTATTTACAGGGGCAACCACTGCGAATAATAGTGTGACCTTACCTTATACGGTTACGGCAACTGTAGGTGGGGCTGGCTCTTCTACTACGAATCAAACTTCAAATGTTTGGTACGGTCCAGTTACAACGGTTGCACCAAGTAATATTATTAGTTACTCAGTAAGTATTAAAGTTCCAGCGAGATCGGGTTCCTTAACCACCTATCCAATAGGAACTTATACAGGCTCCATTCAACTATTCTGGGACATGCAAGCAAATTCGAGCAGTGTTTGTGAGGGAAATAGTGGGGGGGGCTGGGATTCAGGTAATACCACTATCACTGCTAATTATATTGTACCGAGTTTGTGCCAATTAGATTCCACATCAAATGTGGATTTTGGCAATATTAATGATATTGGTACGACGAGTCGTGATTACACAGCTCAAGGAGTAGTGAACACGACTTGTAATAATAGTACGCCATACAGTATTTATTTGGGCGATGGAAATAACCGTATTGTTGGTGGTTTTAGACGTATGACAAATGGCAGTAGTGAGTATATTCCTTATCAATTATATAAAGATTCTAACTATAGTACGGTATGGGACACTACTGGTGGTGTAAACACGGTGGGAGGTTCTGGAGGTGTTTCTAAAACAGGCTCAGGCAGTGCCCAAAGTACAAACGTTTATGGGAAAATTCCGCAGGGTACAACTATTTCAACGACACCTGGTAAGTACTCAGATACGATAGTTGTTACAGTAACTTATTAATAATCTGTTAGAATTTGATGTTGAGTCTGTTTTTATATTGAGTTGCTCATGCGAATAGTCATGAGGTTTAGATTTGATTTTTTAATTGTTCTAATTTGAAGATGGTGTAAAAGCTTTTAAAGAAAAGATAGATGTAAAAAGGTAATCAACGGTAATGTTGTTTTAGAATAAGTAAAAATAGAAAAAGGCAAATTAAAAAAATAAGAAAAAACATCTGATGAATAAATACCTTATGAATATTAAATGTATTTTTACACAAGTTAACAGATTGTACAAATTAAATTACAGTTGTCTTATATTCATTTAGTCTTTCTTATCAATAAAAAAAGCTTTTAAAGGCGAAGTAAGCTATTAATAATTTAGTTATTTGTATTGGAAAACAAAGTGTTAAAATTGTGGGGTTGGGATGCTTTGAATATACAATTATCTCTAATTTTAACCTATTGAAACTACTAAGGTTTACAACTTGTTCCAACCACTTACAATCCAAACCAGACTCGGCGGATTCTACTTTTTTTACTATTCCATTGTTGGTACGTTCATGCCTTATTGGAATTTATATCTTCAAGATCAAGGGTTTAATTATCAAGAAATAGGTGTCTTATCATCAATTGCGATTGTAACTCGTTTTTTTGCGCCTTTAGTATGGGGATGGGTTGCCGACAAATCTGGTAAGCGAATGCTGTTAGTGCGGCTAGCAACTTGGATGGAATCATGTATATGGTTGGCTATTTTTATAGTGCCAAATACGTTTCAATCCATAGCTTTACTCATGCTTATTTTTAGCTTCTTCCAAAATGCTATTTTAGCTCAATTTGAAGGGGTTACTTTATTTTGGTTGGGTGATCAAAAAGCTAAACTTTATGGCAAAATTCGTAAGTGGGGATCTATTGGATTTATTGTCGGTGTTTTTGTTATTGGTGCGCTTCTGGAAATAGTACCTATTTCGATGCTTCCAATTTTATTATTAATTATTGCTTCATTGGCATTTATTTGGTCTTTTACCATTCGAGAACCAGATGGTGCACCTACCTCACAGAAAAAGTTAGAGTCTTTACTTCCTGTACTAAAGCGCCCGACAGTAGCTGCATTTTTCACAATTGAATTTATTTTACTTTTTTCACATGCACCTTTTTATAGTTTTTATAGTAACTTTCTAAAATCTTTGAATTTCAGTACGACTGAAATTGGATTTTTATGGGCAATGGGGGTTTTTGCTGAAATTTTTATGTTTTCAATTGCCTCAAAGATTTTTCAACGTTTTTCGTGGCGCAGTTTAGTCGTTGTGTGTTTGCTAGTGACGAGCATACGTTGGATGCTTGTTGCACTATTTTCACATTACTTTGTTGGTCAGCTTTTTGCACAATGTTTGCACGCTTTTAGTTTTGGTTTATTTCACTTAATTGCAATGAGAGTTATTTTTCAAAACTTCTCTGCTGGACAGCAAGGGCGTGGACAAGCTCTTTACAGTACCATGTGGGGACTCGGTGTAGCTTTTGGTAGTGTGCTGGCTGGGCATTTCTGGAAAATTCTTTCTGGTGAACTCATTTTTATGTGTGCCAGCGTGGTTGTACTGTTAGGTTTGTGCTTTGTAATGTGGCTTCCGAAACAAGTCGATTCTTCAGCTGCTTAAGCTTGAGATAATTTAAAACAAAGAGTTTATATTGAAAAAAGCAAGTAAATATTAAATTGTTTGATGACTTGTTGTGGCACGTTACAGTTGAAAAATATTGTTTTTATATGGTTATGGAACAGTGATTTTGTCAAAAAATATGCTAACTTAACTTCATGCGTTTAATGATTAATAAATCTATGAAAAATATTTATATTATTGGATTATTGTGGGCTTGTTCTGGTTTAGCTGTGGCAGAAACGGCTACTCAACAGCCAGCCGAACAACCCGTTCGGACTGCAAGTAATCCTAATGCTATACGTATTGTTACGCGTCCTGAAATTATGGGATTATGGGGAATGGAAATTCCAAATAATAAAAAATGTGTGGAATATTATAACTTCCGTAGTAGTAATGATGTAGTGATCAAAAGTGGTCAAGAGTGGTCATACGGTTTATATGAATATCAACCATCTGATGACCCTAAAGAGCAGTTAGCTGCTTTAGTGATGCAAATTAAATTTGATAATAATAAAGTAGATTGTTCGGGTCAGAAACAAGATCAAACAGGTGATGTTTCTCAGTATTTTGTACAGTGGAAAAATGACCATACTATCAACTTCTGTTCAACCGCTAAGGGTGAGCAGTGTTTTGCGACTTTACGTAGAGTCCTACCATAAACTAATGGATATAAAAAAAGCCTCTTACGTATAAGAGGCTTTTTTTATTATGCAGTTTCAGCTTTCTTCTTTTCTTCCAATTGCTTTAACAAGTGCTTTTCAAGGTAATGGATGTCCATTGCTTGAGAACAGAAGCTCTTATCTTGCAAAATGAGATCTTTATGCAGAGGAATGTTAGTTTTAATTCCTGTAAGGATCATTTCATCTAACGCTTGACGCATACGAGCAAGTGAAGTTTCACGGTCTTTACCATGAGAAATCAATTTAGCAATCATAGAGTCATAGTAAGGTGGAATGCTATATTCTGGGTAGATATGAGAATCTAAACGAATACCAGCACCGCCTGGCGCATAGAAACTTTCAATTTTACCTGGTGAAGGTAAGAAAGTTGTTGGATCTTCAGCATTGATACGACATTCGATTGCATGACCATTAACTTTGATATCTTCTTGTTGAAGCTCTAGTCCTAGGCCGCCTGCAATACGCAACTGTTGTTCAATAATATCAACACCAGTAACCATTTCAGTAACAGGGTGCTCTACCTGAACACGAGTGTTCATTTCGATAAAGAAGAATTCACCATCTTCAAATAGAAATTCAAACGTACCAGCGCCACGATATTGCATTAACTGACATGCATGAACACATGCTTCTAAGATATCAGCTCGAGCTTGCTCTGGTAGATTTGGAGCAGGTGCTTCTTCTAACACTTTTTGGTGACGACGTTGTAATGAACAGTCGCGGTCATATAAATGAATCGCATGACCATTACCATCACCAAGAACTTGCACTTCAACATGGCGAGGTTTTTGTAAGAAGCGTTCCATGTAAACGGTATCGTCACCAAACCACATTTCTGCATCGCGCTGAGCTGCTTGAACTGATTCAAGTAGTGTATCTACACGCTCAACAATACGCATACCACGTCCACCGCCACCAGATGCCGCTTTAACAATAAGCGGGAAACCGATTTCTTTAGCTTCTGCAAGGGCATTGTGGATGGTTACAGCATGGTCACAACCAGGTACAGTAGGTACACCAGCTTTTTTCATGGCAACAATCGCAGAAACTTTGTTCCCCATAAGGCGAATGTGTTCTGGACGTGGACCAATAAAAGTAAAACCTGAACTTTCTACAATTTCAGCAAATTCAGCATTTTCTGAAAGAAAACCGTAGCCGGGATGAATAGCATCGGCACCGGTAATTTCTGCAGCAGTAATAATTGCCGGGATATTTAAATAGCTATCACTACTTGCACCGGGACCAATACATACTGCTTCATCAACAAAACGTAAATGCATCAAATCTTTATCAGCATCTGAATAGATACCAACAGTCTTGATTCCTAATGTTTTGCAAGCCCGGGTAATTCGTAAAGCGATTTCACCACGGTTTGCAATTAAAACTTTTTGCAACATAGACGTCCCCGAGGTAATTACGCGCGATAACGGAATAAAGGTTGACCGAATTGGATTACATCGCCATTTTTCACTAAAATTTCTTCAACCACGCCACTTTGAGTTGCTTCAATTGGGTTCATGATTTTCATTGCTTCAATAATACCCAAAGTTTCACCAGCAGATACAGTTTGACCTACTTTAACAAATGGTGCTTCGCCTGGGCTTGGAGCAGCGTAGAACACACCAACCATTGGAGAAGTTTCAACTGCTCCGCGTGGTGTTTTTGCAACTGGTGCTGCTGCAACAGGAGCTGCCGGAAGTGCTACACCAGCCGCAGCAACGACTGGACTACGGCGAGTTAAAGCGATTGATTGATCACCTTCTTTAACTTCAATCGCTTGCAAGTCAGACTCAATCATTAAATCGATGAGTTTCTTAATTTTGCGGATATCCATGGGCGACTATTCCTAAACTAGTTTGGGTTAGATGGTTGAATTTTTTCAATAGCGTAATCGAGTGCAAAACTATAACCTTTTGCACCAAGACCACAGATCACGCCAATTGCTTTATCGGATAAATATGAATGATGTCTAAATGCTTCTCTTGCATGGACATTCGACAAATGTACTTCAATAAATGGAATGGCAACGCCGAGTAGGGCATCGCGTAGAGCAACGGAAGTATGGGTGAGGGCCGCAGGATTAATAATAATAAGTTTTACGCCTTCGGTTTGTGCCTGATGAATGCGGTCAACAATCGCACCTTCCCAATTGCTTTGAAAAGTATCTAATGTTATTGATGCGTTTTGAGCTTGGATAACGAGTTGTTGGTTAATATCACCTAAGGTAAGATGACCATATACTTCTGGTTCGCGTTTTCCCAGCAAATTCAAATTCGGTCCATGAATCACCAAAATGGTCGAACTCATTCAGATTGCTCCAGCTCTAAAGTTGCAAATATTCTTTGCAAGATGTCTGCAAAGTTTGCTTATTATGGCATATGTTTCTACAATTTTTTTATAATTTGTTTTAATTGTCGCAGAAAGGGTATACCAAATTCGGCTTATATATTGTAAATTTTGCGATGATTTAGCAATGTTAAAAAATGACAAAATTTCAAGTAATTTAATGAAGCTCATTTTAAACTGAATTGACAAAAACAGTTCATGTATTTTGTGTAACGGCTGTAGAATTCTCTCCAATTACAAGTAGCTCATTCCATCGGGTTAGATAGTTTTTTGAACGGTGACATTGTTTCATATGCCAAGATGAACTACGGGAATGATAACCGACTTGTAGATAATGACTGCCGAATCGATTACGAACTGTACTTAGGGTTTTCATGAGTTGTTGTCTTTGCTGAATTAACTCAAGAGGTTGCCATAAATCATCAATGTGATGTTGACGGGCGTGCAAACCACAAAATAATACTCCAATCTTAATGTACTTTTTATTTTCTTTATATAAAACATCAATTTGTTGCATGGCTGCTTTAGTTAATATGCATAGGTCATCTGTTGCATACGTTAAACCTATCGCTTGAGATGATGCTTTTTTATAAGGTGGTTTATCTGTTTTTTCATAAAGCATGACCTGAATACAGGCACACAGCTGTTCTTGTTTCATTAAGCGCCGATGAGCGCGATTGAGATGAAAGATGAGCGCTTGTTTAATAATCTCAATGCTGGATAAAGCTTGAGCAAAACTACGTGAAGCTAAAATTCGTTTTGTGACGATGGCAGGATCATCGAGTTGGATACAGGATTGGCCTTTTAGCTCACGAATAGTACGTGCCATAACTACAGAAAAAGCTTTTGCGAGATGGTGTTCATTGGCAAAAGTTAAGTCTAGGCATGAATAAATTTCATAGCTTCGTAATTGTTTGACCAATTGGTAGCCAATTCCCCACACTTCTTTGACGGAAGTTTGTTGCATGAGGTCTTCAAGCAGTAGGGGATCTAATGTAGTGAAATTACAAATCCCATTAAAGCTTTTAATTTTTTTAGCGTAGTAATTGGCTAACTTGGCCTGAGTTTTTGAATATCCGATGCCAATACAGCAAGGTAAGCTTAACCATTTTTCTAGGGTTTCTACCGCTTTGGCACAATGAGAATGAATATCTAGAGTTTGAAGATAAGGGGTTAAACGGATAAAGCATTCATCAATAGAATAGGCTTCTAAATCATCGGGTGAGAAGAATTCACCTAAAACCGAAAAAAAGCGACGAGACATCTCAGCATATAAAGTGTAGTTACTTGAATAGACATGTACGCCTGCTTGGAGAGCTTCTTCTTCGATTTGGTACCATGGGATTGCCATCTTTATCCCCATGTTTTTTGCTTCTTCACTGCGTGATACAACACATCCATCGTTATTAGAAAGCACGACAACGGGCACGCCAATAAGTTTGGGGTCAAATAGTCGCTCACAACTGACATAACAGTTATTAATGTCTACAAGCGCGTAAATTTCGCGGTGTGAGATGTCCATTCTGACTTGCCCCATTAAAAATATTGGTAAAACTACATATTGATATTATTTTCATAAACACGTTGATGAGGAGTGTTAGGTGAAAAAAGTTGCATTTTGAATATGTAACAAAATCAAGTTAACAAAAATTTTGTCAGAATACTAGGTAAATTCTGTGGGTTTCTCTCAAGTTAACAATTGAAAAAATAAATAAGGCTTTAATATTTTTAATAAAAAAAAGGAGATCGTATAGATCTCCTTTTGATGAAACAGTCTAAGTTAGTTTTGATTACCACTTATGGCTATAAGAAACCTTCAGAGTTGCGCCATTTGCCACCAAATGGCTAGTGTTATCACCCGATCTTAATAATTGGCTATAAAGAGGATAGTATTTACGGTTAAACATGTTCTCTAAACCAATCGTCACAGTGTCTTTTTTGTTAAGCGCAAAGCTACTGATTAAATCAGCTGTTGTATATGTTTTTACATCGTAGCGACCAAAACCATTTACACCATTTAAGCGGTAATCTTCTGAACCGAAGTAAGTTGCTTGTAGGCGGTTCGTCCAAGTTTCTGTTGGACTATAAGAAACGTAAGCTGTGAGTTTTAATGGTGGAATACGGAAACCTGTCATGTCTTGTTCAGAACCGTTTTGAGGTTTTTCACGGCCTTTCATCCACGTAACGCTACCACCAGTTCCCCAAACATTTGCATCGTCAAGATAGTCAAAAGTTGCCTCTACACCAGTTACTTTTTCTTTGGTTCTAGCCAGTACTAAACCGTTGTTAAAAGACTGCACAGCACCAAGGTCAGAAGTTGAGTGGAATACAGCTAAACTTGATGAGATGTTATTGAAGTTTCCTTTCCAGCCGAGTTCATAGTTATCTACTTTTACTGGCTCTAAGAATGATGAACCAAGGTTAAAACCTTCACCAGCATTACGGATAATCAAACCAACATCAGGTAATTGGAAACCTTGGTTAAACGATGCATAAATCGAGTGTTGGTCATTTGGAGAGAAAGTTACATTAGCATTGTATAACCATGCATCAGCTTTCACTTTTCCGCCCGGAACAGTGTAAGGGTTAGTCTTGCCTAATTGTGATAATGGAACAAAACTATCAATTTGCGCATAGCTGTCTTCATAGCGTGTACCTGCTTCTGCTGACCATTGGTCATTAAAGCGGTGTTTTAACTGTACAAAACCACCAACACTTTGCGTGGTAAGTTCTGGTAAATAAATGAGCTTGCCAGTTTTTACAAATTCTAGACCACCAGATTGGTCATAAATGTTTTGGTCGAAAATATCTAAAGGCATTTCGCTTTTTTCACGGCTGAAGTCACCACCCCAAACCAATGATGTATCGCCTAAAAACTCAAGCGGTGTGGTCACAGTTAAGCGGCTACCGAGTACATTATTTTCTTGATAAATCTGGTCGACTTGTTTGCCGCGGTTTGCATTTCCACGAGCATCAAATGGTGAAAAACGGGTAAAGAAGTCGCGGTAATAAATTTGAGCATCAACCTTATTACCTAATAAGTCTTTATTGGTATAGGTCAAATTGTAGATCTGGTTTTCATTTTTATTTTGGTCTTTAAGCTTTAAGCCTTTAATTGCTTTTGCTGGCACTGTACCAGCTGGAGCTTTTTTAACACTTGGGTCAGATGCATAATCTGAGTCTTGCTCTGCATTATAGTAGTTTGCAGCAAACTGTAGATATTGATTGTCATCAATATGATAACCCAGCTTACCGCCTACGCTATAGCCATCGGAATCATAAAGGTCGCCCTGACTTGGTTCAGGTGCAACACGGTCACCACTTGCATCGTATGGGCTACCAATACGTTGATAACCAAAATCAAATGCATAATCAAATGCATTAAAGCTGCCTGTGAAATATTGGTGAATATCTCCACCTAAAGCATCAGAGCGGAAATTCGTTAAAGGTGTTTGTAGTCCAATAACGGTTTTTGCTGTAGGTTCACCACCCGCAGCTTTTGTGGTAATTGAAATAATACCACCCGCAGCACCACCGCCATAAATTGCGTTACTGCCGCGAATCACTTCAATGTTCGCAATACTTTCAGGGTCAATGGCTGAAAGTCCACGTGATGTATCGCGTGTAAGGTTCATCGGCACGCCATCGACCAAGATCAGGGTATTACGACCACGTAAGGTTTGACCATAATCGGTAATGGTTCGGCTTGAGTCCGATAGGCCTGGTACAGCTTTCGCTAAAACAGTCGCAATACTTCCAGATGAACCATTTCTTAAAAGTTCAATTTGTTTTTCATCTAACTTGGTGACTTGTTTGGCAGAGGTAGAGAGTTCATCTGCCCGTGAAGCAGTGATTGTAATTGTAGGAAGTGCTTCAGGTTTCTTTTCTGTTTCTGTGGTTTCAGCAGGTGAAGCTGCAAATGCTGAGTTTGAAAGGAAAATAGCTCCACCAAGTGAAAGAAGTGGAATGATATTTTTAACTTCAGACTTTCTTGTAAAAAGTTTATTACGTTTTATCTTATTTTCCATTATCTCGCCCTGAGAGTGATTTTAAATTGAGCGAATTATAAATGAGAATCATTGTAATTAACAATATTATTAATTGCTTTAAAATAATATATTTGAAAATTATTCAATGAATTAGGGGAATGGGAATTTATTCCCCTAAAAAGGTGTGAACAGTTATGAGTTGTCCTTAAAGGTATTTAGATGGTTTTGATGGGCACGGCGAATAATGCTGCGGTCATCACCGAGTACAAAAAGCTGAACGGATTGTTGTTTCCATGCAGCAATATCTTCAGGTTGTCGGGGAATAGCACAGAAATGCTTTTGACTATTTTTAGTCTTTATATACATCTCTTGAACCTTTTCTTTCAGTTTTGGATGGCTGGTTTGCCAAGGTATTCCCATCGATTGAGAGAAGTCGGCAGCACCTTCAAGAATAATATCGATGCCTTCAACTTTTAAAATTTCATCAAGTTGTTCTAGTCCTTCTAAGCTTTCAATCATAGCAATGACAACAGTCTCGTTTGCTGCCTGTTGAACAAAACTCGCTAAATCATCAATACCGTATCGATTTAGCCTTGTCGAATTCAATCCTCTTTGCCCAAGCGGCATATAGTGGCAATAGTTCACAGCTTCTTGTGCTTGCTGAGCATTTTCAATACGCGGAAACACAATACCTGTTACACCTGCATCGAGCAGAGGGAGTACGAGGTGGTTAGCGTTTAATGGTACTCTCACGAAGATATCAAGACTCATGGCTCTAGCAGCTAAAATCATAGTCTCGACTTGAGACGTACTAAATAAAGTATGTTCTAAGTCGATAATGATGAAGTCATAGCCGGCAAGTGCCAGTTGCTCGACATTAATGGGAGAGGCTACGGAACAAAATATTCCGTAGAGCATCTCGCCGTGTGCTATTCGTTTCTTAAAAGAAATCGAATATTTATTCATATTCAATTTCCTTAATAAGACTGAGCGGATTTGGTGTGGTTTGTACTCTTAGGCGAATTTCCGGAAGGAAACGACGGCTTGCGAGCTGTTCAATGTCGATGGTGTCATCTGTAAAGTTAAATAATTCATATCGTTCGCTAAATTCTGGGTGAGCTTCTTTATGCTGATTGATGATGGTTCTTAACATAGTCCAGAATTTGATTTCATCGAAGTCATAATGTTCATTTAAGAAAATTGCTAACTCTGCCAAATTTACAAACCACAGCGCATCTTGAGTAAAATCTCTTAACTCATTTGGAGAATGGGTTTCCAAGAAAGAGTTCGGGTTAATTTTGGCATGTTCTTTCGGCGCATCTTGCAAGTTAGGTAAAAGGTCGGGCTCGCGCAACAGATGACGGCTAAAACGAATGCCATCATGGAAATCTTTCAAAGCAGCTTTAACGGGTAAGCCATTTTTATGAATGAGCACCATGTTTTGTGCATGTGACTCTAAAGCGAGGCCGTGGCACCATAAAATATGCATGATCGGTAAATAAGCATTGGTGAGTAACTTTTCTAACCAGAACTCGATCCCGTACTCTTGAATCCACTCATCAATGAGAGGTTTTTGGTCCGTATCTACTTGCATCAACCCTGTTACTGGTGTTGCCGATTCACCTTCTTTTAAATAGCTGTAAATACTTTCGCGCCAAATGCAGGCGAGAGCGCCGTATTGAACAGGTAGCGCAATCTGCTGATTAAATGAAAGGCCGCCAATCTCTCTTAAAATAACAGGCTTGCGCTGTTTTTCTAAAATATGATCTTGCTCAACAATGTTATAAAGCCAGTCACTCATTTTTGCAGCATTTTGAACGGTATGCGGTGCCAATACACGAGAGGTAGAAGTATTGACCAAGTTCATTGCCAATTTGAGAGAAAGCGCCGAGATATCACTAATATTTGATAAGGTTCGAATTGACTGCTGTGGTAAATAAGTCGGACCTTCAATATCTAACGGAATGATCAGTTGGTTGCTGATTGCATCTTGATAATATAATTCAATAATTTTATCCCACTGCCACGGGTGAATTGGGGTAAGAATATAATCTTTAAAATCTAAATTGTTATCTTTTAATTGGTCACTAATTGCCTGTAGATCTTTTTCTGAAAAATGCTGTTTATAAAGCTGCTCTAAGTTAATGGTTTTACTTAAAACCAGTTTGCATAAACTGTTATGAGTCGCGACCCATTGAACCGTAAAACCTTCAGAAAGCTCTGGAGCATATTTCTGGTTTTCTTTTAAATCGAAGCCAATACGAGACTTAAAACTTGGGTGATATAAATGCGCATTGGTAATCCGTGCTTCTTGTTCTAAATAAGGCAAGGTTCTTAAAGGTTGGGCAGGAACTTGGCTCAAAGTCTGAGCATGTTTAACGTAAGTCAAATTCAGCTCATCATTAAAGTTTTGCCATTTAACTGGGTCAGCTTCAATAATATTTTTGAGATCGGCAAGTAGTGTTTTTAAACTAGGGCGAGTTTCAGTACCTAAAGTAATATCAGAACGGACTAAGCTTGAAGGATCTAACTTAATTCGTTTAAAACTGAAATGTCTCTTGGCTGCGCAAGTATAAAAAACGGTATCGGAAATATAAAACTTGATTTGACCTTTAGAAAACTCATATTTAAAAGTATTTTCAAAAATGAGTGCTTCTAATAACTGGCCCATCACGCGATTTTCTGCGAGGGTTTTATAATTGGTTTGTTGTGTTGGTTGAAGAGGGCAAAGCGCTTCTGCGCCGCGATATTTATAAATAGGATTTTCAACTTCAATCCAGATTGGATTACCACCACTATGGTAGAGCGTATTTAACATATTTGCCTTGATTGGTAATGTGAGTGAATTAATTAATAAATTGCGGTATTGCTGGCCTTTGGTGCTAAAGTTCTCTTGTGTGAGTGTAAGACGGGTGGCTTGCCAAAGTTCAGATTCTTCAATGGCCGTAACTCGTGCAATTGCACTGATGAGATGAGCAATGTGATTGATCACGAGGTAATATTTTAAAAACGTCCATGCATCTTTTTGAGAGAACCAAACAGTACTATCTTCAGAAATAGATGAGTCGTCTTCTATCATTTCTGCAACAATGCTAATGCCTTCCATATCTCGAAGAATAAGACGATGTGGATAGCCATTTTTAAATTCCATTAAGCTGTTTTGCATGTGCGCTTCTACGCTAATGCCTTTGTTTGCAAACAACTCAACTAATGGAATAAGTGAAACTTTAATGTACTGTTTCCACCAAAAAGTAATGAAGTCTTTGGCATCTTTCGATTGTAAGTTTTGGTTGGGTGCCGCTTGCTGAATAAAGCTTAATAGCGGAATTTCATGGTTTTCGTTTTCTTCAACTAAGCCGCCGAGCATTCTGGTATTTTCTAATACCTCTGGCGTGAGTCCTGCCCGATAAATAATGCCAAATGAACTTTCAAGCTCTGGGATTTTGACTGTTTTCGCCTCTAACTCTGGCAGAATCACAAGGTCTGGATATTGCTCATTAATCTTATGATTGATAATAATTTTGCTTGCATCAATGGCACGTTCCATTTCATCCATTGGGTTATTACGAATGAAACTGGTAATTCGCACATCAATGGAAAGCTTTAAGAACAGGTTCGATTGAGGTAACCACACGGTACGAACAGATGAGGTTGGCCACACGGTTTGACCTAAAGCTCCAAAATAAATAACGTCTTGGCTATCTAAATGTTTCTTTAAAGATGGATGTTGAAGTAAGAAGTTGGCTTGCCAAGGGTGAGTTGGCATCAGCTCATAGTTCGCGAAGTTTTCTTGCAAACGTTCTTTTGCGGTCTCTAAAACTTCATCTTCAATATGGTAAGAAGGCTGTTCTTCACTTACCAGCTTTTGGATTAAAGAGGAATGAATTGCAAAGTAGTGGAGTTGGAAACTGGCGCCTAGCTCAGGGCTATATTTTTTCATGTCTTCTTTAGAAAAACCTAAATTGGCTTTAGAAGTCACATGAAAAGGGTGCCCATATAACATGCCTTGTTCGGTTGCCTGAAAACCACTCAGTGCTTTAAGTGCTGATTGAGATGGCTTATTTTCTAAAAAGAATTTTGTGTTCTCGATACTATTGGCAATATCGGAGTACAGGTTTTTATTTTGGTTCTTGTCTTTAAATAGACTATTCAACTCATTTGTAATCAGCTTCACTAATTTTTTAGGATCGGTGAGCGAGTCAAATGTATTGTCGTTTAAGTTTTGCAGTACAAAACCACGTTGATATCTGTGATAGCCAGTGGTCGATAAGTGCTGAACTGTGCCATAAACAATCGTGTTAGATGCATTAAACGTATAAGCAAAATACAGGGTGTCTAGTTGCTCCGCATACAGTGTAAATAAAGGAGAGTCTTGAGAGGGAATAATGCATTCTTCAAGATTCACTTTGAGTTCACGAAAGAAAGTATTCAGGTACTGTTCGAAAAGTTTATAAGACCATGCATCTGTTGTAATAATTGAGTTCATTCTTGTGCCTCTTCTAAAATTGTATCCATTAAGAATCTGTTCAAAATCACCACTAATCCCGCACCGATAAAAAATAGTGAGGTGCAGATTAATGCCGCGGTAATATTGAAAAATGAGTAGGTGAGCGTGATGGTGATTGGGCCAATAAGTTGCCCTAAAACAAAGGCACTGTTAGAAATACCAATCACTTTTCCTTGGCTTTGAGCGCCAGCTTTTAGAGAAATGGTGTGTAAGATCGAAGGAATAAGGGCTGCAAAGCAAAAGCCTTGTATGAGTCGTAATACAAGAATCAGCCAGAGATTAGAAACCCAGATCAATGCGAAAATCGTGATGCCGCAAATCAAAGATGCGTAAATGAAGTTATTAAAAGAATCTCCTTTATCATCATTTCTTTTTCCCCAATAGGTCGCAGCAATAAAGGCTGCTCCCCATGAAAGCGCATGAATTGTTCCAGTTAAGCTTGCAGCAGATAATGATGAATGAGTGCTTTGGCTTATTTCACTAATGTATAAAACAAAGCAAGACACTAAGCCAAAGCCACCGGCTTGAACCAAAATGCCAGCGCTTAACCATGAAAAAATTGTTCTATCAAAGAAAGCTGGAAGCTTGGATTTCTCTTTAGGTTTTGAAGCCTCGGTTTTAACGGGAGTGGTTAGTACAAATGACGCAATTACAATGAGTGTCATCACAACAAATGCTGTCGCGTTGAGTAATACTTCAACCCGCCATTGATCCATAAATATTCCGCCGAGCACGGGACCACATAGGCAAGCGAGCGCAACACTACTTTGCAGTTGCCCGAAGGCAGCGCCTCGTTGTTGCTCATTGGAAAGATATGAAACATAAGCATTCAAAATGACTGAGAGACCGCAAAAACCGAGTAAAATTCGCGCGAGAATAAATAGGTATAAATGCTGGGCACTGGCCATGAGCAGTATTGAAATACAGAAACCAACCAGAGACAGTAACAAGGCTTTTTTATGGCCGAATGTGTCGGATAGATGACCCACAATCGGTGCTGTAAATAAACTGCCAATAGCCGGAGCCGCGAGTGCCAAACCTGCCCAGATAGTGGGAGCACTCATATGCGCCGTCAGTTTTTCCATATAGAGTGGCATGATCGGAATCAGTACCATAAGCCCAAAAGTGGAAAAAAACTGACAGAGCAAAATAATGAAATGATCTAGGCGAGATGAGCGCATGATTTAGATGTCCATGGTCTCATAGCTAGAAACAGACAAGCTCTGATAAGGGTTTGGTGTGGTTCCGATTTTACTTGGCATACCTGTTGAGTCACTTTCTTGCGCGAGTAAAGGTGTAAGTAGCTGTTTGAATGGCCAAGTCTTATTGTCAAAAAGATAAGTTTGAATTTGCGATTTTGTTTGTTCTGAAATCGGTTGGGTTTCTACAAAATCTTGAATAATGTCTTGAACCATTTCCCAAAAATCGTTTTCTGTACGATCTGTATATTTCAAAGTCGATAAAGCAATTGGATAAATGTTAATTTGAATCCCTAAGGTAATGAAGTAATTAAATAAGTCTTCATTTTTACTAAAGATAAGATTGTTCGGCGTGCTGGTATCGATGGTATAAATCGGAGGAGTAAAACCACTTTCTTCAATGGCTGTTGTACATATTCTTAAGGTATCGTGGTCACGTAAAATAAAGCATTTAAACTTATTATTTTCATAACACACCATGGTGTTTTGCCCGTGGCATTCAGGCATGATGCCTTTTGCCCAAAGCGTTAAGAATGTTTGAATAAAATGAACACTTAAGTCTTTTAATAATATCCATTTGTCGCCTTCAATGCCCAATGTTTCCCAAGGGTCAACATAAGTACAGCTTAAAGCTGACATGGTAATAGGTGTAACATTTTGATCTTGGCAAAAATCGGGTAAATGTCTGACTTGGCAACCGATTACACCTAAATTTTTTACAATCGGCTGTTGTTTACCGAGTACCCACCAATGCGTTTCATTACTCAAAAAGAGACGATTTTTTATTAGAGCAGTTTCATTAATGACTTCATTTAAAAAATCATAAGCCGTATGACCATTCATTAAATAACGGCCTGGCATAGAACGGATTGCACCTAATGTTTTGGCATTGGTTGAGAGTTTTAAATGCAGAGTAGGGTTTGTGTTGTGAATAAGGGTTCTTAAAGAAGAAGTCGGTGAGCCAATTGTGGTGACATGGTTCAGGTCAATAGCGTCGTACTTATTTTCATCAAACTTTAAATAGCGATGTTGAGTCTCTAACAAAGGCAGGGCTAAGTAATCATCTGAAAGCTTCGCTATTTTTTCAGTAATATGCTTGTCCTCAGCTTCGGATAACAGAAGCTCTTTATGAGGAATCGACTCCATATTGTTGATCACATCATCTTTCTTAAAAGCCCACCAATACACCTCAATTTCTTTTTGAGTTGTGAGTGGTGCAAGTTCACCTTTTGAGTGAGCGAACGGATGAAATGGACGATCAGCTACCAGAGATAACAATTCACTCGTAATTAAAGGTGAAGAAAATGAAAGGGCTGACTGTAAAATTTGAGGGATTTTTTCAGCCGTTACTAAGTTGTCGAGCCAATAATCAATCGCTTTTTGATGGTGTGGTGACGGCCACCAATTTGCTTGGGTTAAATAGCTAAAAACTTCAGAAATCGAAATTTTAGATGTGGTATTGCTCAACAGGTTATGAAGCAAAACTTCGGGTTGGGTAACATAGAAAGGATTTACACCATCTACTTTTAAACAGTTGAAATAGAGTTCCAACTCATCATTGAGAGTAATTGCCAGATAAGGCTTTTTATAGGAAATATGATCTTTAAAATCTCCATAATTCTCCATGTAGAGTGCATCTATCGTTTTTTGTAGTTGTGCTGTGTAAATCCGATCTAACATTTTATTTATTCCTATTCTTATAAAAGCGGTAGAACCGTACCAACGTTTTGTTCTTGTGCGGCATTGAAGAACCACTTAGCGCAGACAATGTCATCAATCGCCATGCCCATTGGGTTGAGCAAAATAATTTCATCTTCGTGTTCGCGACCGTTTTTATGACCAATAATGATGTCACCAAGTTCAGCATGTAGTTTTTCACGGCTGAATAAGCCATCTTCAACGAGTACGTTGATGACTTTCTTTTCGCGGTTTGATTGGTCCCAGTCATCTACAATCACTTTGTCCACTTTTAAGAAGACTTCAGGCTCGATGTCCATAATTGAAATATTTGAAACAAAGCAGCCTTTTTTAAGCCACTCAAACGGAATGTAAGGTTTATCTGAAACTGTGCAGGTAATGAGGACATCAGCTTGCTGAATCGCAGACTTGGCGCTGTCATGAATTTCAATTTCTAAATGTGGATATTCGGAAAGGAACAATGCTTTGAGTTTTTCAGCTGCTTCTGGATTTACATCAAATAAATGGATTTTTTTCACTTGAGCATATTGTTCAAGCACAGTTTTAATCTGCATTTGAGCAATTGGCCCGCAGCCAATCACGGTAATGTCTGAAAAGTCTTTTTTCGCTAGATATTTAATCGAAACACCGGTAATTGCAGCAGTTCGCATGGCACTAATTAAGCTGCCTTCCATCACTGCAACTGGATAATTTGTTTCTGAGTCATTTAAAACAATCAGTGCGCTAGCACGTGGAATATTGAATTTTTTAGGGTTATGTTGTCTTGAGCCAATCCATTTAATTCCGGCAATCGGGTCATTGCCACCTAAATAGCAAGGCATAGCAATAATGCGGTCAGCAATATGATCTGCACCTTGCCAGCGAAGATAAGGTTTTAAGGGTTGTACAAATTGTTTATTTGCATGCAGGGTTAGACCTTCAGTAATCGCTTCAATAAATGAATTACTATGATTTGCGCCAAGATTTAATAAATCTGATTGACTTAAGTAGCGAAGGGTAGCCAAATTGCTCATGAATATGTCCTAAGGAGAAGATTAAACAACATTTTGTAAAGTAAGGTTTTCTTGGCGTCGTAACTTCCGATTGAAGTGACGTTTCTTGATCATCTCGAACCATTCATCTTCATAAACCAGATCGAGATAACGGTCGCCGCGATCGGGTAACAGCGTTAAGACACATGACCCAGCAGGGATGGTTGGGATCAGTTTTTTGATGGCTGAAATAGATGATCCGCTCGAACCACCTGCAAAAATTCCTTCATGTTCAAGAAGTTCTCTGCAACCGAGTGCTGACTCATAGTCATCTACATAAATGACATCATCAATTTCATCGGGGGAGAGTAGTGGTGGGACAGTACTTGCACCAATGCCAGGAATTTCGCGCGGACCAGATGTACCACCGAACAACACAGAGCCGAGGATATCGACTGCGATCACTTTTAATTCTGGAAATCTTTCTTTAAGGCGACGAGATACGCCCATAATCGTGCCTGAGGTACTTGCTCCAATCACGAGGTAATCAATCTTGCGATCAATTTGATTTAGGATTTCTTCTGCTTCACCAAAATAGTGGCTTTTCCAGTTGTTTGGGTTTGCATACTGATTAATCCAAACAGCATTCGGTAGTTGTTGGCAGAGACGTTTTACAGTGTCAATTCTGGTTTTTAAGTAACCGCCGTTTTGGTCTTTTTCAGAGACCATTTCGATATTGGCTTTATAAAGCTTCAGCATTTGTAAATTTGCTGAAGCAATTTTTGGGTCAATCACGGCAGTAAATTTTAATCCATAGATTTTGCATGCCATTGCAAGCGCAATAGCTAAGTTCCCTGATGAGCTTTCAACAATATGACTATCTTTATTGATGACTCCAGATTTCAAGCCTTCCTGTAGCATGAATAATGCTGGACGGTCTTTAATACTTCCTCCTGGGTTTAACAATTCCATTTTCGCAATCACTGAGACTGATTGATGCGTGAATAGCCTTGATAGTTGTAATAGTGGCGTTTTACCTATGCAGTCGAGAATATTTTCATGGATCATGGTAGATCTTCTCAGGTTTTTATGTGTTGTGAATGATAATGATTATTAATTTAATTATTATTACCATTTGTGCCATGATTGTTGCGGTTTGTAACTCAAAATAGGGGGCACTTATAGGATTTTTCACTAATTTTTTTTGTGTAATTATTTGAATCGTAATATTTATATTTTATAAAGAGAAAAATTAATAAATGTTTTAAATATAACTAGATAGGCAATAAATTACTTTTTAGCTAAAAAAAATAATCTAATTAAGACGGATGTTTGAAATTACTTTGAAGCAATAAAATTTATGACCTGACCCACATAATTTGTGTATTACTATTTTGTAGAGATCATAGATAAGTTTTATGCATAAAAAGAGAGGACTATTTGAGTACTCTCTTAAAAGGTTGAGAATGATTAACGAAATTGATGATGTGGCAGTTATTGATATGAAAATGTCTGAAAATGATATGTTTAGATAGATATGATCATTTGCATAAGCGCTATATTTTCAATGGATCAGTTGAGTCCAAAAAATATAGTAATGCGTGTTTCGCATTTTGTCTTATGGGTCTTTCAAGCTGTCTTTTTTATAAAAGACAGCTTTTTTTATGCTGATTTGATTCTTAGATGACTTATGAAGAATATCGCTGTTTGGCTTGTTCATAAGCCTCAAGATTAATGCATTGAGCTCCCAAACTTGTGATTTGTGCTTGCTCGATTTGAAGTTCATCCCATTTTTGCATTTGTTCGAGCAGCCAATAAAAGTCTTCTACTTTTGGAAGTGCACTTTCTTTTACTAAATGACGGACAATATCTTGAATCATGAAATATTTATCGACATGTACTTCTTCAGAACAATGAAAACGAACGATTCCAGACTCAACCAATAATTTTAAAATTGGCGCAAAGTCTTGTAACTCACTCAACTCTTGTTGGGCTTTCATGATTGCGGCGGTGAGCGCGACGAGCGTTTGTGGATGCTGCTCCGCCCATTCTTGCGTTACGGCTAAAACCTTATCAGCGACAGGAGGAATAACGTTTTGGCTTGAGCAAATCATTTTACTTAAACCAAGAAGCTCACCTTGGGTATTCCAAGGTTCACCTACACAGAAACCATCAATCACATGTTTGTCGAGTGCTTCGACCATATAAGGTGGTGGTAATGTTTTGAGCTGAATAGACTGCGCAAGTTTTGGGTTTGATAAAGCCAGCCATTCTCTTAAACAGTAATGGTGAATAGAATGCTTAAACACATGCGCTAAAGAAAGAGGATGACCTTGTTCAAGATAGCTCGCCACTTTTTGTGCCGTTACTTTTGCGATGTCATTTTCTTGAATTGCGAGTTGATGAGTAAGCTTTTGACTTAAGCTAATATAAGCACGGTTTTCACTTAAAACCAGTGACGTTTGTAAAGGTGTACCAATTTGATCTGCGCCTACAGCCGCCGCAGGTAACATTGCCGATAAGCAATGGGCCGCGTCTAATAATCCAAAAGCAAGACGGTCGCGCAGACTCGCCCACGATGCTTCTTTAACTAAAGTAACATCTAAACCTACTTCTTCAAAGAAACCTCTTTGTTTTGCCCAAAGCAATGCAAGACAATCAAGCAAAGGAATATAGCCGAGTTGTAATTGAGTCTTTTCTAATCTGCTCATTTATTCATCCTTTAGTTGATTGCCAAGTAATTTTTGAGCGTCAAGTAAACGCCGTGCCATTTCTCCAATTGTAATGCGATGGCTCATCGCATTTTTTCTAAGAAGCTGAAATGCAGTTTCTTCAGGTAAGCCATGCAGTTGCATCAGTAACACTTTGGCTTTTTCGACATCCTTGCGGTCAGCAAGTTTGGTTTGAGCTTCTTTTAAATCACCTTCGAGTTTTTTGTGCTTTTTATATTGCTCAATTGAGATTTCTAAAATGGTATGTAAGCGGGAAGGGTCGATGCCATCGACAATATACGCAGTTACTCCCGCATCGATGGCTTGTTTAATGGTGTCTTTATCGGAATTTTTGGTGAATAGAACTGTAGGTAGGTCATAACTACTGACACAACTTTCAATAATGTCACGATGGGGATGATCCATATCAAGCAAGATCACATCAGCTTGCAAATGTTCCAGACGAAAGATATTCAAATGATCCAAAGTAAGGCATGCGACTACTTCAAAATCATTTTCAAGCAAACTTTTTCTTATATAGTCGGCTCGCGCATGATCATCATCAATAAGGGCTATTTTGAGTTTTGGCATAAGTTCAGAAAATCAGGCTAAGAAAATGCGCCAATTCGACGCGTTTTTGTTATCAATTATTTAAGCAAGATTAATGCCATAGCAAACTAAAGAAAAAAACGAGCTTTAAGGCTAAATTAGCATGCTTAATGGCACTATTGATCAATTTTGGTGCAAAAGTACGATTCATTTTGTAGCAGAGCGTATTTTTACCTGAACACTATAACTGTGCAAGGTTAGAGCAGTCCAAAATATAAAAATATTCATTTTTATAATTTTTAAAACTTTATCTATATGAAAAATAATAATAAAAAATAATTAATTTAATTTTTTAAAAAGCTGGCATGCAAAATGCTTACTTAATAACAGGTCGAAGACGACCATGAGTTTTAAAGACGGCCAATGATGTCCGTTCTGATCGAGTTTGTGAATACCTAGGTGTGCACAAAGAAGTTACGTTCAGTCGGAGTGAAGGCAATGTCTTTGAATTTGTCAGCCACAAAAGCAACATCTATTAAGCTGTTTAATTTTACAGTTCCAGCGATGCGGGCCTTCCACATGAGTTGGCTCGCTTTTTTTGCTTGCTTTTTTGCGTGGTTTGCCTGTGCACCTCTCATGCCTGTCATTGCAGGTGAGTTCCATTTAACAAAAGACCAAATTGCTAACATTAGCATTGCGGCCGTTGCTGTCACGATTGTGGTTCGTTTGGTTGTCGGGCCTTTGTGTGACAAATATGGCCCACGTAAAGCATACATCACGCTTTTACTTGTTGGCAGTATCCCGGTCATTGGGATCACTGTTGTTAGAAGTTACGAATCCTTTCTCTTTTTCCGCTTTTTGATTGGTGCCATTGGCGCAAGCTTTGTCATCACTCAATATCACACCAGCGTCATGTTTGCTCCAAATGTAGTGGGCACAGCCAATGCAACTGCCGTAGGTTGGGGTAATGCCGGCGGTGGTACCACACAAGCAGTCATGCCTTTGATTCTCTCTGCAATTGTGATGTTTGGCGTTGAGCAATCTATGGGCTGGCGTATTGCACTTTTAATGCCCGGCATAATGATGCTTGTAGTGGCATTCATGTATTGGAAATTTACCCAAGACTGTCCACAAGGCAACTTCGATGAGCTGCGCGCTCAAGGCATTGTAACCGATAGCGGTAAAAAAGGTGGCTGGGCTGTAATGAAACAAGCAGCTGGCAATTACCGTGTCTGGATTTTATTTGGTACATACGGCGCATGTTTTGGTGTTGAGATTTTTATGCACAACATCTTGGCCATGTACTACGTCGAAAAATTTCACTTTGGCTTAAAAGAGGCAGGCTTAACTGCCGGAATTTTAGGACTACTTGCCATCTTTGCTCGCTCTTTGGGAGGTTTTTTCTCTGACAAAGTAGCAATCAAAAAAGGCTTGGATGGCCGTACAAAACTACTCTTTGTCATGATTTTGGGCGAAGGGCTATTCCTGATTTTATTTTCACAAATGAATGTCGCGCACTTGGCCATCATGAGCATGGTGGTCTTTGCACTCTTCATCAACATGGCATGCGGTGCGACCTATGCCATGGTTCCATTTATCGACCGTGAAGCACTGGGTGGTGTGTCTGGCATTATCGGTGCCGGAGGCAATGCAGGCGCGGTCGTTGCAGGTTTTTTATTAAAAGGTATGACAGATATTCAATCTTGCCTGATGGCATTAGGTGGATTTGTCATTGTCGCTGGATGCTTCGTGATGTTGATTCGCTTCTCGGTAGAGCACAAGGCAAAAGAACAACGTCTATTTGAGCAAGCTATTTTAGATCGCAATAACGCAGCTTAAAAGCAACGTGATTTGAGGAGAAACACTATGAAATTGGTAATGATTGGTCATGGTATGGTGGGCCACAAATTCATCGAAGCCATTTTAGAAAAAGCAGATGATGAACTGGAAATCACGATTCTCGCGGAAGAGCCTCGTATAGCGTATGACCGCGTACATTTGACAGAATATTTTTCGGGGAAATCGGCAAAAGATTTATCTTTAGCTCGTTTTGACTTTGCCGATGCTCATGGCATTGACTTACGACTTAATACAAAAGCAACTGCAATTGATACAGCTGAGCAAACAGTCACAACCAACCATGGTGATGTGATTAGCTATGACAAATTAGTGTTGGCAACTGGTTCGTATGCATTCGTTCCACCAATTCCAGGTAATGACCGAGAAAACTGTTTTGTCTACCGTACGATTGAAGACTTAGACGCGATTCGTGCAGCGAGTCTAAATGCAAAAACAGGTGTTGTGATTGGTGGTGGTTTACTTGGTCTTGAAGCAGCGAAAGCCTTACGTGACCTAGAGTTGGAAACACATGTTGTTGAATTTGCACCGCGTTTAATGGCAGTTCAAATTGATGACTTGGGTGGTAAAGTTTTACGCCGCAAAATTGAAGATCTTGGCGTAAAAGTTCATACACAAAAAGCGACGCAATCTATTGAATGCGGTGACAGCACAACGCATGTAATGAAATTTGCAGATGGTAGCGAGCTTGAAGCAGATGTGATTTTATTCTCTGCGGGGATTCGTCCGCGTGATGAGCTTGCACGTAATAGTGGACTCGCGATTGGTGAGCGTGGCGGTATCGTCATTAATGATTACTGCCAAACTTCAGATCAAAACATTTATGCCATTGGTGAATGTGCGCTTTGGCAAAACAAGATTTATGGTTTGGTTGCACCAGGTTATGACATGGCGCGTATTGCAGCAAAACATATTTCCGATGAGGAATGTAACTGCTTTGCTGGCGCGGACATGAGCACCAAGTTGAAATTGATGGGTGTGGATGTTGCTTCTGTAGGCGATGCACATGCCATGACTCCAGGTGCATTAAGCTATTTCTATGCAGATGAGCATGCGCTGGTTTATAAAAAGATTGTTGTAAATGCAGATAAAACCAAATTGCTGGGCGCGGTTTTGGTGGGCGATGCGAAAGAGTACAACGACCTTTTACAAATGATGTTAAACGGTCTGGCTTTACCGGAAGTTCCTGAAAGCTTGATTATGCCAGGCTTTGAGCAATCAGCAGGTAAGTCGGGTGGCAGCGGTGTAGATTTGCTGCCTGACAGCGCAACAATCTGTTCATGTAACAACGTCTCAAAAGCGGACATCTGCCAAGCAATTAGCGATGGTTCGACCTCTTTAGGTGCATTAAAGAAATGCACCAAAGCAGCAACAGCATGTGGTGGTTGTGCGCCATTAGTGACTCAAGTATTGAAATCTGAGTTACAACGTCAAGGTGTGACTGTAAATAACCATATTTGCGAACACTTCCCATACTCGCGCCAAGAGTTGTATCACTTGGTTCGTGTTAATGAAATCAAAACTTTCGATGATTTGATTCATCAACATGGTCATGGTTTAGGGTGTGACATTTGTAAACCAGCTGCGGCAAACATTTTGGCCTCTTGCTGGAATGATTTCGTACTTGAGCCAAGTCACGCAGGCTTACAAGACAGTAACGACTATTACTTGGGTAACATCCAAAAAGATGGTTCTTACTCGGTTGTGCCGCGTATGGCAGGCGGTGAAGTGACTCCAGATGGTTTAATTGCCATTGGTCAAATCGCGAAAAAATATAACCTGTACACCAAAATTACTGGCGGTCAACGTGTTGACATGTTCGGTGCGCAAGTTCACGAGCTTCCATTCATTTGGGAAGAGTTAAATGCTGCTGGTTTCGAGTCTGGTCATGCTTACGGTAAATCATTGCGTACCGTGAAATCTTGTGTGGGTAGCACATGGTGCCGTTACGGGGTAGATAACTCGGTTGGTTTAGCGATTGAGCTTGAAAACCGCTACAAAGGTTTACGTTCACCACATAAATTAAAAATGGCTGTGTCTGGATGTACACGTGAATGTGCGGAAGCACAAGGTAAAGACGTGGGTATTATCGCGACTGAAAAAGGTTGGAACCTTTATGTTTGTGGTAACGGTGGTATGAAACCACGTCATGCTGAATTAATCGCCTCTGACCTCGATAAAGCAACGCTCATCCGTTATATCGACCGTTTCTATATGTTCTACATCCAAACCGCAGACCGTTTACAACGTACCAGCGTATGGCGCGACAACATGGAAGGTGGCTTAGATTACCTTAAATCTGTAGTTGTTGATGATTCTCTTGGTTTGGCTGCCGAGCTTGAGCGTCGTATGGAACACATTATTGGCACATATCAAGACGAATGGCGTACTGCGGTAGAAAATCCTGAAGTACGTAAACGCTTCCAGACCTATATCAATGCAGATGCAAGTGAACAGGCCGATCCACACATTCAATTTACGACTGAACGTGGTCAGATCCGTCCATTAACTGATGCTGAACGTTCAGAAGACCGCATTCCAATGGTTGAAGCATAACAAGGAGAATCTCTATGAATATTGTACAAGACAAAAATATGCTTCCTGATGATCAGTGGATTGATGTATGTGCGCTCGATGATTTAACTCCCAATACTGGCGCAGGTGCGCTAGTGGGCGGTCAAGCGGTTGCAATCTTTCGCGTGGGGCATGAAAAACGTGTTTACGTGTTAAGCAATAAAGATCCGTTTAGCCAAGCCAACGTCATGAGCCGCGGCATTATTGGCGATTTGCAAGGTGAGCGGGTCATTGCATCGCCAATCTATAAACAACACTTTAGTTTGGCAACGGGTCGTTGTTTAGAAGATAAAGACCAAAAACTCTCAGTTTATCCGAGCAAAATTGTTGATGGTCGTGTTTTGATCAACCCTGTGCCGCAAAAAACCTATATTACCAATACAGGTGTGTCTCAAGACAAACTTAAACTGGTGTTGATTGGTAATGGTTTAGCAGGAATGCGTTGCCTAGAAGATTTACTAGATATGGCACCAGACCGTTATGAGGTCACGGTAATTGGTGAAGAACCATGGGGAAACTATAACCGCATTATGCTATCTCCGGTTTTATCAGGTGAAAAAACTATTGAAGACATCATGCTCCATCCACCAAAGTGGTATAGCGATAAAGGCATCAAATTTATTGCAGGTGACAAGGCCGTAAAAATTGATCGCCCTCGTAAAGTGGTTTACACCGAAAAAGGGCAAACCGTTGATTATGACCGTTTGATCTTGGCGACAGGTTCGGCTCCGTTTATTCCGCCAGTTCAAGGTGTCGACTTAAAGGGCGTGTTAACTTTCCGTGATATTTATGACGTTAACACCATGATTGAATACTGCGGTTCAAAAACCAATGCAGTGGTGATTGGCGGTGGTTTACTTGGTTTAGAAGCAGCGTACGGTTTAAAACAACGTGGCATGAATGTGACGGTGCTGCATTTAATGGACCGCATTATGGAACGTCAACTCGACAGCCGTGCGAGTCAGTTATTGCGTCATAGCATTGAGCAAAAAGGCATTCACATTATTACTGAAGCGAATACTGAAGCGTTAATTGGTGATGAAGATGGTCATGTGAAACAAATCCGTTTGAAAGATGGCACGGTTTTAGAAGCCGATCTTGTGGTATTTGCAGTGGGTATTCGTCCAAATATTAGCTTGGCGCAAAGTGCCGGTTTACGTTGTAACCGCGGTGTGTTGGTCAATGACACCATGCAAACGTTTGACCCAAGTATTTATGCGGTGGGTGAGTGTATTGAACACCGCGGACAAACTTTTGGTTTGGTTGAACCATTATGGGGTCAAGCATTTATCTGCGCGACACATTTAGCAGAGCACGGCAGCTTAACTTTTAAAGCACCAACCGTACCGACTCAGTTAAAGGTGAGCGGTGTCGATGTATTCTCGGCGGGTAACTTTGAGCCGAAAGATGATTATGAAGACATTATTTTGAATGATGAAAAACGTCACATCTACAAACGCATTATTATTCAAAGTGATAGAGTAATTGGTGCAGTTTTATTTGGCGATACTGAAGATGGCATGTGGTATGCAGAGTTAATTGCAGATCAAACCCCAGTCTCATCATTTAGAAATAAACTGCTATTTGGTCGAGATTTTGCATTAAAAAATGCAGGCTAAATAGGGAAAGGAGCAGTTATGAATAGTATTCCAAGCGTTGAAATCGATAGCTCCGACCATGTTGCAACAACTATAACCAAAACAACATGTCCATATTGTGGGGTGGGTTGCGGTGTTAGCGTAAACGTCCAGCAAAAACCTCAAGGACCTCTGGTACAAGTTGAGGGGGATGCTGAGCATCCTTCCAACTTTGGACGCTTATGTATTAAGGGTAGCCGCTTGGCGGATACTTTGGGGTTAGAAACACGTGTTTTACAACCGATGATGGGACGAAAAGCAGATCGGGTAGTAACGACATGGGATGTGGCAATCAATAAAATTGCCGATAAATTCCAATCTTGTATCGACCAATATGGCCGTGACAGCATTGCATTTTATGTTTCAGGTCAGCTTTTGACTGAAGACTATTATGTAGTAAATAAGTTTGTAAAAGGCTATTTGGGTACTGCAAATATCGACACCAACTCGCGCCTTTGCATGTCATCTGCGGTTGCTGGGCATAAACGCAGCTTTGGTGAAGATATTGTCCCTGCAAGCTATGAAGATTTTGAACATGCCGACATGGTGGTTTTAGTCGGTTCCAATACTGCATGGTGTCATCCTGTGCTGTATCAGCGGATCATGCAGGCTAAGAACCAAAATCCAGATATGTTCGTGGTCGTGATTGACCCACGTTTTACCAGTACTTGTGAACAAGCGGATTTACATTTACCGATTTTGCCGGGTCAAGATGTCGCATTGTTTAATGGCTTATTTCAATATTTATATAGAAATGGTCATGCCGATCAGGCCTTTGTAGATGCTTATACCGAAGGTCTGCAAGATGTTTTGGCAAGCAGTCAGCCAGAAACTGATATCGAATATGTGGCAAAACGTAGTGGTATTTCTTTAGACAAATTGCAGCATTTCTTTGAGAAATTCGCTCAAACTGAAAAAGTCATTACCTTATTTTCAATGGGTGTGAATCAATCAAGTCAGGGTGTAAATAAAGCCAATAGCATTATTAACTGTCATTTATTGACTGGAAAAATTGGTAAGCTCGGCGCTGCACCATTTTCGATGACAGGTCAGCCCAATGCGATGGGTGGGCGTGAAGTTGGTGGCTTAGCCAATATGCTGGCTGCGCACATGGACTTAGATAATCCACTACATCAGAAAGTAGTGCAAACCTTTTGGGACAGTCCATTCATTGCAACTCAAGCGGGTTTAAAAGCAGTTGATTTATTCCGCGCCGTTGAAGCTGAAAAAATTAAAGCCATCTGGATTATGGCAACCAATCCAGTCGTGAGCCTGCCAGATGCCGATCAAGTTAAACGTGCTTTAGAGAAGTGCGAGTTAGTCGTCGTGTCAGATATCTGTGCAGATACGGATACTACGGCTTATGCCGATGTTTTGCTTCCAGCTTTAGGTTGGGGTGAGAAAGATGGAACTGTGACGAACTCTGAGCGTCGTATTTCACGTCAACGTGCTTTTTTACCTGCGCCAGGTGAAGCAAAAGCGGATTGGTGGTCTGTTAGCCAAGTCGCGAAAAAATTAGGCTTTAAAGGTTTTGACTTTGCGAGTGCCAGTGACATCTTTAATGAGCATGCAGCGTTATCTGCACAAGATAATGCAGACATAGATGCTCGTGGACAAAGTAATAATTTTCGTTATTTCAACTTAAAAGGCTTAATGAATCTGAGTAGTGCTGAGTACAATGCGCTGCAACCCATTCAATGGCCAGTGTGGAATAAAAACCAAGATGGTAATGCCGTTCAACAGCTATTTGGCAAGGGTCAGTTTAGTCATAAAAATGCCAAGGCGAAATTGATTCCGACCGTTGCAATTGACCCAGTTCATGCGGTTTCAGAAGACTATCCACTTATTTTGAATACTGGACGTATTCGAGACCAATGGCACACCATGACGCGTACAGGTTTGTCACCAAATTTGACCAGTCACCGTGCCGAACCATTTTGCGAGATTCATCCGAGTGATGCCTTGAAGTTTGGTGTGCGTGATCAAGGCTTGGTCGAAGTCCGTTCAAAATGGGGCAGTTGTGTACTACGTGTAACATTCTCGTCGGGAGTACGTCGTGGCCAAATTTTTGCCCCAATTCACTGGACTGAACAAGTTGCTTCCGATGCCCGTATTGGTAAAGTCGTTAACCCCGAAGTCGATGCTATTTCAGGCGAGCCTGAGTTCAAACATACACCTGTCACGATTCAACCGTTTTATACCACATGGCAAGGTGTACTGTATGTGCGTGAAGGATATGATTCACATATTCAAGAATCGCTACATCACTGTGCATGGTGGACCAAGGTCAAAATGGTGAAAACTAATCGTTACGAACTTGCAGACCGTCAAACTTTTCATGACACTCAAAAGAACCTAAAAAGCTTCTTGCCGTTTGCAGATGAAACTTTTGAATGGTTGAGTATCGAAGATATTTCTTCACAACTCAGTCATAGCATTATTTTGAAAGATGGCGTGGTGATCGCAAGCTTATACATCGCCCCACCAGATTTATTACCGGATCGTGATTGGGTCGCAAGTCTGTTTAAACGTGAACGTTTAAGTGCGTTACATCGAAAAGCGTTACTGGCTGGCATGCCAATGTCTGCTACAAATAATGACGGACCTTTAGTCTGTAGTTGTTTTAAAGTAGGTAAGAACAAAATTATAGACGCAATCAAAACTCAAAATATTACTCATGAAAAACAAGTGACAGCTTGTTTAAAAGCAGGTGGTAACTGTGGTTCATGTTTACCTGAAATCCGAGGCTTGATTAAAGCTTGCCAACAGGAGGTGGAAGTGTGAATAAGGGGTATCCCGTAACTGATTTAGTCATTCTGGCGGGTGGACAAGCTCGCCGTATGAATGGTTTAAACAAATTGTTGCAGCAATTTGATGGTGAAACTCAACTGATTAAAATTCATCAGAAACTAAGATCATCAGTGTCTGAAATTTGGGTGAATAGCCATCGCGATTATTCAATTTATCAAAGTATTGTGCCGGACATTCAATGTTATCAAGATGATGCAGCAGGTTTTTTCGGGCCACTGATGGGAATGAAAAGTGCATGGTCAAATGTAAGCGCAGACTATGTTTTGTTTATTCCTTGTGATGTGACCTATATACCTACGCAAGTCGTTGCCAAATTACATGGCGCACTTCGGAAAAATAAACAGGCTCAGGCAGCCTATGTTTCAATTAATGGAGATGCCTTATATCCATTTTGCTTATTAAAACGTGAAAGTCTAAATACCATAACAGAGCAAATTGAAAAGCAGCGGTTAAGTTTGAAAGAGTGTTTTAAGCTTTTACATGCTCAAGTGGCTATATTTCAAAAACAGAATCTTTTTTTTCATAGCATCAACTCATTGGATGAGCTTCAGCAATACAAACAAATCAAAGCATTTAAAGAAATTTTTACAGCAAATTAACTTCGTATATGAGTGCTTTAAAACTTACATTGGTCGAGTGAAACACGTTTTTAATCTTTGTACTGTTGACTATTTATTGTTTAAGTTCTATTTTGGAACTTGTTGTTTTCATTCTAGCCAGATGTATAAAAATAAATGGAGCCAGAAAAATGATCGATGCAGTTCAGCAAAATAAAACAGATGTGACCGCATGTATTTTGTGTTCTAGAAACTGTGGTTTAACTGTTGAAGTTAAAGATAATCAGTTTGTCAAAATAAAAGGTGATCCTGACCATCCATTTTCTCAAGGTTATATTTGTCAAAAAGCTGCTAGATTACAGCACTATCAGCAACATGCAGACCGTTTGACTGCACCTTTAAAGCGCCAACCAGATGGCTCATTTCAAGAAGTGAGTTGGGATGCTGCTATACAAGAAATTGCTGATCGATTAGTTCAGATTAAAGATAAGTTTGGTGGAACTGCTTTTGCTTCGGTTGGGGGCGGTGGTCAAGGCAATCATCTCGGTGCAGCATATGGTCGCCAACTTTTGCTGGCCATGAAAAGTTATTATGCTTACAACTCTCTTGCTCAAGAGATAACAGGTGATTTCTGGCTCAATGGACGCTTGTTCGGGAGTCAGGCTTGCCATACCACAGAAGATGTTGAGTATGCCGACTATGTTCTTTTTATTGGGACAAATCCTTTTCAAGCCCATGGCATTCCCAACGCCCGAGATACGCTAAAACATATTAAAAAAGATCCCAACCGAACCATGGTGGTATTTGATCCGCGTGTTACCGAAACAGCCAAACAAGCAGATATCCACGTGCAGCTAAAACCGGGAACAGATGCTTTTTTAATGTCAGCCATGATTGCGATCATTATTAAAGAAAAACTTTATGATGCAGCGTTTATTGGGCAGCATACGCACGGTTTTGAAGATATAAAAACAGCATTTAGTCGAGTTCCAATTGAAGACTATATTGCCAAAGCAGATGTTCCGGTCGATTTAATTTACCAAGTGGTTCGAGATTTTGCTAAAGCAAAAAGAGGGTGTGTACGGATTGATTTAGGTATTCAACATACTTTAAATACGACATTAAATGGCTATTTAGAAAAGCTTTTATATTTATTAACAGGGAATTTTGGAAAACAAGGTACTAATAATTTGCATACTATGTTTATTCCAATCTTAAGCGATACGGATGAAAGAAAGCCAAAATATCGACGTAGCGTTTACCATAAAATGTTCCCAATATCAGGGTTTTTTCCACCTAACATTTTACCCGATGAAATCTTGAAAGCAGGGGAAAAGCGAATTCGCGCAGTTTTTGTAGATAGCTGTAACCCGTTATTAACTTATCCCGATACACCTGCTTTTGAGGAAGCCTTTAAAGCATTAGATTTGTTGGTTGTAGTCGATGTGGCCATGACAGAAACTGCTAGACTCGCTGACTATATTTTGCCTGCACACACTCAGTTTGAGAAATGGGAATTTACGGGCTTTAATCTTGAGTTTCCTAAGAATGGCTTTCACTTAAGACATCCTGTATTAGCTGCTCAAGCGAATACTTTGCCAGAGGCAGAAATTTATACACGATTACTTGAAGCCATGCAGGTGATTCCAAAACGCTTTCCGCTTTTAGAAAAAATTGCTGCGGTTGACTCGAAAAAAACAGCCTATTTATCTTATCTATCCGCTTTAGGTTTAACTTTTGCCCGACATAAAAAATATATCCCTTTTGCCGCTTCAATTCTCTATCGCACTTTAGGTAAACAGTTAGAAAAATCAGCTGGTTCAGTTGCTTTTTTATTGCCGCTATCAATTCAATATGCTGTCTTACACACCAAAGCGGTACGCCGTGCAGGTTACAAAGGAAACCCTTTAACTTTAGGCGTTCGTTTATTTGAACAAATTTTAAAGCAACGCTCAGGCGTAGTGTTATCGCAACATGAATATGACGAAATCTGGAAACTGGTAGCTTATAAAGATAAGAAAATACGTATTGCTATTCCAGAGATGTTAAACGAGCTTGCAAATTTAAAAAATCATCAGGTTAATGTAGAAGAATTTCCCTTCATACTTTTATCGGGTGAGCGACGTAGCTATAACGCCAATCAAATTTACCGTGATCCTGCTTGGCGAAAAGTAGATGCTGAAGGGGCTTTACGAATTCATCCTGAAGATGCAAAGCACCTAAATGTAGATGAAGGAGGTCAGCTTAAATGTATTTCACAACATGGAGAAATTCAGGTTACTGTAGATTTTGATGAAGGAATGCGAAAAGGGGTAGTTTCACTTCCACATGGCTATGGCATGCGCTTTCAGGGTAGTGAACCAATTGGACCACAATTAAATCGACTGATTTCCGCTGAACATTGTGATCCATTATCTAGAACGCCGTACCATAAATATGTACCCATTCGCTTAGAAAAGTGCTAGAAATAAAGTGCTAGAAATAAAGTAGGGCAATATAACAAGTTGAGGCCGCGCTGATTGTGCAAGACTTTTTAAATCTGAGCTAAAACAGTAGGCCAATATTTTAATTAAAACCCAAAGAGTTATGGATGATAAATAGAATTGGAACAAATTTTGCATAAACATCAGAGCACTATAGAAGCGCAATTTTCTATTTTAATTGCCCATAAAAAGTGCCAGCAATATTTGGACTGTTCTCGACATGAGTGCAAAAGATGAAACAATATCACTCTGAAAATACGCCATCTGTTCTACAAGACCAATATGGGCGTATCAAGCGAAAATTACGAATTTCGGTAACCGATCGCTGTAATTTTAAGTGTGTATATTGCATGCCTGAACATCCTGAATGGTTAAACAAACAAGACTTGCTTGGTTTTGAGGCACTCTTTGAGTTTTGTCGTTTTATGGTGCAGCAAGGTATTGAAAGCATCCGTATTACAGGCGGTGAACCATTAATGCGTCAAGGCATTGTTCATTTCGTTCGTGATTTACAAGCCTTAAAAGTGATAGGTTTAAAACGTATTTCAATGACAACCAATGGACATTATCTTGCTAAATACGCTCAGCAGTTAAAAGATGCTGGTTTAGATGACTTAAATATTAGTTTAGATAGCCTTGATCCAATACAATTTAAAGAACTCACCAAGAAAAAATTAGAACCAGTTCTTGAGGGTATTCAAGCTGCAAAAGATGCAGGTCTACCTTTTAAAATTAACTGTGTATTGATGAAAAATAAAAATGATGATCAGATCTTACCTATGGTGAGATGGTCGATTGCCAATCATATTCCACTACGTTTTATTGAGTTTATGCCACTCGATGGTGATGCACTTTGGTCAAATAAAGATGTGGTCAGTGAAGCTGAAATTTTACAGACTTTACAACCGCATTATTCAGTACAGGTTGTCGAGCAGCAGCATGAACCAGCACGTCAATATCTAATTAACAATAGCTACGCTCTAGGCATCATTTCTACCATTACTCATTCATTTTGCCACCAATGTGACCGCATACGACTAACGGCGCAAGGTGAGCTATATAACTGTCTCTTTGCTCAGCAGGGTTTAAATATTAAGCCGCAGCTTCAAGCACTATTACGTGCACAGAACTCAACTGATCATGTGCTGCATAGTCAGCAGTTAAAAGATCAAGTTATGCCGTATATCTGGAATAAAGCCAAAGGCTTTCATGCCTTACAACATCAACAAACCCGTAAAATCAGTATGCATATGCTTGGGGGATAAATGCAGCAATCTATCCAAATTAAAATCGAATCATTTGGTGCAATTGAAAAATTGCTTCCACAAAATCTTTCGTTAGTTTTCCCCACCGATATTTTAGTTAAAGATGTCTTAGATGAAATTGTTTTATTGCATCCGGAATGCACACAGGCCATGGAAAAATGTGCATGTGCGGTAGAGGATAACGTTATAACCAGACAATCTGCCTTAAGTCAGCCATGTACTTTGGTTTTATTATCACCAGTTGCAGGAGGGTGAGCCATGCGAGATTTTGCACGTATACAAGAGCAGGCTTTAAGCCTTGATACCTTTGATCCTATTGAATCATTTCCTGAATGCGGTGGAATTGATATTTTTATGGGTACGGTTCGTAATCATCATGAAGGTAAAGCTGTTAAAGCCCTGAAATATACCTCTTATAAACCGCTTTCTGAAAAAATGATACGTGAAATTGAACTGGAAATTGAGAAAAAGTATCAGGTATCTTATGTGCGAGTGGTTCATCGGATAGGATATCTAGATGTGGGTGAAACAGCAATTATTGCAATTGCTTATGCAGCCCATCGCCGTGAAGCTTTTCAAGCATGCGAAGAAGCGGTTGAGCGGGTAAAACATGAAGTGCCTGTGTTCAAAGAGGAGTTCTTTACAGATGGTACAAGCCACTATGTAGAAGGCTGCTGTATTCGTAAGGATGCACCGCACGAACACAAACATCACCATCATGCCGGCCATGAACACTCACACTGAAATAAGCAAGACTAGGATAAATAATGAAAAACGTAGGAATGAAGCCGGAAAGTTATCGTGTTGCTGAAGCACAAGCAATTTTATATGCACCACCGCACTGTATTGAGTTATTAAGACAAGGAAATACTGAAAAAGGGGATGCATTAAAAACTGCACGTGTTGCAGGAATCTTGGCAGCAAAACGAACTGATGAGCTGATTCCTTTGTGTCATCCACTGCCGATTTATCGTGCAGATGTTGAATATGAATTAGAACATGATTTTGTAAAGATTATTGCTGTGGTCGAAACCATTGGTCCAACTGGCGTAGAAATGGAAGCCTTAACGGCTGCAAGTCTTGCAGGGTTAACTATTTACGACATGTTAAAACCGCATTGTGAGCCAGAAGAACTCTGGATGGATCAATGTAAATTGCTTAAGAAAAAAGGTGGCAAATCACACTTTAAGCGAGTTCTTCGTCAGCCTGTTTCGGCTGCGGTTATTGTATTGTCAGACACCGTAGCAGCAGGTAGAAAACCCGATACTGCCGGGAAATCTGTGGTTGAAACTTTAACTGAGGCAGGATTTGATTCAATTCATTACCAAATTTTGCCAGATGAAGCAGATACTTTAAAAAACTTAGTGCTTGAGTTGAGCAAATCATATGCTTGCATTATGACCGTTGGTGGCACTGGAATTGGTAAGCGTGATATTACGGTTGATACGTTAGAACCCCTTTTAGAGCGTAAGCTAGATGGCTTAATGGAAGCTGCGCGTTCATTTGGACAAAAACGCACGCCATATGCTGCAATGTCACGTGGAGTAGCCGGTTTTATTGACCGTTCATTGGTGGTGACTTTACCGGGAAGCCGTGGTGGAGCAAGCGAATCAATGGCTGCTATCCTGCCCGCATTAGTTCATATTTTTGATGTTTGCCGTGATTTACCCCATCCGGGAGGCTATGAATAATGTCAGGTTGTGGTACAGAGCGTGGGTTGATTAGCGTAGATGAAGCAATTGAGCTAATGAGTAATCGTCCTAAAAAATTAGGCTCAATTCAGCAAGCACTTCAAAATAGCCTAAGTAGGTATCTTGCTAAAGAAATCTACTCAGAAATTAATTTGCCAAGCTTTTCTCAAAGTGCTGTAGATGGTTATGCGCTTTGTAGCCATGTAGAAGATTTAAATAATCAAAAGTTTCAGGTTACGGGTGAGATTCGTGCTGGAAGCGAAAGTCATGACATCCTAAGCGAAGGTCAAGCAATTCGTATATTTACAGGTGGCAAAATTCCTGAAGGCACAACACATGTTGCGAGGCAAGAAATAGTAGAGGTCATTTCAGCACAAGAAATTTCTTTAACTGAACATATTCGCCCTCAAGCTGACATTCGTTTTACTGGCGAAGAAATCCAGAAAGGACAGTTACTTGCACAAGTTGGACAGTTTCTAAATATTGGAAGCTTGGCTGCCTTAAGTATGGCTGGTGTACAAACGGTTGAGATTTACCGTGCACCGAAAGTTGCTGTTTTAATCACTGGTGATGAAGTTGCCGAAAAAGCAGAAGATCTTGCAGAAGGCAAAATCTTTGATGCGAATGGTCCCTTACTAAAAGCGTGGTTTGAAGATTATGGGTTAGATGTTGAAATTATTCATGTGGCAGATGAGGCAGCACAGGTCACACAATATTTCGACCGATTAAAAGATAGTCATGATGTCATCATAACCACAGGCGGAGTGTCAGTAGGTGATTATGACTTCGTTCGACCCTGCGCTTTTGAGACTGGCTTTGAACAGATCTTCTGGAAAGTAAAACAAAAGCCGGGTAAGCCACTCTTTTTTGCTGAATATTCTCAACCTGAAAAAGATCACCGTTGTTATTTGCTGGGATTACCGGGTAATCCGGCTGCGGTCTATGTATCAATGCAAATTTACGGTAAAGCATTGTTTGATACTTTACAGGGAAATCAAACAGGGCCGGAGTGGTTTAGTGCAATTTTAGATCATGATTTAAAAGAAGATGCGCGTGAACGTTTTCTAAGAATGCATGCTTATTTTGACAATGGACAACTTAAAGTTAAAAGTCTGGCAAAACAGCAATCACACATGCTCAGTAATTTAATGCAGGCCAATTGTCTGGTGCGAATTCCAGCAAGTGTGAAACTAGAAGCAGGTTATATTTTGAAGGGTGTATTCATCTCAAATTAATGATGAGTAATAATAGATATAACTCACTATACAATTGTGTGAGTTATATTTATTAAGCGAATTTATATAATAGCTTTCTATTTTTTATAATAAAAATTCTTTTATAAAGTTGATAAGAAGTTATTTTTATAATGAATCTTGCATAACTCGTGGTAAGTGGTTTAGGGTATAAACAATAGGGCCGTTAGGCTAGGAAATATCGAGGAACGCATAAAGATGAAATGGGATGACATCGGTGATCAACCTTGTTCGGTTGCTCGTATGCTATCAGTGATTGGCGATCGATGGACGATGCTAATATTACGTAATGCTTTTATGGGAATACGCCGTTTTGACGATTTTCAAAAATCATTAGGTGTAACTCGTCATGTCCTTTCAGATCGTTTAAAGCGTTTGGTTGAATATGAAATTTTAGCCAAAGCTCCTTATTTTGATCGTCAAGAACGCTTTGAATATCGCCTCACTGATAAGGGTTTTGAACTTTATCCAATTATTTTATCGATGGCGAATTGGGCAGATAAATGGATGGATCAAGGTTTAGGTAAACCTTTAGAGTATCGTCATAAAACTTGTGGCCATAAGTTCGAACCAGTTATGGTGTGTTCAGTCTGCCATGAACCTTTACATGCAAAACAAGTGCAAGTTTCAGCTGGGCCAGGTTATTTTGCATATATTGAACAAAAACAGAAACAAGCTTAATTTTCTTGTCTATAAATTATGAAGGCTCTTGTTGAATCGCATCAGCTAGAGTCTTATAAATGTGATCATGATTTGACTGTGTTACATTAAAACGTATGAATTGACCGGCATTAGGAGCTTGGCTAAACGCATTTCCTGGTGCAAGAATAACTTGATGGTTAATACAATATTTTGCAATTTTTGAAGCTTCAACACCCTCTGGCAAATGACACCAAACAAAAATTCCCGCTTGAGGCTTAATCCATGGCTTTATGCCCAAAGGTTCGAGTTTAGTAATGGTATCGTGCATCGCTTTTGCTAAACGAACTTTTAATAATTCTATATGCTTACGGTAAGATCCATCAGTTAAAGCACTTAATAAAACTTCAGCCGACACACCATTGTGAGAAAAGCTTGTGGCAATTTTCAGATCAGTGAGCTGATCAATCCATTCTGGTTTTGCAATGATATAACCACAGCGAATAGATGCTGATAAAGTTTTAGAAAAACTTCCAATAAAGATTACACGTGAAAGATTATCCAAAGCTGCAAGCCGAGGAGCCGCGTTATATTCAAAATCTGAAAAAATATCGTCTTCAACCACAATCAAATTGGATTGTTCAATCAGTTTTAAGAGTTGGTGGGCTTTAGAAAGAGACAGTGTCGCCCCAGTTGGATTGTGAATTCCGGAGTTAGTAATATAAATACGTGGATTATAAGTCTCAATTGCTTCTTTAAATGCCTCTAAGTCAGGACCTGTTGGTGTGTAGGGAATACCAAAAACTTTGACTTGATGAACTTTAAGTAATGCATGAAAGTTGAAATAACAAGGATCATCAATCAAAACCACATCATCGGGCTTTAGTAAAAATCGGCAAACCAAATCAATCGCTTGAGTTCCTGAATCTGTTAAAAGCACTTGGTTTAGATTCGCCTCTATACCTTTTGTTTGAGCACGCCTTGCCAGTAAATCACGTAGCGCTGGTAATCCCAATGGTGTTGAATAACCCATTAAACAATCATCTGGTTTTTTTGCAGCCGTCCTTAAAGCTTTACGAATACTGTCTAATGGCATCCAGTCATCGGGTAGCCAACCGCAACCGGGCTTAAAAACATCTGCTTTCGCTTCCAAAGATTGACGTGAAATCCATAATGGATCAACTGAACGATCTAATTTAGGGCCTAATTCACTTAAAGAAAGAGGCGCGAGCGGACCAACAATATAAAAACCAGATCCAGTTCTTGATTCGATTTTGCCTAAAGCAATTAATCTTTCATACGCTTCTACAACTGTTGATACTGAGAATCCCAGATCATTCGCTAACTTACGAACAGAAGGTAAGCGTGCTCCCGGCAATAAAGATCGATTTTTTATTTGTCGCTCAATCTCTGAAATGACAATTTCAATTTTTGTTTTGCTCTGGCTCACGCGCTTAAAACCCCAACTGTACTGGTTGTTAATACATAACAGTTCTTTTAAATTGTACTGCTTTGTATCTGGTTTTATCACCTTAGCACAGCTTAAATTCTTCGTATAGTGACGGAGAAAATTATGAATAGGTTTATGAATGGCTGGGTGAATGGTTTTATTGGCGTGGCTATTTTTGCAGGGTCACTACCAGCAACACGTGTAGCGGTAATGGGGTTTGAACCGGGCTTTCTAACCGCAGCACGAGCTGCGATAGCTGGTATTTTAGGGCTTATTCTTTTATTGGTTTTAAAACAAAAGAAACCAGCCAAGCAAGATTGGTGGCCTCTTGCCATTGTTGCTTTAGGAGTGGTGATCGGTTTTCCATTGTTTACAGCACTTGCTCTACAGCACATGAATGCAGCCCATTCAATTGTATTCGTTAGTCTTTTGCCGCTTGCAACTGCAATATTTGCTGTACTGAGAGGCGGAGAAAAACCAAATCATTTTTTCTGGATATTTGCAGTATTGGGGAGTGCGGTTGTTTTCGCCTATATGTTCTTCCTTTCTGGTGATACATCACTTGGAATAGGGGACTTTTATATGTTGATGGCGATTATTTTCTGTGGCTTTGGCTATGCAGAAGGTGGTGTACTTTCAAGAAAAATAGGCGGGTGGCAGGTTATTTGTTGGGCGCTCATTTTGTCTTTACCTTTTATGCTGTTGCTTACTATTTTCTATATGCCAACTTCATTCCAAAGTGTGTCCCCATCAGCTCTAGTCGGCCTTATTTATGTGTCTTTGTTTAGTATGCTCATTGGCTTTTTCTTTTGGTACAAAGGACTGGCACAAGGCGGTATTGCTGCCATAAGCCAACTACAACTTTTACAGCCTTTAATGGGGCTAGGTATTGCAGCGGCTTTGTTGCACGAACATGTGAGCTGGTCAATGTTAGTGGTCACAGCAGCAACTATTTTATGTGTCGCTGCTGCTAAAAAATTTACTTAACTTTATAAACAATTTGCTGGTTTAGGAACACCCGCCAAACGGCTTAAATGACGGGCAACTAAACCAGTATTAAATTGTTGTTGTAAAACAGCATTATTAATCTCTGGACTTACCGTTTTCATTAAAAATTTAATGAGCGGGCGAGTTGCTGGAGAATGTCCAAACTGTTGATAAAATTGACGCACAGCAGTTAAAACTTCGAAATGCCACTCGGTGAGTTCAATATCAAGTGACTTTGCAAGCTCTTGTGCAACTTCAGGATTCCAGATTGTATAATCAACCAAATGACCATCTTGGTCTAATTCTAAATTCATGAAACCAGCCTAAATATATTATTTAAAAGAAATACAGCGATTAAATGTTAAAATAAGATCTGCAAATTGATCATATTCCAATACATTTATCTGAGCTAAAGTATCCGCATCGATTAAATCTTTTTCGATGCTTAAGCATGAAATACTTTCAAACTGTTGAATCATTTCAGCTGAAAGTCGTGCAACAGAATCACCCATAAAAATAATCTGGTCACCTTTCTGATAAAGGTTACCTAATTTATCAATAACATTCGGTGTATTGTGATAAGTAGATTGCACGAGATAAAGTGTTGATGGATTCATTAAAATTACACCTTCATCTACCAATATAAGACATGGTCAAAAGACTGAATGAACTCATTATTTAACTCAATGAATTCGAGTTCTTGTTCTGTTTGTTGAACAAAAGGATTTTGCTGATTTTTGCTTTCGATCAGAATTGGGCTTAAATCATAAAATTCAAAGCTTTCGACCATATTTGATGCGACTTTGAAAGCATGATGAAGTTGGCTAAAGCTTAAGTCATTTTGTAAAAGGCTAAGCGCAGCATCTTTCAATAATACTTTGACTGGTGAGCCAAAGGTTGCTAAAACCATAGTAGCAGAAAGGCTTTCATTGATTTGAAGACTGGTTAAGTTGGCTTGGCTTAAAATGACGAGTACAGATTTCACACAATATACCTTTTAAAAGCAACAATCTAAGCAAACAAAGTAACTTAAAATTGAATAAGACGAGATGCTGACTGTACCGCATCAGCAAGTTCACCTAACCCGACCAGTTGAAAGTCTTTGGCAAGGTTGTGATGAGTAAGGTGATGGCGACTGGCATTTTCTGCATCGGTAATACCACGAGCGAGGGCAGCACTCACACATACAGGAAGTCGAATCGCAAGCTTTTGCCATTCATGCGTTAAATTACGCTGGTCGTCAGGAACCCATTGAAAATCATTAGCAACCTGCACGCCATCTTGGTAAAAGAATACACGAAAGTCTTCATTTTTACTTTTGAGTGCCTGAGCAAGTCCTAACGCATGCCAAGCATGAATGGAAGTAGGAGCAGAGGTAATTAGTAGTAATGTACTCATTGAGAATTCACTATGGTCATACGTCTAAATGGGCGTAGATGCATTAAGAGAAAGGTAAGTATACAATGATTTTAGTGACAGGTGGTTTAGGCTTTATCGGTTCACACATTGCGTTGAGTCTCATGGCTCAGGGTCAAGAAGTGGTAATTGTCGATAATTTGGCTAATTCAACCTTGCAAACGCTGGAACGCCTAGAGTTTATTTCTGGCATGTACGTTCCATTTGTTAAACTTGATGTACGTAATACACCAGCATTGAATAAGGTCTTCGAGCAATATTCAATTGATGCGGTTATTCACACTGCTGGGTTTAAATCAATTGAAGAATCTAATCTTAAACCTCTTGAATATTATAATGATAATGTAAGTTGCATCATGAGTTTATTACGTGCCATGCAACGCACAGGTGTTCGTCACTTTATTCATTTGTCTAGCCTTGCAGCATATGGAAAATCTGGTCTGCAATTAAGCGAAACAGACGAATTCAATTATGCTTATCCTAATCCCTATATTAAGTCCCAACAGATGATTGAAGAAATTATCCGTGATACTTATAAAATTGATCATGAGTGGAAAATTGCGATCTTACGCTTATCTAATATCGTAGGTGCATTTGAACATGGGGTGCTCGGAGAGTATGTCGCACAGCTTCCTAAAAATATTGTACCGCTTGCCATGCAAGTTGCAGCAATGCAACGTGATTTGATTGAATTACAAGATCAAGCTGAAACATCAGATCATACGACTGAACGCAGTTTTTTACACGTTTTAGATGTGTGTGAGGCTGTAACTGCAAGCTTACATTGGCTACGTGATCAAACACATTGTTGTGAAGCATTTAATATTGCCCATGACCAAGTTCACTCTGTGCGTCAATTACTAGATGAAATTTCACAGGTAACGCAATCTGAAATTCCGACTCAACCTGCGATTTACAAACATGTTGAATTAAGTCAGGTTGCGGCAGACATAACGAAAGCAAAAACATTATTGAATTGGACACCTAAACGTCCGTTAAAACAAATGATTGAAGATGAATGGCGCTTTTATCAAAATACATTAAATGGAAGATAAGATAATGATTCTTATTTACAATAATGGAATGCTTGAGTACGATACTAAAAATTAACTAGCCAGAGCAAATACTTGCTTCAGCCCGTAAGTTCTTTAACCAGACAACTGAGGTTTCTATGCAAACACGAATTGAACATGACACTATGGGTGAGATTGAAGTTCCAAATGAAGCATTGTGGGGGGCACAGACTCAACGCAGCTTACAGAACTTTAAAATCGGGCAAGAACGATTACCCCGTGCCATGATTCGAGCAATGGGGCTGGTGAAAAAGGCTGCTGCAATAACTAATGCTGAACTTGAACAGTTACCGCAAGATTTGAGCCAATATATTGTAGGCGCGGCTGAAGAAGTCATTGATGGTAAATGGGATTCACAGTTTCCTTTAGTGGTCTGGCAGACGGGTTCTGGTACGCAAAGTAACATGAACTGTAATGAAGTGATTGCTAATATTGCTAACCAAAAATTAGGTCAAGCATTGGGTGCACAAAAACCTGTACATCCAAATGATCATGTCAACCGTGCTCAATCAACGAATGATTCGTTTCCAACCGCTATTCACGTAGCAGCAAGTTTGCAAATTAATGAATTGCTTATTCCTGCCGTAGAACAGCTGAAAACGACTTTGCAAAAAAAATCAGATGAGTTTCAGTCTATTGTTAAAATTGGTCGTACCCATTTACAAGACGCAACTCCATTAACACTAGGTCAAGAGTTTAGTGGCTATGTGTCTCAGCTTGAGCATGGATTAGTTCGTTTGCAACAAGCATTGACAGGTTTATATGAATTACCATTGGGTGGTACAGCGGTAGGTACAGGGTTAAATGCACATCCTGACTATGCAGTGAAAGCGGCTGCTCAACTTGCTTTGCTTACAGGCTTACCATTTGTGACTGCTCCAAACAAATTTGAAGCGCTTGCAGGACGTGATGCTGCTGTTTTTGCTTCTGGTGCATTAAAAACGCTTGCAGTTAGTTTAAATAAAATTGCGAATGATATTCGTTGGTTGGCCAGTGGTCCACGTTGTGGTTTCGGTGAAATCCGTATTCCAGAAAATGAACCTGGCTCAAGCATTATGCCGGGTAAAGTAAACCCAACACAAAGTGAAGCAATGACCATGGTTGTTGCGCAAGTGCTGGGAAATGATACGACCATTAATGTGGCTGGTGCTTCAGGTAACTTTGAATTAAACGTATTTATGCCTGTGATTGCTTATAACTTATTGCAGTCTATTCAATTGCTTGGTGATGCTTGTAATAGTTTTAATGATCACTGTGCGGTAGGAATTGAGCCTAATCAGGATAAAATTGATCACTTCTTGAACAACTCTCTCATGTTGGTTACTGCTTTAAACCCAGTGATTGGATATGAAAATTCTGCAAAAGTTGCCAAGACTGCCTATAAGGAAAATAAAACTTTGAAGCAGGTTGCTGTTGAGCTTGGTTTAGTTACAGCAGAGCAATTTGATGAAGTGGTTAAACCTGAAAAAATGGTTTCACCAAATAGTAAATAATCTCTCCGAATGGGCTTTTTTATTCTTAAATACTTCTGTAATATCCGCGAGTTGCTAAGTACAACAAAAGTCCTGAATGATCAGCGCAAAAAATCATAAGGGGAAGGCCTACTTGAAAAAGTAGGCTTTTTTTATACCTTGAAATATAAATGTCATATCTAGACTTTATTTTTGCTACGTTATTTTATTTTAAGTTTAAATAAATAAATGAAAAAGACTAAATCAATAGTGGTTTTAGCAGTAATAACTTGTACCTTGTCGGGTTGTCTACAAATGTTTCCACCTACTGTCGCTGAGGTAAATCCTGGGGTTTATCAACTTCAGGCTCAAAGTAATGCATTTGGTTCGAGAGAAGCCTTGAGGGCAAAGTTAATCAGTAAAGCAGAAGAAATATGCAAAGATAAGGGTTTTGATGAGTTGGATAGCAATAACAAAATCGTAAATCATCATACTGTTTATAATTCAGGAATGCTTATTCCAGTGAATACCAAAGCAGCTGTTTTGAAAGTTAAGTGTAAAGATTAATTTAAATAGTAGTTAACTCCATTCGAGAGTTAATTTTGTTAGACATATGGCAGTACAAGAAAACCCACTAACTATCGACTAATGGCGGGGTTTTTTATTATTAAGTATTTCTGTAATATCTGTATATAAATTTAGCGCTAAATGATTGGTGTTAGAAATCAAAAGAAGGGGTAGATCTTTTCAAATCAGCATAAATTTATATGTTTTTTGGTTTTAAATATTTGAATTATTTTATTTTTAATTCGATTTATATTGATGGAGTTTAGGTGTTATCAAATTGGAAAATGACTGTATGTATCTTTCCAATTTTAGTTTTAAGCAACTTTTTAGTTAGGCTTATTTTTGGGTGAAAAAAGGAAGCAGCCTTTTTTATTAATTAAGAAAAAACATAATTTTTTAGATGGAATTTAAATATTGATGTACACAATTAGATATGTTCATCGGAACAACACTTACTATATCGCTTCGAATATAGAAGGAAATTTTATTATTCTTGAGTCAATTGATTCAGAATTTCGTATGGGTCATCAAATTTCTTATGATGGTGAGAAGGTATTTAACCTTACTTTGAATGATGAAACTGATGCAGTCATTAAATTAGAGAGTAATGAAAAAACAGCATACGAATACTTACTTTCAGTTAAATAAATTAGTTTTTATGATGAATTATTTCTTTAAGAACTAGGTATGCTTAAAAGATATTTCATACAATAAAAGCTAAAAAGTTTTGTTTTTATTGAAAAAGCTATGGTATGGTTATTTAAGCTTTAATTTTGGGCAGTTAAAACAAATGAACTGTTTATTGAATAAAATCACCACCACCACGACCTCTAAAGAAGGCTGTGTGTGATTTTTATTAAAGTGACTTAATAAGATGACTAAACCCGGCCAATAATGGCTGGGTTAATTTTTCTCTGTTCATTATTGGTTCTTACAGAGAGAAATGATGGAAAAACTCAATAGCAATTCAAAATCGGCTTTACTGGTCATTGATATGCAAAATGGCTTATTCAGCGGCCAGTCTAAGCCATATAATGCTCAACTCGTACTTTCAAATATTCTTAGTCTTATTGAATATTACCGCTTAAATGATAGACCAATTATCTTTATTCGGCATGTTGGTGAGATAGGCACACCATTAGATCCAAGTGGACCGAACACTCAGCTAATCACAGAGTTAGCTTTTAATCCACATAAAGATATAGTCATTGAAAAAATGTACCCGAGTGGTTTTAAAAATACTGTTTTAAAAGAAGTGTTAGAGAAACTGGGTGTTGATGAACTCATCATTACTGGCATGAAAACTGAGTATTGCATTGATACTACTGTTAGGGCTGCTTCTGAGTACGGATATAAATTGATATTAATTTCAGATGGCCACACCACAACTGATTCAGCAGCTTTAAATGCTCAGCAAGCAATTGATCATCATAACCAAATTTTAAGTAATGCTTTTGCTAAGTTAAAAACGACGGAAGAGCTCATTTCTCAAATTTAATTTAGAAATGAACCGACAACTTTATTCAAAAAGTCTTATTAGCTGTATCAATAAAGTATAAGAAAATCTTTTGATGACTAGAGGTTGGTCGGTTTTTAGTGATAGCAAGAATTGAACTTGTATCAACAAAGAGCTCTTTTCGGAGGGCTTTTTATCAAGAGGGTATAAGTTTCACTAATTAATGGCGAATTAGCGTTGAATAAGCTGTCATAATTGTTAAAATGCCCACCTTGTCCTGTTTTTATATTGTTTTTGTTTTGCATTTATTTTGCAAAACTGAAGATAAAGTGATTGAAAACAGAAGCTTAGCTAAGGATTTTTGAATGCTCCCTATTTATTTGACAGATACTCAACAACATGTGCAATTTAATGATTATCCCGGTGATCAGCCTGTTAAGTTTCTGTTAAATCTTAAAAAGATTTTCCCAAGTACAGGTGACCTGTTATTGCCAGTTTTACCTGATGATAATGATTTAGAAAATGTAACATGGGAATCAACTTCAGAAGATTTTGATGTTTTTAAAAAGCTATTGGCTGGATGGGGTGTTATTGAACTCCGTTTAAATGCAATTACGGCTTATAAAGATAAAAACTTTGCGAATGAGTTAGTGAAACAAGCTCAAGCGAAACGTAAGAAAACAGCACAAAAAAATCATCAGCTCTCTTTGGTTGCTCTTGATTATATTTTTATGCACGAAGTTCACGCATTAATTGATGCAGAATTGGTCACTATTGGTGAGAAATTTTATTTACCAACCTTGCGTGAGCAATGGAAGGGTACAGTTTCAGACCCAGTGCTAAATGGAAAATTCTAATTAAACACAAAAGGTGAATTTATAAAAATTCACCTTTTTTATTTTTATAATTAAATTAATGGCTTATAACTTGATAATTGCTGGTACAAAAGTTTACAAGAAAAGAATGCGTTTTTTCTAAAGTGGCAGATACATTGCTTATATAAATACAAAATTATTGCGGGAGAGAGGTTCGAAAGAACCCGCCGAAGGAGCAACAAGCCCGGAAACTCTCAGGCAGAAGGACTGTAATAATTAAAAAATCTGGAGAGAAGCTTAGATTTATAAGAATTGAAAATAATAACTTATAAATTATAAACTCACCGAAGGGGAAGATCTAAACGTTAAAAGGTAACGTTGGGGTCGAAACTCTCAGGTACCAATGACAGATGGGCTGTACTGATGAAATGTTTTGCATTTCTGAGGAGTCTGTTATGCCACATGTTATTGTGATAGGTGCGGGAATCACAGGGGTTACCTCTGCTTATGAATTATCGCAACTGGGTTATCAAGTCACAGTGATTGATCGACATCTATATCCTGCAATGGAAACATCATTTGCCAATGGAGGGCAATTATCGGCTTGTAATGCCGAAGTATGGAACCAAAAAGCCACTGTAGTTAAAGGCTTTAAGTGGATGAGACAAAAAGACGCACCGCTACTGCTGAATCCTTCATTTAGTTTGCATAAATATAGCTGGCTAGTTGAGTTTTTATCCCATATTAAAAACTATGAAGCAAACACGATTGAGACGGTCCGTTTGGCATTACTTGCTCGTAAGCGTTTATTTGAGGTTGCTGAAAAAGAGCAGCTCGAGTTTGATTTGGAGAAACGTGGAATTCTCCATATGTATCATAGTAAGGCTGACTACGAGATTGCTAAACAAGTAAACAATGTATTGAATAAAGGTACATTAGAGCGCTATTCAGTTTCACCTGATGAGATGAAAACCATAGAACCATCATTAACAGGTGAATATTTTGGTGGTTATTACACACCAAGTGATGCAACGGGGGATATTCATAAATATTCAACCTCTTTGGCTGAAAAGACTAAACAATACGGTGTTGAGTATAAATTCGGTCTGGAAGTTACAGATATTAAGTGTCATCCAGACAAAGTGATCGTAAGTTGTCAGCCAAGTGCAGAGCATCCTTATCTTGTTGAATCCGATAGTATTCAGATCGAGGGGGATGTGCTTGTAGTTTGCGGTGGGGTAGGAAGTTATCAACTCGCCGATATGATTGGGGAGCGAGTAAATGTCTACCCAGTAAAAGGGTATTCAATTACCGTGCAATTAAAAGATGAGCAAAGTGTAAAGAATGCACCGTGGGTTAGTTTACTAGATGAGAGTGCTAAAATTGTGACTTCTCGTTTAGGTAAAGATCGGTTGCGCGTGGCGGGAACAGCTGAATTTAATGGTTACAACCGCGATATACGGGCTGATCGTATTCAACCTTTGGTAAATTGGGTAAACCGTAACTTTGATATTTCAACTGAGCATGTCGTACCTTGGGCTGGGTTAAGACCCATGATGCCTAATATGCTGCCGGTGGTGAAGCAATCTAGACAGCCTCGTATTTTTTATAATACAGGACATGGGCACTTAGGGTGGACTTTGTCTGCGGCAACTGCTGTTTTAGTTGGTCAGGATATTGCTCAAAAATATCCGATCTAGAAAGTAAAAAGCCAGTGTTTAAACACTGGCTTTTATTTAACGCACTAATCATATAATCGGTAGATTCCGCTAAAACGCTCACAGCCTTTTTGCTGGGTTTTCACATTCAGTAAAGCTTTTTGAAAATTAAACTGATATTTGCAGTTGTGCTCATTGTCTAAAATTTCATTTTTTTGTTCAGGTGAACTATAGGCCATCAAAGAAATTGTTTGAGTTTCTTTACGGTTATTTGGATTTCGGTATGCTATTCCTTCAATTTTGATTTTATCCTTTGCGAGCTGATGGACCTGAATGTGAACAGGCTGTGCTGCTAGATGTCCATTCTCAAACTTAAGATAATGTTGGGTAAGCGTTTGCTTAAGTGATGCATAAAAATTTAGGTCGTCAGTTCGTAAATCAAACTGTTGTTGAAAACATGAATTACTCTTGCATTGCTGAGTATGTTTAGACCATAACTTTTGTGTATCCTGCAAAAGCTGTAAGGGAGCATCAGTAACTAAATATGCAGAAAGATATTTATTATTGAGTTGCTTTCTCGATTCACTAAATGTTTTTGAACAGATTTTAAGCTCAGCTCCACGATTGGAACAGTCTATTGGTTCTGCAAAAACATGAGATGAACATAAACAACTCAGTGTCACGGCAAAACTTAATCTTTTCAATTGATTCATATCAGTATTAGACAGCATGATCGCTTATACTTTCAGTCTACTTTGCTAGGTGTACTATAGCGAAACAGAAAGGCTGAATACAAGATTTCTTAAGTTTTTATGGAAGGTAATAGTTATATGGTTGCTCAAATTCGTATTGGACAAGGAATGGATGTGCATGCCTTTGAAGAGGGGAACTTCGTTACATTGGCTGGCATTCAAATTCCACATACGCATGGCTTGAAAGCACACTCTGATGGTGATGTTGTACTCCATGCTTTATGTGATGCTTTGTTAGGTACTTTGGCACTTGGAGATATAGGGCAACATTTTCCTGACACTGACCCAGAATTTAAGGGTGCTGACAGTCGAGTACTATTAAAACATGTTTACCAGTTAATCTTAGATCGCGGTTATCAGTTAAATAATGCGGATATTACGGTGGCTTGTGAGCGTCCAAAATTAGCTAAACATAATTTGGAAATGCGTCAAAGTATTGCTGATGTTTTAAATGTAGATGTTAATCAAATCAGTATTAAAGCAACGACAACCGAAAAACTTGGGTTTACCGGTCGTCAAGAAGGGATTTTAGCTACAGCAACTGTTTTAGTCTCTCATCACACCAAGTGATCGGCTTGTTGCAAAGACTGCTGAAGCTCAAGAGTTGCCTTACGGCCTTGTAGCTGTAAGGTAATACTATGAATAAGCCCTGTCCAAGTTTCATTGGGTTCCCAAATTTCATGAAGTAAATCTTGAGAAGTAGGCATGTCCATATTCATATAAAACTGTCTATAAACATACATTAGGCAACTAGAGCGATCATTTTTAGAACAGTGAATCCAGACAATTTCATTATTCTGGACTAAATGATCAATAAGATCGAGTACCAATAAACATTGTTCAGCTGATGGAGTTTCCCAGTCAATTGGAATCTGGATGTAATTTAAACCGAGGTCTAAACAAATACGATCTTCATTTTCAATATGATTTGGTGCGTTACTTAAAGCGAGATTAATGACTGTACTACAACCATATTCTTTAATCAGTTTCAGTTGTTCAGCAGAAGGCTGTGCTGAACTAAATAAATGTTCATGAATAATTGAAAATGCGGGAATTTGAGATAATGATTGTTCAAGGGTAGTCATGATCGCACTCTACGAGAGTAGGCTTAGCTTATTGTGTAGAATGTTATACACGATTCTAGGGAATAGTTGAAATACAGCCTGCTTATATATTCGACAACGTTATCAAAACTTTAAAAATAATTAACTGGAAAAGTACAAGTTTTATAAAATAAAAAAAACAGCATCATAAAGATGCTGTTTTTTTGTCTAAAATAATTATGGTTTTAGATTTTCATTCAATAAAAATTCTACTAAAGCTTTCTGAGCATGAAGACGATTTTCTGCTTCATCCCATACCACTGCGTTTTTATGATCAAGCATAGTTTCAGAAATTTCTTCGCCACGATGAGCAGGTAAGCAGTGCATAAATAAACATTCAGGATGAGCAAGTCCCATTAATTTTTCATTGACTTGAAAAGCAGCAAAAGCTCTTTCACGAAGCTTCTGTTCTTCTTCTTGTCCCATGCTTGCCCATACATCTGTCACAATGAGGTCAGCATTTACAGCAGCATCTTCTGCGTTGTCAAAAACTTCAACACAATGACCAAACTCTGCTAAAAATTCAGGTTTAGGCTCATATCCTTTTGGTGATGCAATTTTAAGTTTAAAGCCCATCATGTGTGCAGCTTCAATATATGAGTTACACATATTATTGCCATCACCAATCCAAGCAACGGTTTTACCTTTAATGCTACCGCGGTGTTCATTATAAGTCTGTAAATCTGCAAGTAACTGGCAAGGATGATGGTCATCTGTTAAACCGTTAATCACAGGAACTTTTGAATACGATGCAAAACGTTCAACAATGTCATGACCGAAAGTACGAATCATCACAATATCAAGCATACTAGAAATTACACGTGCTGAATCTTCAATTGGTTCGCCGCGGCCTAATTGTGTGTCGCGAGGTGATAGGAAAATCGCGCTACCACCAAATTGATTAATGCCTGCTTCAAAAGAGATACGTGTACGCGTGCTTGATTTCTCAAAAATCATTCCCAATACTTTACCGACAAAAGGTTGGTAGACCTGATTGTCATGCTGCATTTTTTTAAGTTCGCTTGCGCGTTCTAAAATGCGATTAAGTTCTAGAGTGGATAGATCACGTAAAGTCAGGAAATGTCTTAGAGCCATGTAGCTACTCCATAATAATTGTTATGAAAAACAACAATTATCTGTTGTTGGCTGGGTGGATGTGGGAAAAAAGAAGTCTACTATACTATAAGCATTTTAAAATGCAAAAGAATTAGACTTTATGATGACCCTTTAAGAAAATATCAACACAATAGTTAATATAATCAATTACTTCTTCCTCAGTGGGTGGTAGGGGCATTCCCATAATCATGCGCCATTCTATGTCACGTAAAATTCCAAAATACATGAGTGAGGAATAATCTGGAGATGTGCAAAGAATTTCTTCAGTTTGATGGGAAATTAGAAGTGCCTGAGCAATTGTGTTTTGCACATCTTGAGCACATTTTTCATATAAGTATTTGCTCAAAGTTGCATTGCATTGTGTTTGTTCGATAACCAAACGTAAAAAAGCGATATGTTCGGGTTGAATAATATGAGTATAAAAGCGAATGAGTGTTTGAATTAAATAGTTGCGTAAAGATGTTTGGGAAGGTTGAAATGGTACACAAATATCTTTAAAAAACATTTCACGGCGATAATCGCAAATTGCGGTAAATAAACCATCTTTATTGCCAAAATATTTATAGATAGACGCTTTTGAACCACCGGCATGATTAACAATGTCATCAAGAGAAACGGCTTCATATCCTTTATCCAGAAACAGCTCGGTTGCGCTTAGCAAAAGAGCTAGGCGACGTTCTATACCTCTGCGTGTTTGGGGCTTCTCACATACTGAATGATGTGACTCAAGGACGGAATCATGCATAAAATTTCATAACAACAGTTAACTTTGCTTGTTTAGTATAGCAAAACTATCTTTAAGGATGGTCATCGCTATTTTTTTAGATCATCTGCTGAACAGTAAGTAGAAATTTAAAAAAATAAAAGAATAGAAAATATAAACTTAGAGTGAGTTGTGAAATGATTTAATGATGTAACCTGATGTTCAATTTTGAATTTAATAAAAAATAAAGCGGCTAAGAATGTCTTAGCCGCTTTTAATTTAGGCACTAAGTTTTTTAGGCCTCGGTTTGGCTAACCTTATGTTCATCTTCTTCATCATCGTCTGCAGAATCCATTCCAAGTTCTTTTAACTTGCGAGTTAAGGTGTTGCGGCCCCAGCCTAATAATTCTGCTGCGTGACGTTTGCGTCCACGTGTTTGTTGTAAAGCAGCGTTAATTAAGGTGCGTTCAAACATTGGTGTAGCAATATCCAAAATCTTCATTTCACCATTCTTAAGCTTTTGAATTGCCCATTGATTTAGTAACTCATCCCAATGGTGTAGAGAAATGCGTTCAAATGAAGGGGCAGGTTGCCCAGAATCACTATTCTTTTGCAGTGGAACTTGTTTAAGTTCAGAAGGTAAATCTTCTGGATAAACTTCACGTCCAGTGATCATCACAGTTAACCAGCGACACGTGTTTTCAAGTTGTCGAACATTACCGGGCCATGGTAACTGTTGCATATAGTCGGTTGTTTCAGTACGTAAGATTTTTGGACTCACGCCAAGTTCTTTACCGGCACGTGCAAGAAAATGCTGAGCCAGCATTGGTATATCTTCGCTACGATGAGCAAGTTTAGGAATGTGAATACGAATTACATTTAAACGGTGATATAAGTCTTCACGGAATCGGCCTTCATTCACCAGTTTTTCTAAGTCCTGATGCGTTGCTGCCACAATTCGAACATCAACTTTAACTGGAATATGTCCGCCTACACGATAAAATTCACCGTCGGCGAGCACACGAAGTAGTCGAGTCTGTGTTTCAAATGGCATGTCGCCAATTTCATCAAGGAATAGTGTTCCACCATTTGCTTGCTCAAAGCGACCTTGATGTTGAGTGTTTGCACCTGTAAATGCACCTTTCTCATGACCAAATAACTCGGTTTCAATCAAGTCTTTTGGAATTGCTGCCATATTTAATGCAATAAAAGGCTTCGCACGGCGTGGTGAGTGCTTGTGTAAAGCATGCGCAACTAATTCTTTACCTGTACCAGATTCGCCATTAATTAAAACGGTAATATGGGATTGAGATAAACGACCAATAGCGCGGAAAACCTCTTGCATGGCAGGAGATTCACCAATAATTTCTGTTGATTGAAGTGGTGAAGCTGTTTTTGTAGCTTCTTGTTGTTGTAGTTTATTGATATGCAGAATTGCACGATTGACTAAAGCTAAAGCCTCATCAATATCAAAAGGTTTTGGCAAATACTCAAATGCACCTGTTTGATAACTTGATACAGCAGACTCTAAGTCAGAATGTGCTGTCATGATAATGACAGGTAAATCCGGATGAGTGTTTTTGACTTTAGATAAAAAAGTTAAACCATCAATTCCAGGCATTCGAATGTCAGTTAAGATGACATCGGGAGCATCATGATGCAAACGTTCAAGCGCAGTTTGAGCTTCTTCAAAATTGGTAACGTCAAAGCCTTCTTCTTTAAAGGTCTTTTCCAATACCCATCGCATGGCGCGATCATCATCAATAACCCATATTTTATTTCGCGACACGGTCTGACTCCCAAGGTAAATATAAGCTAAAAATAGTTTTTCCAGGAACAGATTGGCATTCAATCATTCCGTTATGTTGATGCATAATATTCTGTGCAATACTCAGGCCAAGCCCAGTACCTTTTGCTCGTCCAGTAACCAATGGGTAAAATACGGACTCTAAAATACTCTCAGGTATACCTGGCCCATTGTCTTCAATATCAACCCGCACTGTAGATCGATTCAGCACACCATTAATTGTGACAAGTCGTTGTATGCGAGTACGTAGAATTAGCTCTGGTTCATGATCGATAAAGAATGCTTTATTCTCTGTTATGGCTTGAATTGCATTTACACTAATGTTGAGCATGACTTGGATTAACTGATCACGATCGGCATTCACATCAGGTAAAGACAAATCATAGTCACGTATAATTTTAATTTTTTTCTTTGTCTGATTCGCAATAAGAGAGCGTACTCGTTCTAAAGGTTCGTGCACGTTAACATTTTCATAGCTTGGTAATTGTCTAGAACCTAACATGGTGTCAGCTAAGTTGGTTAAACGATCTACTTCATTAATGATGACATCGGTGAATTCAGCATAAGTCTTATCATTTAAACTGCGAGCGAGTAACTGGGTTGCTCCCCGAATACCTGCAAGTGGGTTTTTAATTTCATGAGCAACGCCACGGACAAGCTGTCTAGCGACCTGATGTTGTTGAACAAGATTTTCTTCCTTTGAAATCTTTAACATGCGGTCAATTGGGTTGAGCTCAATCAACAATAATGGATGATAGCTTTTGCCGGCATTTAATTGAGAAACTGTGTAATCAACATGTAGGTCTTTAAAGTTAACATTAATGACAGCTTCTCGACGCGTATAAGGTTGTCCGGTTTTTATGGTGTTTAATAAAGCTTCATGTGTGTTAAAAGTATCATCTGGCGCATGTAGTAAATTTAAAACAGGCTGTCCTGAAGCGCGAAGCAAACTAATATCAAATAGTGCTTCACAGGCTGAATTTAAGTAAAAAATATTTAAGTTACTATCGATTAATAAAATCGCAGTAGTTAAATTGTCTACCAATAGGCGATAGTCGATAGGGTTGTGTTGATCCATTAGCGAATCGTTCCTGTCTTAAAATAGCGCAATGGCATCTTCATTGGTTATCGGATTTTCACCGTTATAGAACATGAACGATGCAAAATATACGCCAACTTTGTTTATGGGTTATTTTAAAGTTTTAAGGTACTTAAAAACGCGCTGAAATCGTTCTTTATATCTTTTGATCAAAACAAATAGCTTTAGTCTAGATAATAACATGATCTAAATTGGTGCAAAGGTGAGTTTTGGTGCAAATGTTGGTTGTATTTTGGTGCATTACACAAAGAGTAGCCTTTCCACCTATGCTTGAGACAAGAAAAGACATACAATACGCGCATTCAAGTGGAGCGCAGATTCATGAAGACCCCCAAAGTCGGTTTTGTTTCTTTAGGTTGTCCTAAGGCATTGGTAGATTCTGAACGAATTTTAACTCAGTTAAAGACTGAAGGTTATCAAGTTGCATCAGATTATGATGGTGCTGATTTAGTAGTTGTTAATACCTGTGGTTTTATTGAATCTGCGGTACAAGAGTCGCTAGATGCAATTGGCGAGGCCATGAGTGAAAATGGTCGAGTAATCGTTACAGGATGCTTAGGTAAAGACGAAGATAAAATTCGTCAAATGCATCCGAACGTTTTAAAGGTTACTGGTGCGGCAGCTTATCAAGATGTGATGGAAGCTGTACATGAATATGTACCAGCACCACCTAAACATAATCCGTTTATTGATTTGGTTCCTGAACAGGGAATTCGCTTAACACCAAAGCATTATGCCTACTTAAAAATATCTGAAGGATGTAACCATCGTTGTACCTTCTGTATTATCCCAAGTATGCGTGGTGACTTGGTTTCTCGTCCAGTTGGTAGTGTATTGGAAGAAGCTGCGGCACTTAAAAGAGCGGGTGTTAAAGAAATCTTGGTTATTTCGCAAGATACATCGGCTTATGGCGTAGACACCAAGTACAAACTTGACTTCTGGAATGGTCAGCCTGTTAAGACAAAATTCTTCGATATGTGTGAAGCACTAGGCCAATTGGGCATCTGGGTGCGTCTACACTATGTATATCCATATCCACATGTGGATGCGGTAATTGATTTAATGGCTCAAGGTAAAATCTTGCCCTATCTTGATATTCCTTTCCAACATGCAAGCCCACGCGTTCTTAAATTAATGAAGCGTCCGGCTCACAGTGAAAACACACTAGAAAAAATTAAATTATGGCGTGAAAAATGTCCTGACCTTGTGATCCGTTCTACTTTTGTGGTTGGTTTCCCAGGCGAAACTGAAGAAGACTTCCAGATTTTGTTAGATTGGTTAGTTGAAGCTCAACTTGATCGCGTAGGCTGCTTTACCTATTCACCAGTAGAAGGCGCTACGGCAAATGATTTACCCGATCATGTGCCAGAAGAAATTAAGCAAGAGCGTTACGAGCGCTTTATGCAAGTGCAGCAGCAAATATCTGCTGCCAAATTACAAAAACGTATTGGTCAAACGATGACTGTATTAGTCGATGGTTTAGAAGACGAATATCCTGTTGCCGTTGCACGTTCTTATGCCGATGCTCCGGAAATTGACGGTAATGTGTTTGTAGAAGATATCGATAAGAGCACTATTCAACCGGGCGATATATTGGAAGTCGAAATTACCGATGCAGATGAATACGATTTATTTGCAAAGTTAATTAAAATTAAATCGGTTTAATCGAAATATATTTAAAGAGCATTCAGTTTAAGAGGTTTTGGAGCAAAGTCATGGCGGAAACAATTAGCCCACGTTATTCACGTATTCTATTAAAATTATCTGGTGAGGCATTGTCAGGTAATAAAGATATGGGTATTGATGCCCAAGTTTTAGATCATATGTCACTTTCAATTGCGCACTTGGTTGGTTTAGGTGTGCAAGTGGGTATCGTTGTGGGTGGCGGTAATTTGTACCGCGGTAGTCAGTTGCAAAAAGATGGCTTGGTGGGTCGTGTAACAGGCGATCAAATGGGTATGCTTGCAACTGTAATGAATGGCTTAGCTATGCGTGATGCTCTAGTTCGCCGTAACATCAGAACTCGTCTTATGTCTGCATTGCCAATTGGCACAGTGGTAGAGTCTTACTCAAGTCGTGATGCGATTCGTCATTTGAGTCAAGGTGAAGTTTGTGTTTTCGTTGCGGGTACAGGAAATCCATTTTTCACAACAGATACAGCAGCATGTTTACGCGGTATTGAAATTGAAGCGAATTTGATTTTAAAAGCGACTAAAGTTGATGGCGTTTATAATAAAGATCCAAGTAAATATGATGATGCTGTTAAATACGATCATTTAACTTTTGACCAAGTGTTAGATGAAAAGCTTGGTGTTATGGATTTGACTGCTATTTGTTTGTGTCGTGACCATAATGTGCCATTGCAAGTTTTTGATATGAATAAATCAGGTGCATTATTGTCAGTAGTAATGGGTGAAAAAGAAGGAACGCGCGTTACTAAGTAATGTACGTGTTACCGAAAGCTCTTTATACTAGCGCTAAATTAAATTTGTTAAATATATCTTTGAATAAATAAGTAAGGTAGATCATATGATTAACGATCTGAAAAAAGACAGCGAACAGCGTATGTTAAAAACTCTAGAGTCTTTAGAACTCGGGTTTGCTAAAGTTCGTACCGGCCGTGCACACCCATCAATCTTAAATGGTGTGATGGTTCCTTACTACGGTTCTGATGTGCCATTAAATCAAGTAGCAAACGTGGGTATTGAAGACTCTCGTACACTTATTGTTCAGCCATTTGAACGTACAATGGTTTCAGCTATTGATAAGGCAATCCGTGAAAGTGATCTTGGTTTAAACCCGATTACAGCAGATGCAATTCGTGTGCCTTTACCAGCATTAACTGAAGAAACACGTCGTGATATGCAAAAAGTTGCACGTAATGAAGCTGAAAATGCAAAAGTTGCGATTCGTAATATTCGTCGTGATGTTTTAGGTGATATCAAAGCATTATTGAAGGAAAAAGAAATTTCTGAAGATGATGAGCGCCGTGCAGGTGACGATATTCAGAAAATTACTGACAAATATGTTGCAGAAGTAGACAAGCGTCTTGCAGCGAAAGAAGCAGAATTGATGAAGGTCTAATTTTTATGACCGATTCTGAAGAGTATCATCTTCCCAAGCATGTTGCCATCATTATGGATGGCAACAACCGCTTTGCAAAAAAAAATCAAATGCAAAAAGGTGATGGGCATCGGGAAGGTAAAAATGTTCTTGATCCTATCGTTGAACATTGTAAAAAAACTGGTATTCGTGCTTTAACTGTTTTTGCATTTTCAAGTGAAAATTGGAATCGACCGCAGTATGAAGTCGATCTGCTTATGAAGCTTCTGGAAGAAAGTATTCATGAGCAAATTCCTCGCATGAAGAAATTTAATATTGCTTTACGTTTTATCGGTGATCGTTCTCGATTATCCTCACACTTAGTTGCCTTAATGGAAGATGCAGAGCAACAGACAGCACACCATGACACTATGACCTTAACCATTGCAATAAGCTATGGTGGGATGTGGGACATTGCTAATGCAGCAAAACAGGTTGCAGAGGCCGTTTCCCGTGGTGAATTTAGTGCTGATCAAATAAATGTTGATTTGTTCGAAAAATATGTCAGTCTAAACGATCTGCCGGCTGTGGACTTGCTAATCCGCACAGGCGGAGATTATCGCATATCTAATTTCTTGTTGTGGCAAGCAGCTTATGCGGAACTGTATTTTACCGAAGCTTTATGGCCAGAATTTACAGTAAAAGAGTTCGATCATGCATTGAATGTTTTTTCAGGGCGTGAACGTCGTTTTGGCAAAACATCTGAACAAATTCAGCAAGAGAAAATAGAGAATTTATAATGTTAGAGCGGATTGTTACCGCATTGGTACTTGTTGCAGTTGTTTTAGGCTGTATGTTTGCTACGCAATCACATTATCCAATGTTGGTTCTTATGATTGTTGCAGCAGGGGTAGCGGGGTATGAGTGGTATAAATTAATGCCTCACGAAACTGCAAATGCTGTAAAACCTAAAGCTTGGTGTTACGGTCTGCTTGTTGCATTTGTTTCAGGTGTCGCCCTATTTTTCCATGATATTGCATTACTTTTGTGGTCTGCTTCAATTTTGACTTGGATTGTCAGTGTATATTGGGTTAAGTCATTTCCTGAATTTGATGGCTGGTATAATGCAACCTTGTATGTGATTGGCATAATTTTAGTCTGCGCTGCGGTAACATCAATTTTTGTAGTATGGCAAAGTTCACCATGGTGGTTAATGTATCTGTTCTTGCTCGTTTGGGGCGCGGATAGTGGTGCTTACTTTGTTGGTCGTAAATTTGGAAAAAGAAAACTAGCTCCGACTGTAAGCCCTAATAAATCAGTGGAAGGTTTGTATGGTGGTATTATTACGACCGTAGTAATAATGGTGGTTGTGCAATATCATTATCTAAATTTAACTTTAATTCAGCAAATTCTGTTTCTTATATTGTCGTTAATTACGGTATTTGGTTCAGTTTTAGGTGACTTATTTGAATCAATGATTAAACGTCGTGCCGGTATTAAAGATTCTGGTCGTGTTTTACCAGGTCATGGTGGTGTGTTAGATCGTATTGATTCTTTACTTGCTGCAGCCCCGATCTTTGCAACGGGAATGTATATATTAAAACTTATTGGTGTAGATTTATAGATGACACAATCTGTTTGCATATTAGGTGTAACCGGTTCCATTGGTCAAAGTACCTTAAAAATTTTAAATCAACATCCTGATAAGTATTCAGTGTTTGCGGTTTCAGCTCATAGTCGAATTTCTGAGTTGGTTGAAATTTGCAAACAATTCCAACCAAAAGTTGTAGTTGTTCCAAAGCAAAAAGTTGATGAATTAGCAGCTTTATTTGTAGAAAATGAATTACAAAATATTGAGATTTTGACTAATCAGGAAGGGTTAGTAAGTATCGCATCTCATCCAGATGTTGATATTGTTATGGCTGCAATTGTTGGTGCTGCAGGTTTGTTGCCAACTCTAGCTGCTGTGAAAGCTGGTAAACGCGTATTGCTTGCTAATAAAGAAGCTTTGGTTATGTCTGGTGAAATCATGATGCAAGCAGCACGTGATCATCAGGCGTTGTTATTGCCAGTTGATTCAGAACACAACGCTATTTTTCAGTCATTGCCTCATAACTATTTAGAAGCTGAAAGAAATGGACAACCTCAACAGGGTGTATCAAGAATCTTATTGACCGCTTCAGGTGGACCATTTTTAAACCATTCGTTAGAACAATTAGAAAAAGTTACTCCTGCACAGGCTTGTAAGCATCCCAACTGGTCTATGGGACAGAAAATCTCAGTTGACTCAGCTACTCTTATGAATAAAGGGTTGGAGTTGATCGAGGCATGTCATTTGTTTTCAATATCTGAACATTTTGTTACAGTTGTTGTTCATCCACAAAGTATTATTCATTCTATGGTGCAATATGTGGATGGTTCAACATTGGCGCAAATGGGTAATCCAGATATGTGTACGCCAATTGCACATGCTTTAGCATGGCCTGAGCGTTTACAGACGAGTGTTCCTGCTTTAGATTTGTTTGAATATTCTCAGCTTAATTTCCAAGCGCCAGATATTCAAAAATTCCCAGCACTTGATTTAGCTCGTCAGGCAATGCGTGCGGGAGGTTTGGCGCCTACTATTTTAAATGCTGCAAATGAAGTTGCTGTTGCTGCATTTTTAAAGGAACAGATTGGATTTACAAATATCCCACAAGTGGTAGAGCATACTTTGCAAAAATTGGAAAATTCAGTTGCTGAAAATATTGAGTGTATTTTAGCTAAAGATGAAATAGCACGACATGTAGCGCAGCAATATATATCAAGTATAGGAGGCTGAAATGAGTGCATTATTTATGATTGCAGCAGCGGCTCTTTTACTTGGTCCTTTAATTGCAATTCATGAGTTCGGTCATTATTGGGTGGCACGAAAACTAGGCGTTAAAGTTTTAGTGTATTCCATTGGTTTTGGACCTACATTACTCAAGTGGACATCAAAAAAATCTGGCATCAAATATCAACTTTCAGCTTTACCATTGGGCGGCTATGTAAAAATGCTTGATGAGCGTGAAGGTAATGTTGCAGAGCAAGATTTACCTTATGCATTTAACCGCCAAAAGCCATGGAAACGTATAGCAATTGTTGCAGCTGGTCCATTAATTAATCTGATTTTTGCTGTCTTGCTTTTCTGGATCTTATTTTTACCTGCACAAGAGCAACTGAACACTAGAGTCGGTAAAGTTATACCAAACTCACCAGCAGCAACTGCACAAATGCAAGTCGGTGACAAGATTATTGCTGTTGATGGAAAAGAAACGCAAACTTGGGAAAAACTTAACTTTGCTTTAATTGATCGTGTAGGTGAAACTGGCACTGTAAATGTTGATGTAGACCGTGCAGGTACTGAAAAAAATATTGTTTTACCAATTAAAGACTTCTTAAAAAACCAGAATGAATCAGCCTTAGATGTGTTAGGTTTTTTACCATATCGTCCTGTTATTCCTGCTGTTGTTACTGAATTGACTCAAGATGGAGCTGCAATTCGTCAAGGAATGAAAGTAGGTGATCGTATTGTTTCAATTAATGGTCAGGCAATGAAAGACTGGTTCGATGTTGTCGAGGTCGTACAACATTCTCCAGAAAAATTACTCAATATTGATGTGTTGCGTAATAGTCAATTAGTCCATTTACAAGTCATGCCTCAAGGAAAACGAGATAACATGGGGCAAGTGAGTGGTGTTTTGGGTGTGAAAAGTGATGCAGGAAAAATTACAATTCCTGACGAATATAAGCAAACAATTCAATATACTCCAATACAAGCTTTCGAGATGTCACTAGAGAAAACTGGTCAAATCTCTAGCATGATATTGAGTTCAATAGTAAAAATGGTTAAGGGATTAATTGGTCTAGAGAATCTTTCTGGACCAATTACAATCGCTAAAGTAGCGGGACAAAGTGCAGAAATGGGATGGCAGACTTTTATCTCATTTATGGCTTTAATGAGTGTAAGTCTTGGAATTTTAAATTTATTGCCAATTCCAATGCTAGATGGTGGACATCTCGTTTATTACATTATTGAGGCTATTCGTGGTAAGCCTGTTTCTGAACAAATACAAATGTTTGGTCTAAAAATTGGTATGGTACTGCTCGGTAGTATGATGCTTTTAGCTTTATTTAACGATTTTATGCGTTTGTAAACGTATATGGATTTATAACTTACTGGAAAAAACTGGCATGCGGCACACACATTTTTTAATGCCTTTGGCACTTGTTAGCGCTATGGCAGCGGTACAACAAGCATATGCAGCTGATGATTTCGTCGTTCGAGATATTCGTGTAGATGGTTTGGTCCGTCTTACTCCTGCAAATGTTTCTACCATGTTGCCAATCAACAGTGGCGATCGCGTTAATGAACCGATGATCGCAGAAGCAATTCGAACATTGTATGCCACTGGACTTTTTGATGATATTAAAGCATCAAGAGACAACGATACTTTAGTTTTTAATGTCGTAGAGCGCCCAATTATTTCAAAGCTTGAATTTAAGGGTAACAAACTTATTCCTAAAGAGGCTTTAGAACAAGGCCTCAAAAAAATGGGTATTGCTGAAGGCGAAGTTTTTAAGAAGTCAGCTTTACAAACAATTGAAACTGAATTAGAGCAGCAATATACCCAGCAAGGCCGTTATGATGCTGATGTAACTGTTGATACGATAGCTCGTCCAAATAACCGTGTTGAACTTAAATTAAATTTTAATGAAGGTACGGCGGCTAAAGTTTTTAATATCAATATTATTGGTAATACTGTTTTTAAAGACAGTGAAATTAAACAAGCTTTCGCAGTTAAAGAAAGCGGTTGGGCTTCAATAGTAACTCGTAATGACCGTTATGCTAGAGAGAAAATGGCAGCGAGCCTTGAAGCTTTGCGTGCGATGTATCTGAATAAGGGTTATATCAATTTTCATATCAATAACTCACAGCTTAATATTAGTGAAGATAAGAAGAACATCTTTATTGAAGTTGCTGTAGAGGAAGGTAGTCAATTTAAATTTGGACAAACCAAATTTTTAGGTGATGCACTTTATAAGCCAGAAGAGTTACAAGCTTTAAAAATCTATAAAGATGGTGACACTTATTCGCAAGAGAAAGTAAATGCCGTTAAGCAATTATTATTGCGTAAATATGGTAATGCTGGTTATTACTTTGCAGATGTAAATATTGTTCCGCAAATTAATAATGATACAGGTGTTGTTGACTTAAATTACTATGTGAATCCAGGTCAGCAAGTTACTGTGCGTCGTATTAATTTTACAGGTAACAGTAAAACTGCCGATGAAGTATTGCGTCGTGAAATGCGTCAAATGGAAGGAGCTTTAGCCAGCAATGAAAAAATTGATTTGTCTAAGGTTCGTTTAGAGCGTACAGGATTCTTTAAAACAGTTGATATTAAACCAGCTCGTATTCCAAACTCACCAGATCAGGTGGATTTAAACGTAAATGTTGAAGAACAACACTCGGGAACTACAACATTAGCGGTAGGTTACTCACAAAGTGGTGGTATCACATTCCAAGCAGGTTTGAGTCAAACTAACTTTATGGGAACAGGTAATCGTGTTGCGATCGATTTATCTCGCTCTGAAACTCAAGACTACTATAATTTAAGTGTTACCGACCCTTACTTCACGATTGATGGAGTAAGCCGCGGTTATAACGTTTATTATCGTAAAACGAAACTGAATGATGACTATAACGTTAATAACTATGTTACCGATAGTTTCGGTGGTAGTTTAAGTTTTGGTTATCCAATTGATGAAAACCAAAGTCTAAGTGCCTCTTTAGGTATTGATAATACTAAAGTAACGACTGGCCCTTATGTTTCTACATATGTACGTGACTACTTGTTAGCAAATGGCGGTAAGGCAACAGGTAAAGAGAGTTATTGTCCAATAGATCAGCAAGATCCTGTAAAAGATGAACAGGGTAATATTATCGAAATCAAGTGTAAGACTGATCCAATAACTTATGACAACGCTTTTGAAGGTGAGTTCTTTACTTACAACTTAAATTTAGGTTGGTCATATAACACATTAAACCGTCCAATTTTCCCTACATCAGGGATGTCTCATCGAGTAGGCTTAGAAATTGGTTTACCTGGTAGTGATGTCGACTATCAAAAAGCGACTTATGATGCTCAAGCATTCTTCCCAATCGGTAGTACAGGTTTTGTATTACGTGGCTATGGTAAGCTTGGCTATGGTAATGATTTGCCGTTCTATAAAAACTTCTATGCGGGTGGTTATGGTTCTGTTCGTGGTTATGATAACAGCACCTTGGGTCCGAAATATTCAAGCGTGAATTTACAAGAAGAGCAAAAAAATGATGGTTCTCCAGAAGAAGTGGGTGGTAATGCTTTAGTCCAGTTTGGTACAGAGCTTGCTTTACCGTTACCTTTCAAAGGGGACTGGACTCGTCAAGTGAGACCAGTCATTTTTGCTGAAGGCGGTCAAGTGTTTGATACCAAGTGCGACGTTGGTTCTTATTCTATGATTATGAATGGCCAGCAAATCGCAGATGCTAAAAAATACTGTGAAGATAACTATGGTTTCGACTTAGGTAATATGCGTTATAGCGTAGGTGTTGGTTTTACATGGATTACTATGATTGGACCATTATCTCTTAGCTATGCATTCCCTCTAAATGATAAGCCTGGTGATGAAACTAAAGAGATCCAGTTTGAAATCGGTCGTACTTTCTAAGTACGACTTGACTAAACATGAAATAAGGACACAAATTTAAATGAAAAAATTAAATATATTAATGTTAGGATTAGGTCTGACAGTTTCTGCAATGACTAATGCTGCTGGTTATGGTGTTATTGATCTTGCTAAAGTTGTTGAAAGCAGTTCTTATTTGAAACAACAAAACGCAAGTTTAAATCAATCAGTTAAGCCAACAACAACTCGTCTTGAGCAGTTGGGTAAAGAGTTGGAAGGCCTTCAGCGTCAAGCCCAAACTCAAGGGCAAAAAATGAAAGAAGATGATATTAAAAAGCTTCAGGCACAATATCAGACTAAACTCAATGAATTTAATTCTACTCAACAAGGTTTGCAGTCTAAAGTTCAAACTAGTCTGCAAGGAATGAACTCAACTTTTGAGACTCGTGTGAAGCAAGCAGCTGAACAATTACGAAAAGAAAATAATCTTGATTTCATTTTGAATAAAAATTCAACCGTTGCCTATGACGCTAAATATGATTTAACTGATAAAATGATACAAAAGGTTAATTCAATGAAATAAATTAATGAAAGTGCAACATTATCGTTTAGATGAACTAGCTCACCTAGTAAATGGTGAGCTAGTAGGTACGGGTAGTCTTCAATTTATAAACTTAGCAAGTTTAGAAAATGCTGAAACTCATCAAATTGCTTTCGTGAATGGCGAAAAGTATATTGATCAAGCAAAGGCTAGCCGTGCGGGTGCGTACATTGTTACGAGCCTTATTAAAGAACAGCTTCCTGACAAACAAAATTTTATTATTGTTGATAATCCTTATTTAGCTTTTGCCATACTTACTCATGTGTTTGATAAAAAAATCACATCGGTAGGTATAGAAAGTACAGCTCAAATTCATCCTTCTGCGATCATTTCCGAAACAGCATATATTGGTCATTACGTCGTAATTGGCGAAAATTGTGTGGTAGGCGATAACACCATTATTCAGTCTCATACTCGATTGGATAATAATGTGGAAATTGGAAAAGATTGTTTTATTGATGCTCATGTCACAATTACTGGTGAATCTAAATTATTTGATCGTGTGCGAGTTCACGCAAGTACTGTAATTGGTAGTGAAGGCTTTGGTTTTGCGCCATATCAAGGAAAGTGGCATCGCATTGCTCAATTAGGTTCAGTTATTGTTGGTAATGATGTCCGCATTGGTTCAAATTGTAGTATTGACCGAGGTGCACTCGATAACACCATTTTGGAAGATGGGGTAATTATTGATAACCTTGTGCAAATCGCGCATAACGTTCATATTGGTTCAAATACAGCTATCGCTGCTAAATGCGGAATTGCTGGTAGCGTTAAAATTGGCAAAAACTGTATTCTAGCAGGGGCTTGCGGTGTATCAGGGCACCTTTCTATTACCGATAACGTGACTTTGACCGGAATGTCAATGGTCACAAAAAATATTTCTGAACCTGGTACTTACTCTTCGGGAATTGGATTATTTGAAAATAGCCATTGGAAAAAGACAATTGTACGCTTGCGACAATTAGCAGATGTGCCATTGACCCAAATCACTAAACGACTTGATCATATACAAGCTCAAATAGAGTCTCTTGAATCAACCTTTAATTTGCGTAAATAGAATATTATGACCGAGTCAACTACACCTAAATTTGCCATCCCTGAATTACCAATGCAGATTCAAACGATTCGTCAATATTTGCCGCATCGTTATCCTTTCTTATTGGTTGATCGTGTGACTGAAGTTACTGACAATAGTATTGTTGGTTATAAAAATGTTTCTATCAATGAAGAGTTCCTACAGGGACATTTCCCAGAATATCCAATTATGCCTGGTGTTTTAATTGTTGAAGCATTAGCTCAAGTTTCAGGTGTTTTAGGGTTTATTATGAACAACGAAACGCCAAAACCTGGCTCTTTATTTCTTTTTGCTGGTGCGGAAAGAGTTAGATTTAAAAAACAAGTAGTTGCTGGTGACCAACTTGTATTAAAATCTGAATTAGTAATGCAAAAACGCGGTATCTACAAATATAATTGTACGGCTACCGTGGATGGTATTGTAGCAACAACCGCTGAAATTATGATTTCACACCAAAAAACAGAGCAGGCATGAGCAATCACGACTTAATTCATTCTACGGCCATTATTGATCCATCTGCAGTGATTGCTCCAGATGTCCAGATAGGACCTTATTGCGTTATCGGTCCAAATGTGACGATTGGTGCGGGTACTAAACTTCATTCTCATGTAGTGGTGGGTGGTTTTACCAAAATTGGTCAAAATAATGAGATTTTCCAGTTCGCAAGTGTTGGTGAGGTTTGCCAAGATTTGAAATATCAAGGTGAAGAAACCTGGTTAGAGATTGGTGATCATAATTTAATTCGTGAACATTGCAGTTTACATAGAGGAACTGTGCAAGATAATGCTTTAACTAAAATAGGAAGTCATAACCTATTGATGGTTAATACACATATTGCACATGATTGTATTGTTGGTGATCACAATATCTTCGCGAATAACGTTGGTGTTGCTGGGCACGTACACATAGGTGATCACATCATTATTGGTGGTAATTCTGGTATTCATCAATTCTGTAAAATTGATTCTTACAGTATGGTGGGTGGAGCATCACTAATTTTAAAAGATGTGCCAGCTTACGTTATGGCTTCTGGTAATCCAGCTCATGCATTCGGTATTAATATCGAAGGAATGCGTAGAAAGGGTTGGTCTAAGAATACAATTCAAGGTCTCAGAGAGGCTTATAAATTAATTTTTAAATCAGGTCTTACTTCTGTTCAAGCTGTTGAGCAGATTAAAAATGATATTCTTCCGAATGTTCCTGAAGCTCAATTACTAATTGACTCTGTTGAACAGTCAGAACGTGGTATTGTGCGTTAAGAAAATATATTAAAAAAAAGACACTGCATTTTGCAGTGTCTTTTTTTTCTTAAAATTATTATTTATTAAAAAAATTGGCTTCTTCAGATTTTGGATACTGACTTAAAATTTTAGTTTTATATTGGTTTGCTGAAGCTGTGTTTTTATCGACATCTTTAGCAATGCTATAGAGTTGATAAAGGGCGCGTGGAGCTTTACTCGAATTTGGATATCGAGTTGCTACTACACTGTAGTTCTTTTTAGCTTCATTATAATTCACTGGATCAGTTGCTAAATTAAACTCGGCTAACCAGAAATAGGCATTCCCTGTATAGACGCTATTAGGATGGTTTTTGATAAAGTTCTGCATTGGAGCAATCGCTTTTTTTGCACCACCTTGCTTATAGGCATCCAGAGCTACAGTGTAAGCTGCCTTTTCAAGCTCTATAGGGTTTGATTGGTTTTGTGAAGGTGGTTGTGAGGCTTCCGGTTGGGATGGGGGAGTAGTGGATGGGGTGCTTGTTGGAGCAGCATTCACTACTTTGTTTTCAACTACAGGAGTTTCTGTGTTTGCCGTAGCAGGAGCATCACTGTTCGTTGGATTATCTGATTGTGTACTTTCAGGATCAACTTTCTGATTAAGGAGTTCTAGGCGCTGATCTAGGTCTGTGTAGCGATTAGATAGATCTTTTTTCAATTGTTCAATATCATTTGATTGTTCTTCTAACTGCCCACGTAGGGTACGTATATCATTTTCTAATTGTTGATTTTTTTGCATTAATTCCCAGTTTAAATTACTAGGTACCGAAACATTATTAGAAGAAGTATTAGTTGCGCTACCACCGCTTTGGCTTAAACCGCGAGACTCAATTGGAATGTTGGCATAGAGAGAGGTAGTGCTCATTAAGGCAATAAATAAGAAAGAATGCTTCATCAATCGCATGAGTATAGGTCCATAATTTTATGTAAAAGCCAACTTAAAAAAGGAATATATAAACTATTCACTTAACTATCTAACTAAGATTTTAATTGGTCAATGCAATTAAAACAGCTAACAATATAAATGCAAGAATAGTTTACAATCTTCAAGCATATTTTATCCAAAATTAGATACAAGAAAGAATATATGGGAGATAAGTATAGAAAGTTAAGGCTTTTTGCTGATGAATTAATCAATTGAAACATAAACTTGCTTAAAACTGTGAAGAAGGCTTGCAACTATTTTAAAAATCTCTATACTCTGTTTTGCAATGGTAGCCCCGCTGGTGGCTTCGCAATTGTACTCTGTGAACCCCGCCAGGACCGGAAGGTAGCAACGGTAGCAGATCTATGATGTGCCGAAGTTTTGCTAGTGGGGCTGCCACCATTCTTTTAATCCACTCTCCGTTGGATTGCTTTCATAATTACATCTAAATCAAATCCTCTATATTGTAAAAATCTCATTTGTTTTGCTTTAAGTTTAGGGTCTTTTTCTACTTCTTCACCGAATTTCTTCACTTTCAGTTGATAAGCCTGTTCTACCCAATCAATATTATGAATTTCATCCGCAATTAAATCATTTTCAATTTGTTTTGTTTTTAAAGCTTGTTTAATACGTTTGGGACCTTTGCCTTTACGAATCTGGCTAGCTAATGTTAATTCCGCAACGCGTTGATCACTTTGATAGTTTTGTTCAGATAATTCTTCAACAAGTTGCTTAACCTCTTCAGGGTTTTGTGCATAACGAGTTAATTTTTCAGTAAGCTCTGCCTTGGAGTAATCTCGACGAGTCAATAAAGCAAAAGCATAAGAGCGTAAACGTTGACCTGTAAGCAAAGCTCTTTGTTGAGACTGTTCTTCAGTTCTTTTGAACATGGTATTGGGATTCCCTTGTAAAAAAACGCCCCGAAGGGCGTTTTAAGGCTCATGAATAATTAAGATTCTAGTAGAAGATCAGCTTCTTCTTCATCTTCAACTTGAGCAGTATTAGTACCTGTTGTTAACAACTGTTCACGGATATTACGTTCAATCTCTCCAGCCATTTGAGGATTTTCTTCAAAGTGGCGAATAACATTGTTCTTACCTTGACCAATTTTATTACCTTGGTATGAATACCAAGCACCTGCTTTTTGTACGATATCTTGTTGTACAGCTAAATCTACAAGTTCGCCTAGCTGGTTTGTGCCTTTACCATATAGGATTTGGAAAATAGCCTCTCTGAAAGGAGGAGCCATTTTGTTTTTAACCACTTTAACTCGGGTTTCAGAGCCGACGATCTCATCGCCTTCTTTTACTTGACCAATACGACGGATATCTAAACGTACAGAAGCGTAGAACTTCAATGCGTTACCACCAGTTGTAGTTTCTGGACTACCAAACATTACCCCAATCTTCATACGGATCTGGTTAATGAAAATAACCATACAGTTTGAGCGTTTAGCATTACCCGTAATCTTACGAAGTGCCTGACTCATTAGACGAGCTTGCAAGCCCATATGAGAGTCACCCATTTCGCCTTCAATTTCTGCTTTAGGGGTAAGGGCAGCGACTGAGTCGACAACAATCATATCAATTGCGCCAGAGCGAACGAGCATATCTGCAATTTCGAGCGCTTGTTCACCGTTATCAGGCTGTGATACAAGCAGGTTATCAATGTCTACACCAAGTTTACGTGCATATTGTGGATCTAATGCATGCTCTGCATCGATAAATGCACAAGTACCACCAGCTTTTTGACATTGGGCAATCGCTTGTAGAGTCATTGTGGTTTTACCAGAAGATTCTGGACCATAAATCTCGACAATACGACCCTTTGGTAAACCGCCAATCCCCAATGCAATATCTAAAGTCAAAGAGCCTGTAGATACGGCTTCAACAGCTTGAACAGTGTTGTCACCGAGACGCATCACCGTATTTTTGCCAAATTGTTTCTCAATTTGACTTAGCGCGGCTTGTAATGCTTTGCTTTTATTCTCATCCATCTCAAAAACCTCAATACTCTATGTTCATCACGTTTAACCCAAGTGGATGCATTGAATCTCAACTTGTTTCACTAGGTTAATAGTGACAGATTTTTTCTATAGCTTCTATGTGTTGTATGTGTGTGTGCGACACAACTCGACGTTTTTATTCATCACCGTATGACCAATGTTGATCATTCTCCTGTTTAAACCGACTAATTTGTCGACGATCTTTTTTACTCGGTCTATGGTCCGGTCGAGCTAGATTATGCAATTTTCGTTGTGATGCAATCAACTCCCGTCTAGCAATACTCACTTCGGTTTCTTCATAAAGTTGCTGTGCGACTGGAGCTGGACCACGTGTGTTCGAAAGGCCTTTTATCACAACAGTTTTTTTATCAAACCCTTGCTGAATAATAAGTTCCATTCCAATTCGAATTTCTTTGGAAACTTTTACACGCTCATTATTGTGATGTACTTTACCTCCTTCAATCGCGGCTTTAGCAATTGAACGAGTTTTAAAAAAACGAGCAACCCATAACCATTTGTCAACACGCATGGTCTCTACAGCATCGTTTTCAGGCAATTTTGACATCATTATCCTTTCTATCAATTTCATTCAATATAGACAGCAATTCTGTAAGCCGATCTAGTGCTTTAAATTCTAAATCTTGATGCTGTTTTATATCCTTTAGACTTGAGGGCTGTGAGATAGTAAACAAGTGTTGAATACCAAATTTTTCTGCCGTTTTTAATACGGGAGCCGTATCGTCAATAAAAATCGTTTCATCTGGATTGAATGGATGTAATCTTTGGAGTTCTTGCCAAAAATTGACGTCTTCTTTGGCATAACCTACTTGTTCACTTGATATGATGACATCAAAGAAATGTTCAATCGCAATATTATCGAGTTTTAAGCGTAAGCTCGCGCGGTCTGCATTAGTCACGAGCCAACACATGTATCCTTGCTCTTTAAGTTGTTGCAAAAGCTCAATGCAGCCAGAACGAGCTTGAATCTTAGATTGAAATTCTTGTTGTAATTTGAGTACATCAACGCCTACAGTTTTAGTCCAATAGGTTGATGAATACCAAACAAGCGTATGGCGATGTGATTGATAAAATTGATATAGCTTTTCTTTGCTCTTGGAGAGAGAAAGTTGATGTGTTTTTGCATGTCGTTCAGGAAGACATTCATTCCATATGAAATCATCAAAAGCGAGATCTAAGAGTGTTCCGTCCATGTCAAACATTATGATTCTAGACATTTTTTTAAATATCTCCAAAATCATTTATAGCAAAATTTTTAAGACACATTTACCATATATCCTTTTAAAATCATAAATTAAATAAACTTATAAATACTCAAACTAATTTAAAGCTACATCCCATAATTCTCTAAAATTTACATAGCTTCATAGGATGGATAGGAGAGATAAATGGTTTGAAATTATAACGCGGAATTTGGTAAAACAAAAAATAATAATGAGACAGTGTTAGTAGAAAACTCCTTCCTTAAATTAAAAATATTTAAAATTTATTTAAGGTTTTTAGCTCCTAAGATTAAATTTGCTTACATAGGATACGTATTGACAAACATTTTATAAATTGAAGGATACTTATTTAAAGTTATATTTAAAATTATTCCTATAAGAACTTAGAGAAAGCAATGAAAATTGGATTTATTGGTGGAACCAATGACGGTATCGTAATCAATGCTGCAGATGGCCTTGATACTTATAAACTTGAGTGGCACTACAAAGCAGAAAAACATTGTGAGTCACAACTTACCTTAGGGCTGAATGGACCTGAGTATGATTATTACAATTTATTAATTCTAAGAAAGAATAAAGAGGCTAAACTTTTTTATGTACTTACCACCATGGAAAAAGAAGAAATAGCAGATAAACTTAATGAATATTGGGAATGTTCAACCTCTGTTGGCTATGATTTTGATGAGTAAGTATTCGTGATTTCATATAGCACATGTTCTCTTAATTCGTGATGAAGAGGAACTTTAGGATGTTCGAAGTTTTTAACTTTGTGCATTCCAAGTCTTTTCATGACAGCTTGAGAGGGGGTATTAATCGTAGCGGTGAATGAAACGATTTTATCTAAATTCAGTATATTAAAACCATAATCTAAAACTGCTTTTGCACCTTCTGTTGCATAACCTCGTTTCCAAAATTCTTTTGCAAGCCGCCACCCAATTTCCACACATGGAGAAAAGTCAAATTGTTCAGGTTGGCTGTGTAGACCAATGAACCCGATAAATTGATGGGTTTCTTTTAATTCTACTGCCCAAAAGCCCCAACCTTTTTCTTGGATAAGAGATGAAATTTTTTGGATTAAATTAAGGCTTTCTTGGGGTGTTAAAAGATTTGGGAAAAATTGCATAACATCTTGATCTAAGCCCATTGTTATAAATAGCTCAAAATCACTTTCTTTCCACTGTCTTAAAATTAAACGTTTTGTTTCGATCATGAGATGGCTCTTTAATTGAAAATGAGGGATCAAAGTGGTTTTTGCACAATCTTCTGTAAAATGATCTTGGAATTAATGCTGACTACACCTTTTATTTTATTTAAGGTATTAATAACGAAATGAGAAAAAGAACTCAAATCTTTGGTCGCCACGTGTAAAACATAATTAGATTCGCCAGTAATAATATATGCATTAATGACTTCATCAAAATTTTTGATCTGACTTAAAAAGAAGTTATGATCATTTTCTGTTAGCTGGGCAAGTTTTATTTCGACAATTGCCTCAATTTTTATGCCTAGTTTTTCATAATTAACTTTCGCTTGATATTTTTCAATTACACCATTGCTTTCTAAAATTTTAACACGCCGATGACAAGCTGAAGCCGAAAGGTTAACCAGATCGGCCAGTTCTTGGTTACTTAACCGAGCATTATCTTGTAAATACTTCAGAATTTTTAGGTCGATTGCATCTATATTCATTTTCGAATTTCATCCATGTTTTTTAATTTTAATTCGAATTTTATACGAAAATAGCAAATTTTAATCAAATATTATCGAATAAATCGAAAGAATTGGCGTGATAAAATTCAAATACAAAGGAAATGTTGAAAATAGGTGAAATAACAAATGATTACTCGCGAACAATGCCTCTATTGGGATCAGGAAGATGAACTCAAAAAGTTTAAAGATGAATTTGCACTGCCAGAAAATGTCATTTATTTAGATGGTAATTCTTTAGGTGCAAGACCAAAGAAATCATTAGAGGTTGCTCAGCACATTATTTCAAAAGAGTGGGGCGAGGACCTCATTAATAGTTGGAATAAAGCAGATTGGTGGGGGCTACCGACTAGACTCGGAGATAAAGTCGCGCAGCTTATCGGTGCCGAAAAAGGGGAAGTGGTTATTTCGGACTCAACGACGTTAAATTTATTCAAAGTTTTATCGGCAGCGGTAAAAATTCAAGCCGAAAAATTTCCAGAACGTAAAATTATTGTTGCAGAAAAAGATGCTTTCCCAACCGATATTTATATTATTGAAGGCTTTATCGATTTGATTAATCAAGGTTATCAAGTTGAGTTGATTGATGGGGCCGATGATCTATCTCGTGTTTTGGCAAAAGATGTGGCTGTCGTTGTTCTTTCTCATGTGAATTATCGGACTGGATATTTCTATGATATGGAGACTATCAATCAACAAATTCACGCTAAAGATGCTTTGATTATTTGGGATTTATGTCACTCGGTTGGTGGGGTGCCTATGGATCTTAATCAGAGCAACAGTGATTTTGCGATTGGTTGTACTTACAAATACTTAAACGGCGGCCCAGGTTCTCCAGCATTGTTATGGGTAAATCGAAAGCATCGTGATCAGTTCTGGCAACCTTTATCAGGCTGGTGGGGGCACAAAAAACCATTTGATATGGCTCAGCACTATGAACCAGCTAACAGTATTCGTCGTTATTTGTGTGGAACTCAACCCATTATTTCGATGAGTCTAATCGAATGTGGCGTCGATATTTTCTTGCAAGCTGATATGCAACAAATACGCGAGAAATCCCTCAAATTAACTGATTTGTTTATTCAACTTGTTCAACAAGAATGTCCTCAGTTTGGTTTTGAATTGATTACACCTTTAAACCATAAATATCGCGGCAGCCATGTCAGTTATAGACATGAGTTTGGTTATGAAATTATTCAGGCGCTTATTGCTCGTGGTGTGATTGGGGATTATCGAGAGCCGGAAGTATTACGTTTTGGAATTACACCTCTATATTTAGGTTTCGAAGATATTTGGAATGCTGTACAGCAACTTAAGCAGATTATGTTGAATAGTGAATGGAAGAATGAGCGTTATCTGGTGCGCAGTGAAGTGACCTGATCGTTAAAGGTTAATATCAGAAGAATGGCTAGGAGGGCCTATGAGCAGTTTTGATGAAATACAAAATCGAGAAGCGGGTTTACATAAAAAATTATCCGCAAAACAGATGGGAATGATTGCAATTGGTGGAGCGATTGGTACAGGGCTGTTCATGGGAAGCAAGTTTGCAATTAGCTTTGCTGGGCCAGCTGTCATCGTGAGCTATGCCATTGGTGGCTTAATCGCATTTGCTATTATGGCTTGTTTGGCTGAGATGACAGTTCAGCATCCTACGTCAGGCTCATTTGGAGCATATGCTGAGCATTATGTAAGTCCTCTTGCTGGGTTTTTAGTCCGTTATTGTTATTGGGCATGTATAGTATTAGCGGTCGGTACAGAAATTACAGCAGTTGCTGACTATATGAAATTATGGTTTCCAGATGTACGCTCTTGGGTCTGGATCGCTTTTTTCTCGCTGACTTTGCTTGTGGTTAATGCATATAGCGTTAAAGCTTTTGGATTGGTTGAATATTGGTTTTCGACAATAAAAGTCTTTGCAATTATTGTATTTATTCTTTTAGCAATTGGTATTTTGACTCAAAGTCATGGAGGAACAGAACAGGTTCTCTCTAATTTAACCGAGCATGGTGGCTTTTTTCCTCATGGTTTTAGTGGAGTTTGGATCGGAGTAATTATTTCAATATTTAGTTATTTAAGTATTGAAATGATCGCTGTTGCGGCTGGTGAGGCTAAAGATCCGGAAAGAGCCGTTAAGAAAGCGTTTAAAAGTACTGCAATTCGCTTAATCCTATTTTATCTACTGTCTTTATTTCTCATTGTGGCACTTGTTCCTTGGATAACTTTAATTGGAGCCGATGCGACCAGCCCTTTTGTGATGGTAATGAAAATTGTAGGTATTCCATATGCGGACAGTATTTTAAATTTTATTGTAATTGTCGCGGCCTTATCCGCCATGAATAGTATGTTGTATATCTCGACACGTATGCTATTTAGCTTGTCACGCGCAGGTGATGCACCGAAATTATTTGGTCGCATTAGTCATAATGGCGTACCAATTAATGCATTGCTATTGTCAGCAGTGGGTATTGGTATTGCAAGTATTGTTTATACGATTAATCCAGCCTCTGCTTTCCCAATCATGATTGCTTTATCTATGTTTGGTGCGTTGTTCACTTGGGGCAGTATTTTTGTTACGCATATGTTTTTTAGACGGAAAATAGCACAACAAGGCCAGCAGTTAAAGTTTAAGGTTCCAGCGAGCCAGTTAATTTCACTGTTGGGGTTAATCGCAATTTTAAGTATCACAGTCACCACATGGTTTACTAATGAATTCAAGTCAACTTTACAATTTGGAGTCCCATTAGTTGTTGTACTTACGGTTTTCTACTATTTAAAACGCTCGTCAGCCAAGCTTGCCTTAAATGCTCATAAAGAATCGTTGAAGTGAGAGACCTATGACACCCTATGACAATGCTAGAACTGTGGCCAATGAACATGAGATATTGGCAGAATTTCAACGAACAAGTTTACAGAGCTACCAAGAATTTACTCATATTGCAGATATTCAATATGGCAAACACCCAAGATCAACCTTAGATTTATTTCCATTAGAGCAAGCCAAAAAGACTGTTATTTTTATTCATGGCGGCTATTGGCAATGGTGTGATAAATCAGATTTTGGATTCATCGTACCGTATGTTCTAGCAAAAGGAGCCCAGTGTGTTCTTTTAGAATATGATCTGGCACCAGAAAGCAAAATTTCAGATATTGTTTCTCAAGTTAATCAAGCTCTCAATTTTATTCGAGAGCAAGACTGGCGAACCGACGAGGTGATTTTGGTTGGGCATTCGGCAGGGGCGCATCTGGCTGCTTCGTCATTAGGCCATCCACTCATATCTGAGATGGTGTTGTTAAGTGGGATTTATGACTTAAGGCCTATACAGAGCACTCATTTAAACCATGCTCTCAATCTTTCAAGCGAAGATATCTTAAAATATAGTCCTATTCATCACAGTGATCGAATTACTATCCCATGTTCAATTTTCTGTGGTGAACTTGAGCTCGAAGAATTGAAATGGCAAAGCCAAAATTATTTTGAAATTAAAAAAGAGCAAGATAAGGATTTTTTTTCTTTTAAGCTTATTCCTAAAATTAATCATTATTCTATTTTAGAGCACTATTTTAAGTCGATATTAGTTTAAGCAGTCGAATTACAATATATGCAATGTGATTGTATGATTAATTAATTTTATAAAATAGAAAGATAAAGTGTGAGGTGAATCACATCTTAACCTGTTTTTTTATAGAAATTATTTATTGTTGTTGACCTAACAGTGGAACTTAATTAGATTAAAAAGATAGTGCTTTCTCACTAGACAATAAATTGTTTAGCTGTTGTTTAGTTGAGTTTTTAAGTCCGTAGCTTCCCAAGATGCGGACTTTTTTATTTGACTTTTAAAAACAATAAGATAAAGGGTTCTGTAACTATAATATCTATCCAAAGATTAATATGAAAGAATAAGATAGACCTGTGAAAAATAAGAAATAAATTAGGATTTTCTTTTCATGATTTAACTTGAATTATCATTTAATAAATAGATTAATTAAAATATAAGCTGACTAATCATTCATGAGTTTGTCATATAGGCTCGATAAAATATAAGAAAATAAAAGTTATAAAAATAATTAAATAATATATATAGCATTTGAAAGTAATTAATTTAGTCGGTTCTCATGAGTTGGTTTTTTTATTTATAAAGGAGCCTTTATGAAAGTACAATATTTTGAAGGTGGCATGTATAAACATATGTGTCCAGGTTGCGGGTATCTTCACTATATTCCTGTACATTATCCTTTTTCTAATGGTAACCAGTGGACTTTTAATCATGATTTGGAAAAACCAACTTTTGATCAGCTCATAATTATGTATGGGCATTGTAATTACTTTATTAAAGGTGGTTTTATTGAATATAGTGTTAACTGTAGACATCATTTAGCAGGATGTACGGTTGAGTTGCCAGAACTAAAATTAAAAAATTATAGGTTTTATTAATTTTGGTATTTGTATTATATATTTAAGATCATTTAAAATTTTTATAATCGGTAAGTAATAAAGACTTTTTTAATATATCTTTACATGTTTAATACTAAATACGTATAGTTAAAGAAATTGTAAATTTATTTTGGTTGAAGCTAGGATTGAAATTTGCAAAAATTTATATAATTCACTGTTTTATATTTTATTTATGGATATCTGGAAATTTTTAAGAAGTTTTAACACCATTGGAACATATCTCATTATTTCTACATTTATATTGTTTTTAATGATTATATATTTTTACATTATACATCCCAATTAATCTAAATTATCAATAGACTAAAATAATCTTCGATTTTTTAATTTATTTGAACTGGTTCTCACTTTTAATTGAAAAAGATAAGAGTATTGTATAGACCCAAGTTTTATGAAAATATAACTTGGTTATAATACATGGAGAATATAATAAAAATTCCTTTCTAAAAAATTTTAACCTCTAAATATAAAGACTGTATTGATCATAACAACGATGTCTGAAGTAAAAAATATGGAGATTTTTTATGAAATTTTGCCAAATATCGGCTGCTTTCTTATCAATGGCCGCCGTCAATCTAGTCCATGCAGCACCTGCTACAACAAATTCTGTATTAAGTTCCTCTGAAGCAAAAGGAATTATTAAAAACCAATATATTGTTATTCTTAATAAGGATGTTGGCCCTTCTAATGATTTTGCACAAAGTATTGCTAAAGAACATGGGGGAAAGATATTACAGACTTACGATACTGTACTTAAGGGATTTGCAATTTATTTACCCGATGTTGCGGGTACTGCTTTTGTTGAAGCCATGAAAAAAAATCCCAAAGTTCTTTCAGTAGAAAATGACACAGTCATGAAAATTGATGCAACTACACAAAGCAATCCAGATTGGGGCTTAGACCGTATTGATCAGAAAACTTTACCTTTAGATTCAGCTTATTCATATTTACAAACAGGTTCGGGCACAACAGCTTATATTGTTGATACCGGAATATTATCTACACATCAACAGTTCTCTGGGCGGGTATTAAGTGGCTATACCGCGATATCTGACGGAAATGGTACAACAGATTGTAATGGACATGGTACTCATGTAGCAGGAACAGTTGGTGGCAGTACGTATGGTGTTGCTAAAAACGTAAGTTTAGTACCAATACGAATTTTAGGATGTGATGGGTCTGGTGCTTCGAGTAACGTGATTGCAGGGTTAGATTGGATATTAAAAAATGGTAAAAAGCCTGCTGTGGTGAATATGTCTTTAGGCGGTGATGCGAACACATCCTTAGATAGCGCGGTAGAAAACTTATTTAATAACGGTTATGTGATGGTTGTTGCTGCAGGAAATTCTAATGCAGATGCATGTAGTTCTTCTCCAGCAAGAGTGAGTAAAGCAATTACTGTCGCTGCTACAGATGATACTGATACTCGAGCGAGTTATTCTAACTATGGAAGCTGCGTTGATATTTTTGCGCCGGGAAGCCAGATTAATTCTTCATGGATTGGAAGTAATACAGCAACTAAAGTTTTAAATGGAACTTCAATGGCTACTCCACATGTTGTTGGTGTCGTAGCTGAAATGTTGCAAAGTACACCTACTGCAACACCTCAGACCATCTCGACCAATCTTTTAAATCAAGCAAGTAGTAATGTGGTAAAAAATCCTTCTGGTAGCCCAAATCGGCTGTTATATAAATCACCTTAATAAAGGAATTTTAAAATTGGAAAAGGTCCCGAAGGACCTTTTTTAGATTTTTGCATGAGTACCGTATTTATCAATCATGATTGAACTGGCTTCATTTAAGCCGCGAACCGTTACCTTAATACCGTTCTTTTGAAATTTATTTACTACTGAATCTAGCATGGCAACTGAAGTCACGTCCCAAATATGAGAGTGGGTAAGATCAATAATGACTTCTTTAATTTCTTCTTTAAAGTTAAAACTTTGCATAAATTTTTCAGATGAACTGAAAAATATTTGACCTCTTAATTCATATAGACGAGCTTGATTCTCGAATGAAGTTTCTATACGAATATCGTTTTCAAGTTTATTTGCTAAGAAAAGTGCTGAAAGTAATACGCCAGTTAATACACCTAGCGCCAAGTTATGGGTAGCCACCACTACAATAACGGTAGCGATCATAACGACATTACTACTTTTAGGATTATTTTTAAATTGAGTCAGAGAGTTCCACTCAAAAGTACTGATCGATACCATAATCATGACAGCAACCAGAGCTGCCATAGGAATCACCTTTAACCAATCACTTAAAAATACAACTAAAATAAGTAAGAATATGCCTGCGCAGAAAGTGGATAAACGTGTACGACCACCCGATTTTACATTAATCATTGATTGACCAATCATGGCGCAACCAGCCATGCCGCCCATAAAACCTGAAGCAATATTTGCGATACCTTGACCTTTACATTCTTGAAATTTATCACTAGATGTATCTGTCATTTCATCAACGATTGTTGCAGTCATCATCGATTCAAGTAAGCCAACCGCGGCAAGGGCTAAAGAATATGGAAGAATAATAAGAAGGGTTTCTAAATTTAACGGAATATTCGGAATTAGAAATATAGGTAACGTATCTGGTAATGACCCCATATCGCCAACCGATCGAACGTCAAGACCTAAAAAAATAGCGAGTAATGTGACCACCACAATACAAATAAGAGGCGAGGGAAAGAACTTTCCAATTTTTGGAATATAGGGAAATAGATAAATAATTCCTAAACCAATGGCTACTAGTAGGTAGACATGCCATGTCACACTTACCAATTCTGGTAATTGAGCCATAAAGATGAGTATGGCTAGGGCATTAACGAATCCAATAACAACTGACTTGGAAACAAAACGCATGAGTTTGGCAAGTTTAAAATATCCAGCCAAAATTTGTATGACACCGGTTAATACCGTGGCAGCAAATAAATATTGAAGCCCATGGTCCTTTACGAGCGTTGTCATAACCAAAGCCATCGCACCTGTAGCCGCTGAAATCATAGCGGGACGACCGCCTACGAAAGAAATAATAACGGCAATACAAAAGGATGCATATAAACCGACTTTGGGATCTACACCCGCAATAATTGAAAATGCAATTGCTTCTGGAATTAAAGCAAGACCCACAACAAGACCGGAAAGAATATCTGCGCGGACATTAGAGAACCATTGTTCTCGGACATTCGATAACATGAGAAATAGCCTAAGTTCTAAATTTTAAAAGGCTAGTGATGTGATATACCAACACAAGCGACTACACCACATCACTAAACAGTGATGAGTTATTTACAGGAGATAAGCGTAAATAAACTTAAGGTGGCGTAAGTGTCATAGGTATAGAGAGTTTGAGGCATTTAAAAGTGCCCGAAGAATAGCATAAGTTTTTAAAGTTGACTAACCTAAGTCGACTAAACCGATTTAATCATAATTCTTCATTTCAGCTTTCGGCATTGAGGCAAATTCATTCGCAGGCATATCTAAGAAAAAGTCTTTTGCTTCAGAATGAGTGCAGTTGAGCCAATCATTTCTGAGATGATGCGGTATCACAATAACCGAACGTTTTTCATCATCCGGTTTATGAAATTGTTTCATAAAAGGGTGATGATCAGCATTGATTGTTAATAGCGACATGGATCTCACTTTCTGTTCATCAATAAGTGTTTCCTCAAAGATCGCAGCAAGTGTAAAAGGTTGTCCATCTTGCCGGAAAATACCATACCAATGTGCTTTTCCATTGATATATTTAGGTTCATAAATAGCTTCGACAGGGACAAGCGCAAATTGGTTATTTAACCATGCATGTTTAAAGGTGCGCTTTTGTTCTACAGTTTCTGTTCTGGCATTATAAGTTGCATATTTGAATGCGATTTCTTTGGCATAGGGAGGGAGCATTCCAAATTTAGCTTTTCGCCACATAAGCTCATTTTGATTCAATAAAAGGAGGGGACAATCATCACTTGGGAAAATATCCATCTTATATTCAAAAGTGGGTTCAAATAACTTTAATTGATTAGCATGTGTTTTCTTAATAGGTTTAAAGTTTGCACACATAAGACACCTTAGTTATAAAAATAGTTCTCAATTACAGCTTCTAACTTTTAGTCTTTAGTGATGTATATATTTATAAATAGAATTGTCTCTTTGAGTATTAATTTTTAGCTATCCATTACTTCGTTAATAAATATTTATTTCACAAATAGCTATTTCAAAAAAAATTCAAAGATAAAATTAATAGAATAGATAAATCGTATAGTTAAGTTGCTTATCTTAAAGAGAGTTTGTTGATTTTTAATAGCTACTTTTATGCAACAGAGCCTTTCAGAAATTTAGATTTTAATAGTTTTGTTATTCATCATAATACAAATCATATAGAGAACTCCTACAAACCCTTTATCAGAGGTTTAAAAAATTCTCGGAAAATTTTGACAATTTATAAGGTGGACACATGAATAAACATTTATTGGCTAAAATTGCTTTATTAGGCGCTGTTCAGCTCGTTACAATCTCAGCATTTGCTGATGTTCCTCTAACTCCCTCTCAATTTGCTAAAGCGAAATCGGAAAACTTTGACAAGAAAGTTATTCTATCCAATTTAAATAAACCACATGCTTTGTTGTGGGGACCTGATAATCAAATTTGGTTAACAGAGCGGGCAACAGGCAAGATTCTAAGAGTGAATCCAGAGACAGGTAGCGTAAAAACAGTTTTTCAGGTGCCTGAGATTGTAAATGATGCTGATGGACAAAATGGTTTGTTAGGCTTTGCTTTCCATCCTGATTTTAAAAATAATCCTTATATCTATATTTCAGGTACATTTAAAAATCCGAAATCTACAGATAAAGAACTACCGAATCAAACGATTATTCGTCGATATACCTATAACAAGTCAACTGATACGCTTGAGAAGCCAATCGATTTATTAGCAGGATTACCTTCATCGAAAGACCATCAATCCGGTCGTCTTGTCATTGGTCCAGACCAAAAGATTTATTATACGATTGGTGACCAAGGGCGTAACCAGCTTGCTTATTTATTCTTGCCAAATCAGGCACAGCATACGCCGACTCGACAAGAAGTGAGTAGCAAAGACTATCATACCTATATGGGTAAAGTACTACGCTTAAATCTTGATGGAAGTATTCCAAAAGATAATCCAAGTTTTAACGGGGTGGTTAGCCATATTTATACGCTCGGACACCGTAATCCACAGGGCTTAGCATTTACTCCAAATGGTAAATTGTTGCAATCTGAACAAGGTCCAAACTCTGATGATGAAATTAACCTTATAGTTAAAGGTAGTAACTATGGTTGGCCAAATGTAGCGGGTTACAAAGATGATAGTGGTTATGCTTATGCAAATTATTCGGCAGCAACCAATAAGTCACAAATTAAAGATTTAGGACAAAACGGAGTAAAAGTAGCAGCAGGTGTACCTGTGACGAAAGAGTCTGAATGGACTGGTAAAAACTTTGTACCGCCGTTAAAAACCTTATATACCGTGCAGGATACCTATAACTATAATGACCCAACGTGTGGGGATATGACCTACATTTGCTGGCCAACCGTTGCACCGTCATCTGCTTATGTCTATAAGGGCGGCAAAAAAGCAATTGCTGGTTGGGAAAATACATTATTAGTTCCATCTTTAAAACGCGGAGTTATTTTCCGTATTAAGTTAGATCCAACTTACAGTGCTACTTATGATGACGCTGTGCCGATGTTTAAAAGCAACAACCGCTATCGTGACGTGATTGCAAGTCCAGATGGGAATGTTTTATACGTGTTGACTGATACTTCTGGAAATGTCCAAAAAGATGATGGTTCTGTAACGAATATATTAGAAAACTCAGGATCTCTAATTAAATTTACATATAAAGCTCAGTAACACAGGCCATTAAAAAACCGATCTACATAAGATCGGTTTTTTTAGATTAAGAAAAACTACTCAGTTACGACTAATACCGGTAAATGAATTTCTCCTAAAAGAGCTTGAGTCACACTTCCTAAGAAGAACTTTTTAAACCCTTTTCGACCATGAGAACCAATCACTAATAGGTCTGCTTTGAGTTCAGTAGCGGCTTTAATAATTTCTGTATGAATTGTTTGACCCTCAACAATTTTTGTTTCAACAGAAATTCCGTGTTGGCTAAATTGTTCTTTCGCTTGGTCTAAAATACCCTGAATAGATGCTCTAGCTTTATTAAAGTAATCCTGTGCCAATTCTGTACTATCAATGAATTCTACAGAAATAAAAGGATCTATAGTAAGCGCATATACTAGAGTCACTTTACTACCAAAGGCCTTAGCAAGTGTTGCTGCATGATTGACAGCAATGAGTGAAGTAGGAGAACCATCGACTGGAACCAAGATATGGTGATAACTCATATATTGCTCCTTATTGTCCTGTGACAATGTATGGTGCCAAAACACCGATTTATTATCTTTATGCTTATATTATGAACAATTTTTGAAAGATTATTGTTTATTTTTAGTATGAAAAAAAGTGAGAGATTTTATTATAAATTTTATCTTAAAGTGTGATAGTGACTTTCTAAGTAAGGTTGATTCTGTTTAAGTATTGAAATGACTTGATTGGCATCTATAGCAGATTCAAACAAAAATCCTTGGCCTATACTATATCCAAATTGTCGAAGTAGTTCTTCTTGTTCAGGGGTTTCAATTCCTTCTGCAATAAGCCCCAGTGATAAATTTGGAGCAAGTAATCCAATTGCTTGAACAATCGCATAAATTGATGGGTCATGTTGCATCTTTTGTATAAAACTACAGTCTACTTTTAAACTATCAATTGGATAGTCACGGATATGGGTAAGTGATGAAAAACCTGTACCAAAGTCATCTAGAGCAATATGTACGCCATGTTGTTTTAATTTATTAAGTGCACGGATCACATACTCTGAACCTCGATCGCCCAACATATGTTCAGTGACTTCTACTTCAATATAATGTGTTGGAATTTGAAATTGATTGATTTTTTTCAAAAGCCGTTCAGCATAGTTGTCTCTTAGAAACTCAACTGGAGCAGCATTGAGTGAAACAGGAAGGGGTTTAATACCAAGATCTATCCATTTTGCGATGTCGCGTAAAACTTGATGTTGCATCGTTTCACCGATTTTACTCGCTAAATTATAATCTTTAAAAGCCTCTGCAATTTGAGAAGGATAGCCTCTTTGAGCGGAAGTTGTATGCCATCGCAATAAAGCTTCAAAACCTACAACACGATGAGTTTTTAAATCGACTTTAGGTTGATAGTAGGGCTGGATGGTATGATGACGAATAAGCTGACGTGCTAAATTAAGCTGAGAAGCGACTGTTTCGGTCATCTGCATCATACATGGGTCATACATGCGAATACCACCACGGCCACGTGCTTTTAAATCATGCAATGCCATGTCTGCACAACTGAGTAAACCTGATTGGTCGACGGCATCTTGAGGATAAATCGCACAACCAATACTCATACCGCCATTTAGAACATTGCCTAAATAGGTAATAGGTTGATTCAGCTGCTGAAGTAAAATTGCGGCTAAGTCTCGCACATCACTTTCAGATTTAAGGTTATTAATAATAACTGCAAATTCATCTCCACCCAGTCTTGCGACAAAGCATCTTTCATCATCAACACAATGATTAAAACGTTTGGATAAAACTTTTAAAAGATGGTCGCCTGCGCTATGCCCTAATGTGTCATTAATATGCTTAAAATGATCAAGGTCAATTAATAGTAAACCCACACTTGTTTGGCTGTCTTTTGAATATGCAAGAGTGCGTTTAAGTTGAAATTTAAATGAACGCCGATTACATAACCCGGTCAGCTCATCTCTTTCACTCATATTTCTAAGTTGATTTTCTGTCAGATGCTGTTGAGTGACGTTACGGGATACACACAGTATTTGTATGATTTCACCATTTTCCCGATGAATCGGGGTCAGCATATTATCCCAATATTCGGGGTCCTGATCTGGTAAACAACTCATTCCGGCGAATCTGGCAACTTTGCCTTGAAGGGCTTTTTTTAAAGCGACACGTCCACGTTTACGAATATGAGGTGGCAAAAGCTCAAGCCATTTCATCCCAAATTTTGTTTCATCGACAGGGACACCTAGAGCGAGGCATCCTGATTTATTCATATGAGAAACGGTGCCGTCTACATTTAATACTTTAATGCAATCTACACTGATGTCTAACATTTGATTTTGTATTTCAATATTCTTTTGCAAGTTTTGTTGCTCTTGAATATCGTGATCAATATCTAAAAAGCTGACATACCATTCGCTGGCTAAAGAAGAGCCGCGATATTTGGATGCTTGAATGGAAAGTTTGCACCATCTATATTGATTGCCACTTTGTAAAAGTCGGCATTTTAATTCTATTCTTTTTTGCAGGCGAATTGCTTCGAGCCATCTATTTTTGACTTCGTCTAAATCGACAGGAGATATAAAATCTAACCATTGCTGAGGTAATGGAGAAAAAGTATCCTGCCAATATTCTGTACACTCTACATTGCAATATAATATCAAGCCATTTTCATCACTGACCCAAGTCGGTAGTGGAATCTGCTCAACAATAAAATGCTTTTGGGTGTTGTTCGACATTGAAGTCATAACATGCCTAGAAAGATTGTATGGGCGGGTAATCTAATTATTAGTCGTTATTGTAATCTTTCTGTAGTAATCAAAACAGTAATAAATAAATTTCAATTGTCTTTTTTTTGAACTAAAATTTAGATCTTAAATAAATTATATACTTAATATTTAATTTATGTTTTTGTTATTTATTGATTTTTATCTTTCTTAAGTTAAAAAAAGATTTATGCTTATTTTTGTAAAAAACTTATTAAAACAGAAGCTTATATTCGTCTTTACAGCGCTGTCTTAATAAAACCTGTAGAAATAAATTATAAAAAAGACATGAAGTAAATTGTGATGGATAAAATTTTAATAAAACAAAATTTAACCATAATATATATAAGAGCGGAGATTTTAAAAAGTCTAAAAAATACAATAACCACCATTAAGTTTACAAAAGTAATATAAAATAAAGGCTTATATTATCGTAAAATTCTTTCCATCAAGAAGGATATATATTTCCTTTTTGTGCATTTTATAGCCTACATTTTCCCCAAGATGTAGGTTTTTTTTATCCTTAATTTTTGACTTTATAATCTTTAAATATTAAAAATAAAAAAAGCCAAATGGCTTTTTTTATACAGTTTCAGGTTTTTTCAACTCTTGTTGAATATAAAGATTCATATAATATTGTTCAATATAATCATCAGCATAGTTGTTTGCTAAGGTTTTTGTTGCCACTTGTTCATGTTTTAAATAGCAGTTTGATTCGAGGTCTTTTTCAAGCACCCACCATTGACGGTTAATACGACGCACTTGAAACTTGTCACTTTTGTATTTTCTTTTAGCCATTTTCAAAAATTTGCTATGCAGTTGTTGAAAGAGAATTTCTACTGGAGTTAAGGACTCAAGTCAACAGATGAGAAGTTAATTGCTTATTTTATGTGAGGTGTTGTTTCTATCAATAGTTAGACAAGGCATTAAAATAAAAAAGCTCTCCTAAGAGAGCTTAATAAGATGTCTATCTTATTTTTAACGAGAAAGATTCTTTAAAAGTAATTTTAAACTTTCCATCATTTTTTCTAATTGCAAAGGGGTGATACCTTCGAAAGATTGTTCGAGTACTACGCTGGTTAGATCATTAATCTTATTGATCATTTCAGTACCTTTGTCTGTAAGTACTACGCGGGTGATTCGACCATCAGTCTGGCAAGAATAGGTTTCCACCAAACCTTCATCTTTTAGACGATAAACAATCTTGGTAGTCGTCGACATTTTTGAAATAATCATATCTGAAAGTTCAGAAACACTCGCATGGGGCTTACTACTTAAAGCCAACATAATGCGTCGACGTGAGTTATCTAAACCATATTTTTTTAAAGCATTATCAATGTTTTGTACATACTGAGCATGTACTTGAGTAATCCAATAATATGGAAAATCTTCAAGAGTAAAAGATTCTGTTGTAGGTAAAAAACGCGCATACTTCTTTGTCATTGACTTTTCCCCATACCTTGGTGGATCGCATTTCTGGTGAACTATCTTTAATAGTTGAAAAATATAGTTTCATCAAGCAAGTTATATCAGGACTTTACTTGGTGAGCAAAATTTATATAGCTAAATTTAACAATGACATGGTTTAAAGGATCTTGTCTTGATAAGTTTTCCTATACTTTGCACAAACTAAAAATACTCTTCTACTATGGTCAAAGTTTGTTGAAAGTTAATGTGACTTAATGAGTCATAGCCATTAATTCCTTAAAATCTTTGAACAGATATACAAGATTGCATCTAGGCTTGCTTGATCGTTAATTGAACGATATTGGCTTACAAGCGCATCGTAGAAAAAAAATGATGATTTGAACGTGGCATTGAACGAGATAGTTTTTGTCTCTAAAGTCATAATTATGAAAAATTAAGATATTTAAATAATAAATATTTATAAATATCAATTATTTAATTTGTTTTATTGTTTGTGAAATTTACCATACATTTAACATGAATCATCTCTTATTTAGTGAAATAAATTTGATTCATTTATTAACTTATTGATTGTTATATATAAAATTAAATAACTGGTGGAATAATTAACCATATTTTTTTAGCTTTTTTGTCTATAAATTATATTTTTAAGAGTTTTTACTCATGTTGCATGCTACTCATCTTCTAAATCTCAGATAGGTTCACTTTAACAATAAAGTTGGAGGAGGGAGTGCTAGCGCAGCTTATAGCGACAGTTATTCAGATTAAATTATGCGAGTAGCGTAAAGCGGGTAATTGAAGAATTTTATTTGTTAAAACATATGAAATGTAAAAAAAGGGAGAATTTATATTCTCCCTTTTTTAATTATGCAGTGGTCACAATTTTTTCTTCTATTTTTTTCTTAACAATCGCATAGCTTATGCCTGTAACGATACTACCTGCTGCAATAGCAGCGAGATATAGCCAAGCATGGTTAATTGCATTTGGAATTAAAAGAACAAATACGCCGCCGTGAGGAGTAACTAATTCGCAATGGAATAATGCAACAAGTGCTCCAGTTACAGCGCCCCCTAAAATACAAGTGGGAATAACACGCATTGGGTCTTTAGCTGCAAAGGGAATTGCACCTTCGGAAATAAAACATAAACCTAATACGAAAGCAGCTTTTCCAGCATCTTTCTCTCCGGTACTAAATTTATTTTTAGCAATGAAAGTCGCAATAGCCATACCAATAGCAGGAACCATACCACCCGCCATTGTTGCTGCCATTGGCATATAGGTATTTGTTGTCAATAATCCCACAGTAAAAGCGTAGGCTGCCTTATTGATTGGACCGCCTAAATCGATACACATCATGCTTGCTAATATAATTCCCATTAACACAGCATTTGTTGTACCCATGTTATTTAAGAAGTCTTTCATTAGCTCGAAAATATGTGCTACAGGTTGTCCAACCACGTAGAACATAATCAGACCAACAAATAATGTACCTAATAAAGGAATAATTAAAATCGGTTTAAGCGCCTCTAAACTTGTGGGAAGTTTAAGTTTTTTAGCGATAAATAGTGCGATATAACCCGCAAGAAAACCTGAAACAATACCGCCTAAAAAACCTGCTTGTAGCTGAGAGGCGAGTAAGCCTCCAATTAAACCAGGTGCAAGACCAGGGCGATCAGCAATTGAGTAGGCAATATAACCCGATAACATCGGAACCATGAGCATAAATGCGGCAGCACCAATTTGTTTTAATATGGCTGGTAAACTTCCAGCTTGCTCAGCAGCATTTAGACCAAAGCATAAAGAGAGAGCAATTAACAGACCTCCAGCGACCACCATAGGCAACATAAAAGAAACACCAGTTAAGAGATGTTTATATACGCCAACTTTTTCGGTTTTATCTTTATTTTCTGTCGATGCTTGTTGCTTACCTTGTTCTAAAACTTGCGCATTGCTGACTGCTTCAGCAAAGGCTTTATCTGTTTGCTTTAGAGCAAAGCCAGTACCACACCGATAAACACGCTTACCTACGAAACGGTCTGTGTTAACTTCAATGTCAGTCGCAAGTATCACAATGTCCGCTTCAGCAATAGCTTGAGCTGATAAAATATTTTTTGCACCAACAGAACCTTGTGTTTCTACTTGAATCTCATACCCAAGCTTTTCTGCACCTTGTTGTAAAGCTTCGGCAGCCATAAAAGTGTGAGCAACACCCGTAGGACACGCAGTGATTGCTACAAACTTTTTAGTAGTAGTTACTGCTAAGCTATTATCACTTAGCCAATCTTGAGCTGGCTTAAAATGATCAAAGACAGTTTGGAAAGCTGTGTGAGCATCATTTTTTATCTCTTCAATGCTAATGAAAGATAATGGATGTGTACCAAAACTATTAAGATCTTTTGGGCGTTGTCCAACAACAATGACTTGATCCAAGTTTTCATTTGCTTCGAATTCATCAAGCGAAATAATGTTATTTGGATAGCCCTGTTGGGATGCGACTTGTGCAAGTTTACGAGCTAAAATCAAAGCATTGACTTGCTGTTGCGGACTATTAATGACAAATAATAAATGTTTAGCAGTTGGCATCAGATTCACTCAATGAATTGATTGTAGTTTGGGCTTTTAATTGACTTAGTTTTTCAGCATTTGGAATCCGAAAGCCAATTTGAGTTACAGCATGGCTCGCAATTGCCGTAGCCGTTTTTAATGTTTCTTCGTCAGAGAAGCCATTTATTAAGCCATGAATCATGCCTGCTAAAAGAGAGTCACCTGCACCAACGGTACTTTTAACGATCACTTTAGGGGCTTTTGCATGAAGCGGGTGAGTGTCGTGTAGCCAGTTGACACCGTCTTCACCCATCGAAATAACGACATGCTCAATTTTAGCTAAGTTTTCAAAAAGCTTTTTTTGTTCAGAATAAGTCCTAGCAGGAAGCTGATAACTTTCTACTAACTCATCTGTATTTGGTTTAATCATCCATGGTTGACATTCAATTGCAGCGACCAATGCTTTACCACTTGTATCAAGTGCAACTTTTTTCCCTTGCTGTTGAATGAGCTTAATAAGTTGCTGTAATTCATCAACACTAAAACCTTGTGGAATGCTCCCGGCAATGGCAACTACATCTATCTGTGGCAAAATCATTTCGATTTTTTGAAAGAGGTTCTTTTTATCTAGTTCAGAAACTAAGAAACCTTTTCCATTTAAATCAGTCATACGCCCAGAATGTTCAGCAATTTTTATATTTTGACGAGTCTCGCCCTCAATATAAATAAACTCAGGTTGGAATTGAGCTTCTTTAAAATGATCATCAAAAATTTGTTTGTTCGTTGTTCCTAGAAAGCCAGAAACGATAACTTCATGCCCCAAATCTTTTAAAACTTGTGCAATATTTAACCCTTTACCTGCTGCATGTATTTCTACAGATTCTTGGCGATTTACCTCGCCAACCTGTAACTTATTGAGTTGTATCGTTACATCAATTGCAGGATTTAAAGTAATTGTTAAAACTTTAGCCATTACTGTTCCTAATCTTTAGATTTCTTGTTCGGATAACTGACGTACAGCAGTGGCGCTCTCACATTTTAGTGCGCGTTTTGCAAGCGCTTGAGCTTGGCTGTAGTTAAGTGTACGAATTTGGGCTTTTACTAAAGGAATACTATTTGGAGACATGCTGAGCTCATCTACGCCTAATCCCATAAGAATCGGTACAGCTTTTGGATCAGCTGCGAGTTCTCCGCATATACCCACCCATTTGCCATGCTTGTGCGCAGCTTTTACAGTGTGATCAATCAATTGCAAAATACTTGGGTGAAGGCCATCTGCTTCAGCCGAGAGGATAGGGTGACCACGGTCAATAGCTAAAGTATATTGGGTTAAGTCATTTGTTCCTATACTGAAAAAGTCCACTTCTTGAGCAAGAATAGGCGCAAGTAAGGCAGCAGAAGGAACTTCTATCATAATACCAACTTGTAAGTTAGTGCATGGATGTACAGCTTTAACTTCATCAAGAATAGCTTTGGCAGCACGCCATTCTTCCACACGGCCAATCATTGGAAACATGATTCGTAAAGGACGATCATCTGCGGCTTTAAGCAAAGCGATAAGTTGTTGACGTAACAGCTCTGGCTGTCTTAGTGTCAAACGGATACCTCTTAGGCCTAAAAATGGATTTTCTTCTTCAGCAATTGGAAGGTAAGGAAGTGGTTTGTCACCACCTACATCAAGAGTACGTACTACAAGTGGGCGACCAGCAAGGGCATCTAGCACAACACGATAATCTGCTTCTTGGGTAGCTTCACTTGGAGCACTGCTATGAGCCATAAAAACAAGCTCTGTTCTCAGTAAGCCAATTGCTTCTGCGCCACATTCAACTGCGTGTGCTGTAGCTTGAACTTTTCCTAAATTAGCAGCAACTTCGATTTGATGTTGATCTTGGGTAATCGCAGGTTCTTGGCTGTGACGTTCAGCCTCTTCACGAATTTTTTGTTGAAGCTCTCGTTCTTGTTTTGCTTGTTCGATTTGCTGAGTGTTCGGGTTTAATACAAAAGTCCCTGTATCTCCATTAATTAAAAGAGAACTTTTTTGTTCAATTTCTAGTACTTGATCACCAGCACCAACAATTGCAGGAATACCTAAAGCACGAGCAACAATAGCGCTATGTGCACTTGCACCGCCTACAGCTGTCAAAATACCCGCTACTCGATCTTTATTAAGGCGCGCCACATCACTTGGGCCCACATCATACATGATCAAAATATAAGGCTCTTTAGGTTCCTCGATGATAACCTCACCACAGAGCTGTGCTAAAACCCGATCGCCAATATCACGTAAGTCTGTAGCACGCTCAGCCAGTAAGCGGTCTGGTAAAGCTGCTTGCTCTTTAGCTGCTGCTTCAATATGTTCATGCCAAGCAGCAGGAGCAGAAAGGTTTAAGTTGATCTTTTGATAAACACCATTAATAAGATCTGGGTCGTCTAGCATTTCCAAATGTGCTTGGAAAATTTGCTTAATTTCAGCTACTTCAGATTTTGCAATAACTTGGTGAATATTGTTTTTAACTGCGTGAAGAGCAATATCAAGTTTCTCTTTTTCTGCTTTAACGCTTAAACCCATACGTTCATATTGATAAACCTTAGGTTTGATGACATGTACGGGGCCAAAAGCTAGACCACTAGAAGCTGGAATACCTGTATTTGTACTCAATGTTTTCGGCAATGATTTTACTGTTTGAGGCGATTGAGCTTCTTGGCTATCTGAAGATTGAATTGGTTCAACCTCTTCTCCTAAGCCTTGTTGCACGGCCTGAATAACTTTATCTAAAGCGTCTACAGCATCTGTTTCCGGTTCGGCAATAAAACGTAAAGTCTGGCCACGTTTACACCCTAAAGCTAAGAGGCGCGTCAAACTTTTGGCCGAAACAAAATTACCATCGTCTACTGCGACTTGAATATCACCTTGAAAACTTTTAGTTAAGTTTACCAAATGAGTCGCTGGTCGAGCATGTAAGCCATGGGCATTGGCTAATACAACTGAACGATGAGGCCAATCTGGAATAACATCTGCACCAATAATTTTAGCAATCTCATTTGGTGCTTGTGTTTGATCTATCTGTGCGACTTGTTCTGGATTAAATAAAATATCAATCAGTCGGTTAAATCTTTGGCTATCTAACTGCTCATTGGCAGCAATACAGACGAGTGTATTCAGTTTTTGTCCATTTACATCTAAAGCATGCCGTGGCTTTACAATACTGATTGCTGGTTGTTGAACAAACTTACTACTTGAAATAGACCAGATCTGGTCTTGTAACTGGATAACTTGATCTGGCTCAAGTGAGCTTAAAAAACCACATTTTACGAAATTATGTTTTTTGAGAATTTGAGAGGCTGACCACAATAAGTCTTCGATATCTTGAGATTCAATTTCAGTTTGAATTAAATTTTCGTGCAGAGTTAAGGATAGGGGTTGAGCTTGTAATAGTTCAATAATTTGCTCAGGTTGCGTCGCATTTTTTACTTGTTCACTTACATCCTGCATTAACGCTCTAGTTAATATTTGTAGTACTTGTAAATGCTCATCAGATTTTGCTGCAATAACAACAGCTAAATAAATTGTGTTTTCCCCATCCCATATTATTCCTTCAGGGAAGTGAGCTAATCGAATACCTGTTTGTAAAATAAATTCACGGGATTGTGGAGTACCATGCGGAATAGCAATACCTTGGCCTAAATAGGTAGCGCTTTGTTGTTCACGATTGATGAGTCCTGTTATATATTCAGGTGTAACTAACCCATCTTTTACTAATATATCTACTAGACACTGTAATGCATGCTTTTTATCAACAGCATGTTGATTCATATGAATATGTCGAGGCTCGAGTGCTAGCATACTTATCCTTGAACAATTTCTTAGGTTTTAACTAAAACAGAAAAAAAGAAGCTGTTTGTATTAAAATAGGTTGGTTTACCTGTTTTTAAACAACAGCTTCAGACAAATTACCATAGCAGAACTTTAAGTTTATATCGACGTATTTACGTAAATAATGCTTATTAAAAATACAAAGGAATCACGGCTTAATATATTTTAGTCTTTTATGGTAACTATAAATTTAATAAAGTTATTTTATGAAAAGGGGACTGCTAATAATAAAAAAACCTCTACACCGGATTACGGGCATAGAGGCAAAAACTAAATGATAGAATTTAAATTACTATTGAATTTCTTGCTCTAAGACTGACCACAGCTTTTGATGTGATTTTTTAAACATTAACATGTGCCCAATTGATTTATAGCCGAGTTTTGTTGGGTTCAGTTCTAGCATTTTAGTAGACGCATTCGGATATAAACTTAATAAATCTGCAACGTTGTGTTGAGTAGCAATTTCATCATCACTTGCCCAAATTGAAGTAATAGGGCAAATAATTTCAGTATGAAAGTCATGAAAGATAGTTTTACCAATAGCATTTTTCACATAGCCTGGGTGACTACAAAACTCTCGCCACTGTTGTGCGACTTTTTTAGGCAAGTTTTCACCCATTCCAATAAAGTGAGTAGCACCATAGCCTTTTAAACTACTCGAAATTGGAAAGATAATGTTAAACATGACAGGGGCTAGAAATTTTGTTTTACCTTTTAGTCCTTTTACATGGCCTGTAGAACCTGCTACTGCAACAACTTTTGCTACTTTATGAAAATTTGGCACAATCCCTAGCAGTTGCCCACCCGCACTATGGCCAAGAAGAGTAACTTTTTCTGCTTGGGCTTTTTCTAATAAAGTTTCAATTGCGCAAGGGATATCAAGCGTTCCCCAGTCATTAATACTCGCTGTACTTTGCTTTAACGGCCCATGCAATGAATCTCCAATTCCACGGAAATCAAAGCTTAATACATCATAGCCTTGCTGGCTTAACCATGTAGCAAAAGAATGGTAAAAGTTTTTTGTAATACCTGTTGCTGGACAAATCAAAACAGGATGTACCGATTTCTTTGATTGAGTTGGATAAAATTGTGCAGCAAGTTGATAACCATCTTCGCAGGTCATCCAAAATGATTCAAAAGTGTTATCCATAATATTACGTAATGATTAGCTTATTAATGACTTTAATTTACATGAGTTCCAAAACGATACTTGATTAAAATGTGACTATAAAGTCAAGATTTGTGCTATACAGCTCATTAAATTTTAATAAAACGAATAATTGGAAAAAAGATGGATTTACCGAAAGCTGTACAGTTAGCAATTGTGTTTAGTGGCATATTTTTATGGGTAGGAATGTTCACTGGGGTGTGGAAGTATTGGCAAATACGGCGTTCAGAGTTACATCGTGCCCACTATTATGTTGATATTGCTCATCGAAGTAGTTTGCTGTATGCGGCTGCTAGTCTCATTCTTGCTGTATTGAGCTATTTTACTGTTTTAAATGAAAATGTTGCTTTGTGGTGTGTGTTAGCTAATATTTTCTTTTTTAGCTTTTCAATATTGGTTTATATCATACATGGATGTTTACAGGACACGACAAATCAATTTAAAACTCCCCATCGTTTGGGCAGATTTAATTTACCTTCGTGGATGATGTCTTTTATGATGGTGGGATTAATTGTGACTGAACTATTGGCTACAGCTATTTTAGTTATTGGAACAATTTTTTTATTTGTAGGTGTATAAAAATGGATGATTGCTCATCCATTTTTTAAGAATTCAAATTTTGTTGACTAAGACGTCTTTTAGCTAGTTTTCGCATCTTATGATCGACAAAGGCCCACACACAAAATATGAAAGAAACGACCATCGCATACATAAAGTATTCGGGTTTCAGATTTCCTTTAATCATACCTTGAAACAGTAAAGTCAGCATAAGAGCAAGCGGTGTTACTCCATAAACAACTGAATCTTTGCTGTTCAGAGTGTTAATGAAGACTTGTTTGTTGAAATGTAATGATAACATCTCCATCCCTCCTTGTGGTTGCGCTAAAACCTAATGTTTTAGTCAAGAATAAGTTTTAAGTTTAATGTTGTACTGCTATTTTTGATTCAGTTCAATAGCAAATAGAAAATTTTTTGAGCAGTTTTATAAAAACCTCTATATTTATAAAGGTTTAAGGTATTAAAAAAGTAAATGTTTAATATTTTTGTATGAAATACTTATTCTTTTAGAAAAGAGAAATTATTTAAATGAAAAGTGCATTAATTTCTCTTTTCTGGGATTTTGCTTTGGCTATTATATTTTTTTAAAAAAACTATCGATCGCATGTTGAGCAATTTCTGCATCTTCAAAAGATTGAACACCCGATACACCAATAGCACCTAAAATTTCACCTTCATAAATAATCGGTATTCCACCTTCTAACATCCCTTGAGCACTAGGCATACTTAAGAAACCAAGACGCCCACTTTTTAGAAGTTCTTCGTAAAATTTTGACGGTCTACCTGATATTGAAGCGCATTTTGCTTTTTCTAGGCATAGATGTGTAGTTAGAGGAGAAGCACCATCTAATCGTTTCATGAATAATAGAGAGCTTGTTTCGTCAACAATTGCAATGCTGACTTTAAAGTTGTGTTCAATTGCATATTTTTGAGCTTCTTCCATTAAAAACTCTGCATCTGCTAATGTTAGGTAATATTTAGTTTTCATTGTTGCTCTTCTTTCCTGAGTAGCTAAAAATTATTTTAGTGTAATTTTACAGTAAAAATTAATTATATCTATAGTTGATTTGTCATTAAAAACTAGTGTGGAAATAAAATGCTGGTTGGGTAAACACAGCATTTTATTCAATATATAAAATCATGTTTGGATAAAACTCGATTTCAAAAAAGTCACTAGATTAAATGCTTTTGAATTTAACTTTGTCGATAATTACGGTAACTGCAAGAACAATTAAAGATGGGATCAACCAAGCTAAGTTTTGTTCATTTAATGGTAAATGCTGAAGGAATTCAGGTAAATAATTGCTGAAGCCTGCAACTTTAAGGCCATCGATAATACCGAAAATTAAAGCAATACTTGTTACTGAACCGACAATGAAAGAAGGTTTATGCCAAAATTTCCAGAAGAAGCTCAGCATAATCACCACAATTGCTGGTGGGTAGATTGCACTTAAGACAGGTACTGAAATAGCAATCAGTTTAGTTAGGCCAAGATTCGAAATAACGAAAGAGAAACCAACTAAAATAAATACTAAAAGCTTATATGGTAATTTCGTTAACTGAGCAAAGTACTCACCACACGCACAAGTTAAGCCAATTGCTGTAACCATACATGCTAAAAAGATTAGTCCAGTTAAGAATAATGAACCCATATTTCCAAAAGCATGTTGTACATATGCATGTAAAATTACTGCGCCATTTGCTGCATTTGGTGCTACTTCATGGCTACCTAAACCTAATTTGAATAAGCTTAAATAAACTAAAGTAAGGCCAACACCTGAAATGAGACTGGCAATAATTGCATATTTGGTGACTAACTTTTTATCAGTAACGCCGCGAGAGTAAATCGCTTGAATAATAACGATACCAAATACTAGTGCACCTAACGTATCCATAGTGAGATAACCGTTTACGAAGCCCTCTGAAACCGGAGATGTGACGTAATGGTTGATCGGAGCTGGTACGTAACCCGCAGGAATCATTACTGCTGCAATACCTAAAATTGCTAAAGCAATAATTTTTAGTGGGGCAAGTACATGTCCTACAGTATCCAATAACTTGTTTGGATAAAGTGAAACTACAGTTACAAATGAAAAATAAATTGCGCTATAGATTAAAAGACTACTACTTGAGGTTCCAAAATAAGAGGAAAAACCAATTTCATAAGAAACAGTAGCTGTACGTGGGGTAGCAAATAGAGGGCCGACTGATAAATAACAAACAACAGTTAAAATCAGACTTGCTACTCGACCTAAGGGAGAGCTAATAATTTCAATGGAACCCTGCATACGAGAGAGTGCCATGATGGTAATTACAGGTAAGCCGACAGCCGTAATTAAAAAGCCTAGTGCAGCTAACCATACGTGCTCACCAGCTTGTTGAGCAACGATGGGAGGAAAGATAATATTGCCAGCCCCAATAAAAAGGGCAAAGGTCATAAAACCTAAGGCAATAATATCTCCAGTACGAAGATGTTGCATAAATTAAAGATAATAAAAAAAGAAGGAATTTTAGAGCAAAAGTAATCATGATCAAGCGCTAATTTATGTGAAAAAGCTTTTTTTCAGGGGGTTAAAACCATATATAGTGTTATAAGCGTTTGTTTGGTTAAAGTATGTACTTGAAAGGCCAGGAAAAGGGGAAAAGAACTTCTTTTTAAGTTCTGACTTTTTATAAAAAATATGTAAGAATAAAAATATAAATTTTTATTGTGAATGCCGAATATTTAAGCATTTTAGGCTTTTGGTCTGAATTATATTCATCCTAAAATATTTTGACTTACCTTAGGTTTTTGTAGGGAAGGGCATGTTTCTTGTCTGCGAGGATAGAATTGAATGAGAGCTTCTACTGTTACCATTAAAACTGAACAAGATCTGGAAAAGTTAAGAGTTTCTGGACGCTTGGCTGCACAAGTTTTAGAAATGATAGGGGCCTATATTAAACCGGGCGTATCTACTGAGTATTTAGATAACCTCTGTAATGACTATATTGTAAATAATTTAAAAGTTATTCCTGCTAATGTGGGATATCACGGTTTTACAAAAACGATATGTACTTCAGTCAATGAAGTTGTTTGCCATGGCATACCATCGCCGAATAAAATTTTAAAAGATGGCGATATTATTAATATTGATGTTGCAATTATTAAAGATGGTTATTTTGGTGATACGAGCCGCATGTATTTTGTGGGTAATGTAAATCCACAAGCAAAAAAATTAGTTGATACAACTTATGAAGCGATGGTTGCTGGTATTCACACTGTTAAGCCAGGAGCTACATTAGGTGATATTGGTTATGCTATTCAGTCGGTTGCTCATCGAGAAGGCTATAGTATTGTTCGAGAATATTGTGGACATGGGATTGGTAAGATCTATCATGAACAACCTAATGTTTTGCACTATGGGCAGCGCGGGCAAGGTTTGGTCTTAAAGAAAGGAATGGTTTTTACCATTGAGCCAATGGTAAATGCAGGTAGACCGCAAGTGAAAGAGTTAAATGATGGGTGGACCGTCATTACTCAAGATCATTCATTATCTGCTCAATGGGAACATATGGTTGCAGTAACAGATACTGGTTTTGAACTATTGACCCCATGGCCTGAAGGTGTGGGGAACTATCCTGCAATTTGAAAAATATAAAAAAAGTTCGATAAATTATCGAACTTTTTTATTTTAACGCTCAGAAAGATGTTCAACTAAGTAATCAATGAATACTCGAACAGCGGGTAGCAAACCTCGGCGTGATGGATATACGGCATGTAATATTCCATGAGGAGCTTTCCATTCAGGTAAGATTTGTAAAAGTTGTCCAGACTTCAGAAAATCTTCTGCTGCACTCTCTGGTAGTAAAGCGATACCACAATTTTGACTCGCCAATTGCGCCAACATATGTATGTTCGTACCCATCACAATAGGGCTAACTTTGATTTTCTTCTGCTCATTGTCTGGTCCATGCAAAAGGAATTGCTGATCAAGGTGCTCTTCAGAAAGGCTTAAAATACGATGTTCGCTTAGCTGTTCAGGAGTTTTTATATCACCAAACTCATTTAAATAAGCCTGACTTGCAAATAGGCTCTGTTCTATAACAGCAAATTGTCTAAGTACTAAACTCGGGTCATCATCTAGTTTTGAGCGAACTCGTAATGCGATATCAATCCCTTCATTAATCACATCTACTCGACGGTTACTGACCATCAGTTGCAAACGAATTTCTGGATATTTTTTTAAGAAAGCAGGTAGGATTTTTGGAAGTTGATTTTGAGCAACATCAACTGGAACACTAACTTTAACAACACCTCTAGGTTGAATACTTAAGTGATCAACTAAGTCATGGGCAGCTTGAGCAGCATTCATCATGACTTGAGCATGTCTGTAAATATCCATCCCAATATCTGTAACAGCAAAATGACGAGAACTGCGCTGGATTAAGCGAACCCCTAAGTTTTCTTCTAAGCTGTAAACGCGACGACTTAATTTTGATTTTGGTATATCCGTTACACGCTCAGCAGCACTAAAGCCACCATGCTCAACAACAAGAGCAAAACAATAAAAATCATCAAGATCGGTGAGCATTAAAATATCCTATTTCTGCAACAACCATGATTTTACATTATTATTTTTGCAACGATAATTCTTATACTAAATTTTTTGTAAGTGGGGGGAAATTCATTGCTAATTCATAGAAATATTTTTTTGAAATTATATTGTAATTACGTTGTGTGTTTAATGTATGTATAAAAAAGGATTTATAGGTTATCTATAGAACTATTTATCAATCTCTTCTACACTATATTTTTTTCTACTTTTCAAATCTAATGCCTTATCAATTGATAGAACTTAACGATGCCTCTACAAATATTGAATGTCCATTTTGCAAACAAGCGATAATTGACTGGGCACAAGAGCAATATGTTCAACCATGTGAACATACTTTATTTATTGCCATGGATTTGGGCTTTGAATTTGTTGCAGATCGATTTGAAGAGTGCATGAACCAGAGCGTGGATGACTTACACGAAGATCCAAATATGAATATTTTTGAAGCTTTGACTACAACAGCTTATGAAAATTTGATTGTTTTAAAATCTGATTTAGGTGTAGAAGGTTTATTCCGCTATGTTGGGGTAAGCGATCTTTAAAATTAAGAGCATAAAAAAGCCAATCTATTGATTGGCTTTTTTATTATTTACGCTTCTGGTGCAGCGCTATATTGTTCAACTAATGGTTTTAATTCACCATTTTGGAACATTTCTAGCATAATATCGCTACCGCCAATAAGTTCGCCATTTACCCAAAGTTGCGGGAATGTAGGCCAATTCGCAATTGCTGGTAACATTGCACGAATATCAGGATTTTCCAGAATATTTACATATGCAAATGGACGACCAATTTGACTGAGCGCCTCTACAGCACGTGCAGAGAAACCACATTGTGGAAACTGTGGAGTGCCTTTCATGTAAAGTAAAACGGGATGCTTCGCAATTTGATCGCGGATTAACGCTTCAGTATCACGTGCTTGTTCAGTCATAAATAGATCCTCAACTAATCTAGCAGCATTATAGGGGGTGTTTATGTTGCTTTGCAAACCACCTTAATGCTTAAAGTTGCATTGAATATTCAATATTTTATTGTATAAACCGAAGTGATAGCGAAAAGCAGACGAAATTTTAGATAAATGATTGATGAGACTTTTCATCAGAGCCAGTTTTTGTTTATATAAACCCTTCTAAAAACCTCATACAGACAGAGTTCGTTATGACTGATATTACCCTAGCTCCAATACAACCTGATCAACCATCTCACTTAATGGCTACTTATGGTCGCCAAGCGATCAGTTTTGTACGAGGCCGAGGGGCATATCTATATACTGAAGATGGTACGGAATATCTAGATGCTTTAACTGGTATTGCTGTATGTGGTTTAGGTCATGCACACCCAGTTATTGCAGAAGCAATTTCAGAACAAGCTGCAACACTTGTGCATACAAGTAATCTATTTGAAATTCCTTGGCAAACTGCTGCTGCTCAGAAGCTTGCAGAAGTTTCTGGTATGGAAGAAATCTTCTTTTCAAATAGCGGTGCTGAGTCAAATGAAGGTGCGATTAAGATTGCTCGTAAATTTGGTACTCAACAAGGCGTGCGTTTACCAAAGATTATTGTGGCAGAACAATCTTTTCATGGTCGTACTTTAGCAACACTTTCAGCAACTGGTAATAAGAAAGTACAAGATGGTTTTGCTCCTTTAACCAATGATTTTATTCGTGTGCCATTTGGTGATGTAGAGGCAATTCAAGAAGCTGCATTGCAGCACCCAGATATTGTTGCAATTTTGATTGAGCCAATTCAAGGTGAGGGTGGTATTAATACTGCTCCTCAAGGCTTTAGCTATCTTGAAGAAGTCCGTAATATTTGTAATCAGCACAACTGGCTAATGATGTTAGATGAAATTCAAACAGGTAATGGCCGTACTGGTAAATATTTTGCATATCAGCATACCAATATCGTGCCTGATGTTTTGACGACTGCGAAAGGACTTGGAAATGGTTTTCCAGTTGGAGCAGTAATGACACAAGGTAAAGCTGTTGGTTTATTAGGACCTGGTAGTCATGGTTCTACCTATGGCGGTACTGTATTAGGTTCTCGTGTGGTTTATACAGTAATTGACACAATTCAAAAAGAAAATGCTGTAGAAAATGCGGCAGTAGTAGGACGTTATATTGTTGATCAACTTCGCACACAGTTAGCTGACAAGAATGTTCAGGTGCGTGGTTTTGGTATGATGATTGGTATTCAATTACCTAAAGACTGTGCTGAACTCGTTGCCATTGCTCGTGATCAACACAAGCTTATTATCAACGTTACAGCAGGTTCAGTGGTTCGCCTCTTACCACCTATTAATATGACTCAGGCACAGGCTGATGACTTATTAGAGCGTTTAGTCGCTTTGATTAATAATTATCTTTAAGTTTCAGTATTAAAAATGGGCATCTATATGCCCATTTTTTATTTCGAATGATTAACCAGAAATATACTGCTTTAACTGTTCAATTAAATTTTTCTGGTCTTCCATTGCTGCTTTTACCAAGTCACCAATAGAGATAAAACCAACTAATTTTTCATTGTCCAATACAGGTAAGTGACGTAAGTGGCGATCTGTCATAAGCTGTAAACACTCTTCAACTGTGTTGTTTAGACTTACTGTAAGCACCTTAGATGTCATAATTTCAGCAACTGTAGTGCTATATGAAGAACGTTCCATCAGTGTCACTTTTCGCGTGTAGTCACGTTCAGATAAAATTCCGACAACTTTTTCACCTTCGGCTACCACTAACGCACCAATTCCTTTATCAGCCATGATCTTAATCGCTTCAAGGACAGTGGCTTCAGGAGAAATTGTAAAAATATCTTGCTCTGATTTGTTTTTGATTACTTGTGCAACGATTGTCATTTCTTCTGTCCTGTGTTTTATCATTTTGTTTTAAATTAGCCTGATTTTATAAAAATGCAAAGACTTGGTAGTCATTCAAATACAAGTTTTACACTCAAGCGTTCAAAAAGCATTCTAATAGAGGTTAAGAACCTAAAGAAACTTTAGGCTCCTTGCCAGTGCGGATGTTTAAAAAAGAAATGTTGCATTTGTTGGGTAGATAATTTCAACTTGCGATGAGAAGAATTAAACAAAGCTGGTGTAACGTTGAGTCGAGTTAAGGTTGGTAATAAAGACTCGTGAAAATCTTTAGGAGTAATTCTTCTTGGTTTGTAATGTGGCCAATGTTCTTTAGCGTAGCGATGAGCTTGCAATCCATTGAGCCAGAAGGGAAAAATAAAGTCTTCTTGATCTGATTTAATTGCCCAGCCCTGATGAAATAATCCCCAGAGAACTCCGCAATACATCATCGTTCTTAAAATATAAATTTTAATCATCAAGTCTTTTGAAACCGGTTGCAGATTGCTTAAACTATTCATTGTCAAATTAATGGTTCTTAACTTATCTTGCTTATTATAGAAAAATCAGATGACATTTCAGTTTAAACACGTATCAAATCGTAAACAAATATTCCCAGCTATAAAAATGTCATATGAGAACGTCAATATGATTAAGGCGTTGACATTAGCGTTAGACAAACGAAGTGCGTAGCAAATTATATTTAGAATGCTTTTTACAGGCGTAAAAAAACGCCACCTGAGCAAGACAAAGCGATTAAAGCTTTGACGAAGCGCAAGACAAACGAAGGGCGTAGCGAATTATATTTATAAAATATTTTTTTACAGGCATAAAAAAACGCCACCTAAGTGACGTCTCTTTATGCTTGCATTGTGGCTAACTTCTGCCAATATTGTGCTTTAAGTGAGTCACGTTCAACACGGAAACCTTGATAATACAATTCTGCTAAGAATAGAGCGGCTTTACCGTGCCCAGCGCGAGCAACTTCTTCTAACTGTGCAACTGCATCTTGGAAATTCATTTGAGAGTGAATTGTGTTTACTGCAGTTGCATATACATGTTCTAAATCATGATGAGAGATACGTTGAATCATTGAAAACTCCTTATTGTAATTATGATTACTTTTTTCTAAAGGCTGATGCCTTTAAATTAATTTAACTTAGAATTATTAAACTAATATTACAAATTGATGGATTTGTCAACTATTTGTCATTTCGTTTAGTTCACTATTAGGATACATGATTAAACATTATTCACAAATAATTTTGATTAAAATCAATATGAGAATAAAAGACAAGGAGAATAAAATATGACAAATACAATCGACGGCTTTGTTTTTGACACGCCTCCTAAAGAGGAACAAATCATAGAACTGGCCCATTATCACCGTAAATTATTAGATGAAGCTATCTTTCATGAGGAAATCCATTTAGGGGATTACTGTCTAGCACAGCGTAAAAGGGTGTTTGATTTTGCTGGTCATTTGGAACCCGCCCAAAAAAACTGGTTTTATCAAGTTTATGATGGGGAGCTTCGAAAAATTGCTGATGAAGACGAATTGCATCCAGCAGATGCAGAAGAAGGGTTAAGTATTTTTGCTATGTTTTTAGTCTTGGTGATTATTGCGGCAATTTTATACTTTTCCGTCATTCGTTCACTAATAAGTTAAGCATACTCATACTATCCAGTAAGGTATGATTATTAACCTTACTGGATGTTTGATCTTGTACTTATGAGTATTGAACCCTACACTACACTAATTCGAGGTAGGTCATGCTCATATTCAAACAAAATTTTCTTAAATTAAAGTCTGAGTTAAAAGTTGATCAATGTTTTAACCTGTTTGTGGTTATTGTCATTGGCTGTATTTTTGTGCTGTCATATTTAGCATTACTTCGGCCTATTAGTCCGGATCAATATCAACGAATTATACAACTTTCTCATCAGGCTACTTATCCAAGAACTCAAGACATGGCTGAGTTGCTTATAGCTCAGTCAGAAATTCATCGGGCAGATTATTTAAAGTTGATGCATGCGTACCAATTTGAGGGTGCTCATATTAAGCAATATCCAGCACTCGCTCAGGAAGATACCCAGTAATTGGATTAATCAGGCTAAATCTTGGTTTCCAAAGCTTTTTAAGCACTATTGTGGCAGGCAAAATTTTGAATTTATGCTAAACTTTATCTTTTTAAACGCGCTGCTTTTCAAGGAATCCGCATGGAGCAACAATCGAATATGCAAAATAAATTCTTGATAGATGCTGAGATCGGTGATGACGATGTCACATTACCTAATTTACCTGCTATCGATGTTCCCATCGTTGAATCTCCTGTTAAATCGCAAGAAAATATTGAAGCAGCCAAAGTTGAATTAGCTTCTACAGAAACTGCGGTTGAACAACCAAAAACTGGTTTTTTTGGCCGGATGAAAGAAGGTTTAACCAAAACTCGTCGTAATTTCGCTGATGGTATGGTTAATATCTTGATTGGCGGAAAAGAAATTGACGATGAGTTACTCGAAGAAGTAGAAGAGCAATTATTAGTTGCAGATATTGGTGTTGAAGCTACTAAAACGATCATTACCAATTTAACAGAGCGTACGGCTCGTGGTGATTTGATCTATTCCCACTCTCTATATAAAGCGTTACAAGAAGAGTTGGTTGCTTTGCTGGCCCCACGTGTTAAACCTTTGCATATTGATCCTAACAAATCGCCTTATGTGATTTTAATGGTTGGGGTAAATGGTGTTGGTAAAACTACAACTATTGGTAAATTAGCGAAACGTTTGCAAGGTGAAGGTAAAAAAGTGATGTTGGCTGCTGGGGATACGTTCCGTGCCGCAGCGACAGAACAATTACAGATCTGGGGTGAGCGTAACGATATCTCTGTGGTAGCTCAAGGTCACGGAGCTGATAGTGCTTCTGTTATTTTTGATGCTTTTGAAAGTGCTCGTGCTAAAGGAATTGACGTATTAATCGCAGATACGGCAGGTCGTTTACATAATAAGAGTAACTTGATGGAAGAACTCAAAAAAGTTAAACGTGTGATGCAAAAAATTGATGCAACTGCACCTCATGAAATTATGTTGGTAGTAGATGCTGGCACAGGGCAAAACGCGATTAACCAAGTGCAAGAGTTTGACCAAGCTGTGGGTTTAACTGGTATCACAATTACCAAACTGGATGGGACTGCGAAAGGTGGCGTGCTCTTTAATATTGCAAGTCGTACTCATGTGCCAATTCGTTTTATTGGTGTTGGTGAAAAAATTGATGATTTAAGACCATTCTCGGCTAAATCATTTGTTGCTGCGCTGTTTGAAACTGATAAGTAAAACCGTTGCTAGCATTCAAAAGCTTCACTAAATGTGAAGCTTTTTTTATATATATATCTTTTTTTATTGTTGCGAAAATAAAACGAACTGTCATATTTTTAATGCTGATTATGAAAAATGACTTTAATACACTGTATTCATTCCCAAACAACGGCCCTTGGTCAAGCAATAGGTAGGAAATAACAAAATGTCTACTTTCTTAGATAAAATTAAAAATCGTCGTACTATTTATGCAATTGGTAAAAATGTTGCATTAGATCGCACTAAAATTGAAGAAACAATTCGTGAAGCGGTTAAACATAGTCCATCATCATTCAACTCACAATCTTCACGTGTGGTGACACTATACGGTGAATCACATGCTAAATTCTGGAATTTAGTTCGTGAAGCATTACGTAAAATTGTTCCTGCAGACTCTTTTGCTGGTACAAATGCAAAAATTGATAGCTTTGTTGCTGGCGTTGGTACGGTTTTATTTTATGAAGACCAAGCTGTTATTAAAAGCTTACAAGAGCAATTTGAATTATATGCAGACAACTTCCCAGTTTGGTCTGAGCATTCAACTGCAATTGCACAGTTTGCGACTTGGACAGCACTTTCAGAGCTTGGTTTAGGTGCTTCTTTACAGCACTATAACCCGATTGTTGATGCTGATGCTGCTGAAGCATTTGATGTGCCAGCAAATTGGAAATTACGTGCTCAATTGGTATTTGGTTCAGTGGAAGCGCCAGCAGGCGAAAAAGCATTTATTAATGATGCTGATCGTTTCAAAACTTTCAACTAATTGAAAGTTAAAAAAGAGTACCTACTTAGGTACTCTTTTTTTTTATGTGTTTTTTGAATTAATAAAAAGGTTAAACCAACGGAAATTGATAAAATTCAAATGTATATTTAATAATAATAAATCGAAAAATTAGCGGATCACTGCACTGTCATAAAATAGTCACAATCATATTGCATATTGCTCATGATTTCATAGCTTATCAAATATAGAGAAAGAGACAGATGACTTTAAGATTAGGTGTTGCTGCAATAAGTTTATTACTCAGTAGTTCGGTATTTTCAGCAGTTACAATTACAGCGCCAGAGGAAATTGTAATCCTTGCGGTGAATGGTCAAGAAGTCAATTCTGGGTTATTTCGTTCATCTAAAAATAATTATAAAGTTGATGCAGGGGAAACGAGCTTAAGTGTGCGCTATCAAGAATACTTTGAGCATTTAAATGGTGAACATGACATTATTAAATCTGGAGTAGTTACGATTCAAACTCCAGCACTCCAAGATGGGCAAACTTATAAGCTCGCAATGGTAGATGCACCAAAACAATTTGAACAAGCTAAGAAATATGCGGAGCAGCCAACAGTGGCTTTGTATAGTGCAAATAATGAATTAATCGTAAAACAAACTGGTGCAAACAATGAAGCAAAACCATGGTTTGCAACTGGCTTGTTGGGTAAAGTAACCGACTTTACAACTAAATCAACTAAACCACAGCCTGAAGCAGTGTATGCATCGGCTAAACCTACTTCCGCTCAAGTTGTTGTGCCAACTGCAACATCTATGGCATTAACAGGTGGAGCACAAACGAATGATCAACGTCTAGTGGAAACTTGGCAGAAGGCTTCTAAAGCTGAGCGTCAAAAATTCATGGCATGGTTAGCTGAACAATCGAATTAAATTAATTGCTATTTAAAATAAAGCCGATTTAATATCGGCTTTATTTTTAGAATTTTTATAAATAGCCTAAGTGTACTTTATGAATAATTTAAAATTTCGTTTATCTTCATTTGCCGATATTCCACAACTTGTAGATTTAATTAATAAGTCTTATCGGGAACAGCTGGGTCGAAGTTGGACAACAGAGCTCGAGTGGGTAAAAGGACTACGTATTACAGAGCATCAATTAGAAGAACAACTGCAACTTAGGAATTCAAAATTATTGGTAGCGGAAACTGAATTTTCTAAAATTATTGCGTGTGTAGGGCTTACATTTGAAAATAGTCAGGTTGAGATTGGAACATTCTGTACGGATCCTCAAGTCCAAAATATGCGAGTGGGTCGGTCTGTTTTAGAATATGCAGAGCAATATGCATTGAAAGAAGGTCCACATCTGACTAACGCCGTAATGCATGTACTAGATGTCCGTTCTGAATTGATCGCTTATTATGAAAGACGTGGATATGTGAAAACGGGTAATGAACAGCCATATCCAGTTGAGGCAAATGTAGGCATGCCAAGGGTGCCTATTAAGTTGGTTGAAATGAAAAAAGACCTCATTTGAGGTCTTTTTGATTTAGGTTAGAAACCAGATGTAATAGCCTAAAAGCATGAGAGGCCAAGCCACCCATGGGCTAAATAGCCATTTCCATAGCCAGAAGTTGGGGACGAAACCTACTCCGTAAATAAATCCACCAGAAATACCAATCATCACCAGCATAAGCTGGCTATGATTGTAATGTCCGTTAGCATCTAGCATGAGTGAAGGGTAAACCAACAAAATTGCAGCAAGAGGCAATGCCAACAGAAAAGAAAGGGCCATTGCAAATGCTTGAGCTTTTCGATGATTTGATGCTGTCATTGCTTTTGCCATCATTTATTCCTCATCTAAATCTTGATGATGTTCGATATAAAGCGCGCTGAGTACGCCCGCAAAACATGCCATCAAAATGCCTAGGATCCATGCGAAATACCACATTGACTTCTCCTTAATACAAGCTATGCGAGTTTGACTCGATATGTTTGTTAGTGATGACTCCCCACATTTTGTAATAAGACCAACTGGTATAGATCAAAATAAGAGGAACAAATATGCAGGCTGCGACAGTCATAACGCCTAAAGTAAGGTGACTTGATACAGCATCCCACATCGTCAAACTAGAGTTAGGATTGATACTAGATGGAAGTAAGAACGGGAATAGGGCAAAACCAGCAGTTAAAATTGCCCCTACAATCATTAAACTTGTGCCAGTAAAACTTAAGCCCGCTTTTGCTTTTGAAGATGAGAAAATTGCAATGATTGCACCTAAGATTGCCAGAACTGGGGCAACTTTAGTAATTGGATAAGTGCGGTAATTATTCATCCAACCTGGATTGCTATTAGTCACCACTTCTTTAGCTAAAGGGTTAAGCGCAGCATTTGAATCTATGGCAACAGCATAGCTATAACCTGGCACTTGTCCGAAATAGAGCCATGCTCCAATCACAAGGAAGCAAATTAAAAATACAATTGCCATAATTTGAGTAGCTTTGGCAGAGCGTTGTTTTAAAGCTTCATCTGTACGCAACATGAGCCATGCACCACCATGCGCACAAAGCATAGATAGACTCACAACACCGCAAACTAGAGCAAATGGATTGAGAAGGGCAAAAAAGCTACCTGAATATTCAGAGCGTAATGTGTCATCTAAACTAAAAGGAATGCCTAAGAATAAATTGCCAAATGCCACACCAAATACAAGTGCTGGAACGGCACCGCCAATGCAAAGGCCCCAATCCCAAGAATTACGCCATTTTGTATTATCTAGTTTAGAGCGATAATCGAAACCGACCGGTCTTAGGAAGAGTGCGAATAAAACTAACAATAGTGCCCAGTACATGCCAGAAAAGGCAACTGAATAGACCATTGGCCAAGCAGCAAATAGTGCACCGCCCGCCGTAATAAACCAGACCTGGTTCCCATCCCAGTGTGGCGCAATCGTGTTGATTGCAGCACGGCGTTCGCTATCGGTTTTTCCAACGAAAGGCATGAGAGCCATAGAACCCATATCAAAGCCATCAGTCAGAGCGAAGCCGATCAGAAGTACGCCAACTAACACCCACCAAATGATTTTTAATAATTCATATTCAATCATGATAAGGCCTCCCCATTAACAGCTGCTTTTGGTTCTTGCTTTTCAAAATGATATTTGCCAGTGTGCAGAGAACTTGGCCCTAAACGAGCAAACTTGATCATTAAATACATTTCAATAATTAAAAGAGCTGTATAGAACGCTGCTAACGCAAGAATTGAACCCCATACATCACCAGTACTTAAACTAGAAGTAGACAGATGGGTTGGTAAGATTTCACCAATAGACCATGGTTGACGACCGCCTTCAGCTACATACCAACCAGTTTGTGCAGCAATCCAAGGAAGCGGCAGCGCAAACAATGCGTATTTAAGTAACCAAGGTTTATTTTCAGCATTTCTTTTTGCTACAGCCCAAGTCGCTAAAATGAAAAGTAATAGCATTAAGAAGCCAGAGGCAACCATTGCGCGGAAAGAGAAAAATAGCGCTGTAACATTTGGAACAGTATCTTTTACAGCAGCTTTAATATTTTGCTCGCTTGCATCAACTACATTTGGTGCATATTTCTTAAGAAGTAGGCCATAACCTAGATCTTTTTGATTTTTCTCAAATGACGCTAATAACTCAGGTGAGCGATTGCCTGCACGTAATTTTTCAAGTTCAGCATAGGCAAGCATACCGTTACGAATACGAACTTCATGCTGTTGCATAAGGTCTTTAAGACCAGTAACTTCTTTAGTTGTTGAGCGAGTTGCAATTAAACCTAAGGCATATGGAATTTTAACTGCATAATCTGTCCGCATCTCTTCATGATTTGGTACGCCAAACAAGGTAAACGGAGCAGGAGCAGGGTGAGTATCCCATTCGGCTTCTATCGCAGCGAGTTTAGTTTTTTGAACATCCCCTAACTCATAACCAGATTCATCGCCTAACAAAATTACTGAAAGTGTAGATGCAAGACCAAAAATCGCAGCTATTGCAAATGAACGACGTGCGAAAGGTAGATCACGTTTTTTAAGCAAGTAGTAACTTGAGATAGCAAGTACAAAAATTGCACCAGTTACATAACCCGCAGATACAGTGTGGACGAATTTAACCTGAGCTACAGGGTTAAAGATAAGCGCGCCGAAATCAACTAATTCCATACGCATCGTTTCAAAGTTAAATGCGGCACCTACTGGGTTTTGCATCCAACCATTCGCCACTAAAATCCAGAGCGCTGACATGTTGGAACCTAGAGCGACTAACCATGTTACGCCTAGATGCTGAACTTTAGTTAACCGGTCCCATCCAAAGAAAAATAGACCAATAAATGTCGACTCAAGGAAGAACGCCATAAGGCCTTCAATTGCTAATGGTGCACCGAAAATATCACCTACATAGTGTGAGTAATAAGCCCAGTTTGTTCCAAACTGGAACTCCATTGTTAAGCCAGTCGTAACCCCTAAAGCAAAGTTAATACCAAATAATTTTCCCCAAAATTTAGTCATATCTTTGTAAATTTCTTTACCAGAAATGACATAGGTGGTTTCCATGATGGCAAGGATAAATGCCAAACCTAAAGTTAAAGGGACGAAAAGAAAGTGATACATTGCGGTCATTGCAAATTGAAACCGCGAAAGATCAACCACGCTTTCAGAAATCATCAACGTGTCTCCTTAATGTTGGAAATGTTATCGCCAGCAATATGCTCGGCGACCTGATTGTCGAAATTTTTGGGGATGGTGGGAGCATCAAACCAAATATGTTTAATCGTTAAAAGAAGCACTATTTTTATTATTAGAATAATAGTGATTTCTTTAATTAAGCGACTATTGAGATTTTGAAAATTAAGGCTCATTAATTAAACCTCATTTGATATTAATTTTATTATTAATCAAAATATAATAAAAATAAACATTAAATATATTTAAAATGAATATTTAAATTATTAACCTTTATAAAACAGGTACTTATTAATTTAAAATAAATAGCATACTAAAATAGTTTGAATTGATTATTAATTCCTACTAAAACACTTGTAAATAAAATTGTAAAGTTTATTAAAATAGTTTGTTTTAATTAAATACCAACTAAAATGGTTGAGTATAATATTTAGTAATCTTATCACTAACTAAATTAGTCGGAATAATAAATGATTAATTAAAAAGAGAATAATAAAATCAGGGCGTAATGAAGCCCGCAAAAAGTGATAGGAAACTACGAGAATAATTAAGAGTTAATCGGGTGCAAAAAGATCGTTGGATACAGAAATTTTCTTAGCTACATAATGGCTTTTATGTACTCTGACAAGAATAACTTGGGAGTATAATTCGAGTTCGCCGTATTCTGGTTCTACTTGAACGTAGTGGAGTTGACCAAATTCATCACGCACGCGGGCTTGGGCAGAAAATCCAGGTCTGGCATTACCACTGGAAATCGTCGCTAATCGCCCTAAAAGGTTATAGTTGGTATGAGTGAGCTTGGGCTTAATTACTTGGTCAAGGCAGTGGATCATGAACACAGTAAAAAATATTGCGATTACAAGAGCTGGGACGATTAAATAAAATGGGGAAATAAAATAATGCTGTATTGCGAAGAAAGAGAGTTGTAAAAAGTAGCCTGCATAACTGAAATTGATGAGTAAAAAAACGAAAATTAGAGCTTTAGAAAATTTAACATTAAGTAGCGGCGAATTAGAAAGCCAATCGGGCGCAATTTTTTTGAGTAATTGACTTGGACGGAGTCCAATATACATACCAATGGTTTCTACCACGCTGAGCAATATCAAAGCCACTACACTTAAGTGAAATGGCATAAGATAATAATTGAAAAAGAAATCAGCCATGGCAGAAACTCTAATGTTTATAGCTTCAGTCTACGATATAGATACCGCCATCTGAATGTACTTTAAGCTCAACTTTATTTAAAAAATCGCCTAAACATGGTCCAGAAATACATTCACCTGTTTCCACGGTAAATAAAGCACCATGAGTAGAGCATTGGATGTATTCTTGATCTTGATCAAGAAATTGATTTTCTAAATATTCAAGCTCAGTTTGCAAATGAGGGCATAGATTCTGATAAGCATAGAATGCGCCGTCACGTTGAGTAACGAAAATAGTTGTTCCTTGTAAAGTGTCAAAAGCTCTAGCTTCACGCTCAGGAACTTCCTCCGTCATACAGATCCTTTCCATTTCAAGCACATTCCTTCTGAAAATTTTCAAGAAGTTTAGCATAATCATTAATTGCTAAACGTGGACCAAATTGAGAAACAACTTCACTCGAAATTAAGACAGCTAACTGTGCAGCAGCATTTAAATCTTGATGATGGTTGAGGGCATAAAGGAATGCGCCTGCAAATGCATCGCCTGCACCATTTGTATCAACGGCTTCTACATGACGGCCTGCCACATGGAAATGTTGGGTAGGGTTAGAAACTAAAGCACCTTTAGCACTTTGTGTAATGACTACTGTATGATTTTTAAAACGTAATTGGGCAAGAGCATCTTCTACAGATGTTGTATTTGTATACATTAAGGCTTCTTGTTCATTACAAAATAGTAAATCTACGCCATCATCCATAAGTTCTTCCAAGCCTTCGCGAGCGTATTGCACCATTGCAGGATCTGAAAGAGATAGGGCAATTTTAACACCATTTGCTTTTGCAATTTCTCTTGCTTGTTTTACAGCTTTACGCGCTGTTTCACTTGTAGAAAGATAGCCTTCAATATAAAGCCATTTTGCTGTTTTTAATGGTTCAAAATCGATTTGATCTTGAGAGAGTTCAGCAGTGATACCTAAATAGGTGTGCATTGTACGTTCAGAGTCAGGGCTAATGAGTACCATGCAAGTACCTGTCACACCTTCACTGATCGATTTTGGAGTAGTCTTAATGCCAGCTTCATTTAGACCTTGCAGATAAATTGAACCTAAATCATCGTTACCCACACGGCAACCATAAAAAGCAGTTCCGCCTAATGCACTAAAGGCCACGGTCGTATTTGCTGCTGAACCGCCACTCGCTTGACCTTTGTAGTCTTGGTGCTGTCTTAACTCTGCATAAAGAGCGGATTGAGTGTCACCATCGGACAACTGCATTGTGCCTTTTTGCAAGCCTTGTTGATTTAGAAAATCATCAGACACTTTAAATTCTTGGTCGATTAATGCATTACCAATTGCAAAAAGATCTACAGTTGCCATATGTGTTGTCACAAATAAAAAAATCAGGTTGCTAAGTTTACACCATTGCTTGGATTTGCTGTAGTTTGTTGAATAAAATTCAGTTAATTCAGCGATTAATGGAAAATTATTGTTTGACTAAGCTATTGAAAAGTTACTTCTAATAAATATTATCAATTAATAATGATTCTTGCTAATATTTACAAATACAGTGTATTTCATTGAAACTTCGCATGAAATTTTTCGTAGCGAACTTACATGAAGCGTTCTATTTTATTTATTTCATCAGTTGGGGTTATGACGAGCCATGTATATGCCGTCGAGGCAGAGCAACAGGCTGTAACCAATCTTCCAACAATTTCAGTAAAAGCTGAAAAGGAACAAAGCTTAAAACAAGAAGTGGGACAAGCATCAACTGCAACGAAAGGACTTGTGCAATTAAAAGATGTTCCTCAAATCGTAAATGTGGTGCCTAAACAAGTTTTAAGAGAGCAGACTGTGACCTCTATGCAAGGTGCTTTGCAAAACGTTGCTGGTCTAAGCTTTAGTGTGGGTGATGGGCAACGTGATCAGGTCATGATTCGTGGTTTCTCTGCAATCACAGATAACTATGTAGATGGTATTCGTGACGATGCATTGTATTTTCGCGACATGTCGAATGTTGAGCGTATTGAAGTATTAAAAGGGCCTGCTTCTGTATTATATGGACGTGGTTCTGCGGGTGGATTAGTTAATAAAATTAATAAGAAACCAATGGATGAATCTTTGCGTGAAGTCAGTCTTATTGGCGGCACAACAGGGCAACGCCGTGCAGAAGTCGATGTGAATGAAAAAGTAGCAGAGAATGTTAAGGTTCGTTTAACTGGTGCAGTTGAAGATTCAGATGGCTATCGTGATCAGGCCTTTTTAAAACGCCAAGCGGTTGCTCCATCTTTACAATGGGATATTTCAGATAAGACGAAGCTTTTAATTCAGGCTGACTATTTGCATGATGACCGTTTAGCAGATCAAGGTTTTCCGACAGATCCAATTACAGGTAAACCAGTTAAAACAAACCCTAAAACTTTTTATGGTGCGTTAAACGGTAAAGAGGTTGGTGATGTTGATACTGAAATTTCAAGCCAAACCATAAGCTTAGATCATGAGTTTAACGATAATCTAAAATATCATGGCGCAGTTCGTCACTATAACTATTCATTAGACCGCCAGTATAGTGTTGATTCACATCCCGCTGATAAGTTACAAATTACTTTGACTCAAAATAAGCGTTTGCGTAATGAAGATGGCGTATATGTTCAGCAAGAATTAAGTAGTTTATTTAATACTGGTTTCTTAAAGCACAATACCTTAATTGGTGCGGAGTATAATAAGCAGCACAAAGATGAAATACTTTGGCAAGGTGCTAAAACCATAACCGATTTGTATAACCCTAAATTAGAATACTGGGCGCCGATTAATACAGGCTCAACAACTGCACGTAATAATAATAGTAATACCTTTGAAAACTACGGTATCTATTTACAAGATTTAATGACAGTTACAGATCAGCTGAAAGTTTTAGTTGGTCTACGCTATGATAATTTGTCACAAGATCGCAATGATAAAGTGAAGTCTCAAATATTAAACAGAACTGATAACACCTATTCTCCAAGAATCGGGGTGGTTTATCAGCCAGTAAGCAATATTTCACTCTACACTTCTTATAATCGATCTTTCCAGCCTTTAGCTGATTCATTTGTTTTATATAAAAATAGTGATGATTTGAGCCCAACAAAAACCGAAAATATTGAGGTCGGTGCGAAGTGGGATGTGAATGATCAATTGAATGTGACACTGGCTTTGTTTGAAATGAGCCAAACAAATATTCAAAATCAAGACTCTACAGATTCAACACTAGCAGTATTAGCAGGTGAGCAAAAAACCAAGGGTGTTGAGATTTCATTAACAGGTCAATTAACTGATCAATTAACAGTATTAGCTGGCTATTCGTATATGGATGGTAAGATTGAAAAATCTGCTATTGGACTGACAGGCAATCGTTCTGCGCTTACGCCAAATAACACTGTTAACTTATGGTTAAAATATCAAATAAATGATCATTGGTATGCGGCTGTAGGTGGTCGTGGTGAATCATCACGTTTTAGTGCGCCAGATAACAAAAACGTGTTAACAGGTTATGCTGTTGTAAATGCAGCATTAGGTTATCAAAGTGAACGTTACGATGTGAACTTCAACTTAAATAACCTGTTTGATCGCGATTACTTTGTTTCGGGACATAGCGGAGCCAATGATTCAAACATGATGGGCGATCCGCTAAATGCTCAAATTGCACTTCGTTATCGTTTTTAAGTAAAAGTTTTTCTAAAAGCTCATCAACTTGATGGGCTTTTTTATTTATTGGGTCGCATATTCATAGAATTAAAAGCTTTTGTTCTGGTAGGATAAAACGTTCATGGCTATGTGCTTGATATCAAAGCCGTGGCAATGAAAACTAATACTCAACAAAAACATAGTATTTTACTTGGCTTTTGTTCGCCAATCTCAAGCTGACTCAGGCTATAATGAGACTTATTCACTTATCCGATATGTTAGGAGATCACATGACTGTAGATGTCACTGAAACCATTTCTCAAACTGTTCACCCTGCGTTTCAGTTGCTACGTCAGCACCATGTAGAAGCACTAGATATTTTAGTGTCTGAATATAAGCATAAAGTCACAGGCGCGGTGCATTATCACTTGGCAACTGACTATGATGAAAATGTATTTCTTGTTGCTTTTAGAACACAGCCTATGGATTCTAAAGGCACGGCACATATTTTAGAACATACCGCTTTGTGTGGATCTGAAAAGTTTCCGGTACGTGATCCGTTCTTTTTGATGATTCGCCGTTCTTTAAATACGTTCATGAACGCTTTTACAGCAGCAGATTGGACTGCGTATCCATTTGCTACTCAAAACAAAAAAGATTTCCAAAACTTACTCTCTGTTTATCTTGATGCGGCATTTGCTGCTAATTTGAATCCGCTTGATTTTGCTCAAGAAGGTATTCGTATTGAACTAGAAAATGGACAACCTGTTTATAAAGGTGTGGTTTTTAATGAAATGAAAGGTGCGATGAGTGCACCGTCTGACCAACTTTATCATCAGTTGGCTCATCATTTATTTCCTGAAACGACCTATCATTACAACTCAGGCGGCGACCCGAAAGATATTCCTGATTTAACGTATGAGCAGTTAGTCGATTTTTATAAGGTACATTACCACCCAAGTAATGCTGTATTCATGACCTTTGGTAATCAAACAGCATATGAGCTACAAGAGCAATTTGAAAAACTAGCCCTACATAAGTTTTCTGCTGGAACAACTCTATATTCTAAGCCGGAAAAACGTTTAGCAGCACCAATTGAAGTAACAGAAAATTATGGTGTTGATAGTGATGATTTAAAAGATAAAACTTATCATGTTCTATCTTGGTTATTACCAGAAGCAAATGATGTGAAATTGCGTTTGGGAATGCGTTTGGTTGAAGGAATTTTGTTAGAAAATTCAGCTTCACCACTGCGTCATTACCTAGAAACTTGTGGTTATGCTCAATCAACAGGTCCATTAATGGGCGTAGACGACAGCAATTTTGAAATGACTTTCTACTGCGGTGTTCAAGGTTCCAATCCTGAACATGCACAAAGCTTTAGAGAGGGTGTTTTAAATATTCTGCGTGATGTTGCTGCAAAACCAATTGATAGTAATTTAGTCGATGCAATCTTGCATCAGATTGAGTTGCATCAGCGTGAAATTAATGGTGACGGTACACCTTATGGCTTAAGTTTAATTTTAAATGGCTTAAGTGGTGCGATTCACCACAACGACCCAATTCAAATTTGGGATGTTGATAGCGCAATTGCACAAGTTAAAGAAGAGTTGAAAGACCCAATGTGGTTATCAAATCTGATTCAAACACATTTGCTTGACAACCCACATCGTGTGCAAATGACTCTAGTTCCAGACCCAACTAAGTCTGTAAAAGAGCAAGAAGCAGAAAAAGCACGTTTAGCTGCTATTGGTGAAAAGTTAACAGATGCTGATAAGGCTGAAATTGTTGCTAATACCAAGGCGCTAGAGGAACGTCAGGATACTCCAGACAACCTTGAACTATTACCAAAAGTAGGTTTGGAAGATGTACCTGCTGACTTACATATTGTGCAGGGTCAGTTACGCGAAATTCTTTGTAATCGTATGGATACGCCGTTGAATTTGTACCATGCCGGTACGAACGGTATTTACTATCAACAAGTACTCATTCAGATTCCTGATGATATTGTGAAGTCACCTTATTTTAATTTGCTTTCTATCTTGATGGGCGAAGTGGGTGCAGGTGAGTATGACTATCTTGAACTACAAAACTTACAAACGGCGGTAAGTGGCGGTTTAGGAATGGGCGCTTCATTACGTAGTAAAGTTGACGACAAAGATAAAATTAGCGCTTGGTTAACGTTAACGACTAAATCGTTAACTCAGAAGTTTGATGCAATTCATTTATTAAAATTAGCATTTGAACAGCTTCGATTTGATGAGAAAGAGCGAATTATTGAGTTATTGCAACAACGTAAAACACGTTGGCAATCGCGCTTGTCTGGAGCGGGCCATAGTTACGCAATGCAAATCGCATCACGTAATATGAGTGCATTGGCTCAACGCGACTATCAAAACACTGGTTTAGGTGCATTAAACTGGTTAGGCGAGCTTGTTACTAAGATTACTCAAGACTCTGCTGCATATGATGATTTGATTGCAGAATTAAAGCGTATTCATCGTAAATTATTGCAAGCACCTAAACAGTTCTTGCTTGTATGTGAAGAACATCAGTCTGAACGTTTGGTTGAAGAAATCCAAAATGTTTGGGATAAACTAAACGTTGATGCAACCGCAACAGAGTTAACTCACGTAGAACAGGCAAATGATAATAATCATGAAGCATGGTTAATTCAGGCAAATGTTCAGTTCTGTGCTTCAGCCTATCAGGCGGTGGATGTGTCCCATCCAGATGCAGCTCCGTTAATGGTATTGGCAGCTTATTTACGTAATGGCTTTTTACACAGCGCCATTCGTGAGAAAGGCGGTGCGTACGGTGGTGGAGCAAGTTATGATGGGAATGCATGTTCATTCCGTTTCTATAGTTACCGTGACCCACGTTTAGCAGAAACTTTTAAAGACTTTGAAGCAAGTGTGCAATGGCTATTAAATACAGAACAACAGCCTCATCAGCTTGAAGAAGCGATTCTTGGACTCGTTGCAAGTATGGATAAGCCAGGTTCACCAGCGGGCGAGGCGATTACTGCGTGTTATGCCTTGTTGCATGCAAGAACACCAGCTTTCCGCCGTCTCTTGCGTGAGAGATTGTTGCATGTAACTTTAGATGATTTACAACGTGTTGCTCGTCAATATTTGGTTGAGCAAACTCCTGTAAAAGCTGTAGTTGCACCTTTTGCCAAACGTGATGAATTGCAGCAGTTAGGTTTTACCATTCAACAAGTTAATTAAAATAAAAATTGGAGATGAACATGGCGTTCAGACAATTTGAACGCACATCTTTACAGCTAAGCATGGGAATCGTGCTTAGCTGTTTGTGTGCGTCTGTGACATATGCTGACACCTTGGCACCTGTAACCCCCGCGACAGTAGATGCATGTGTTGCTCTTGCTTCGAATGCCGATCGTCTGGCTTGTTATGACTCTGTATTTAAACCGTCAGCTTTACCAGTTATTCAAGCTGCGGCTGTAACTGAGCCTGCTAAAAAAATTGATATACCTGCTGTTCCACCTGAAACCTTTAAAGAAAAGGTGGTAGATACGGTGAGTAATATCAAAATCATTGGTAAAGCACCAAAAATTGAACCTACTACTTCTTTGTTAGATCAACGTTGGGAGTTGTCTGAAAAAAGTAAACTAGGTGTATGGAACATTCGTGCTTATCAGCCAGTCTATTTGCTCCCTGTATTCTGGACCAGTGACAAAAATGAATTTCCACATAGTCCTAACCCAAATAATACGGTGACAGAAGATCAAAATCTGAAATCAACAGAAAGTAAATTTCAGATTTCTTTGAAAACCAAAGCTTGGGAAAATATTTTTGGCAATAATGGCGATTTGTGGCTAGGGTATACACAATCTTCACGTTGGCAAACATTCAATGCAGAAGAGTCTCGTCCTTTCCGTGAAACAAACTATGAACCAGAAGCAAGTTTAATGTTTAGAACAAACTATGAGTTGCTTGGTTTAGATGGGCGTTTGCTGGGGGTTACCTTAAACCATCAGTCAAATGGTCGCTCAGACCCATTATCTCGTAGCTGGAACCGTGTAATCTTTAACGTTGGATTAGAGCGCGGTAACTTTGCTTTAATGTTACGTCCATGGATTCGTCTCGAAGAAGACAGCAAAGATGATAATAATCCAGATATGGAAAATTACATCGGACGTGGTGATTTAACAGCATTTTATAAGTGGAAGGAAAATGACTTCTCTTTAATGCTGCGTCATTCTTTGAAAGGTGGTGATGACTCTCATGGTGCTGTTCAATTTGATTGGGCTTTTCCAATCAGTGGCAAACTACGTGGACACTTCCAATTGTTTAATGGTTATGGGGAAAGCTTAATTGATTATAACCATCGAGCAACTTATGTTGGTTTGGGTGTATCACTATTGAATTGGTACTAAACAGCTATAAAAAAGCCGCTTTTGAAGCGGCTTTTTTATTATCCAATTTGTATGTTGGCTTGAGGGTGTTTGAGTCGACTTTTTTTAGGAGTAGCGATTAAATAAGCCAGTGTTAAAGGACCAAGCCGTCCAGCAAACATGAGTAGGCTTAAAATAAATAAACTACCATTATGTAAATCTGGTGTTATTCCGCGCGAGAGACCCACGGTACATGCTGCTGAAACAACTTCAAAAAGCAAATTCATAAAATCTGCTTTAGGCTCTAAAAGTAAAAGAATAAAGAAGCCCATGAAGATGAGTATGCTCGTAATAGCAGTCACTGCTAATGCTTTGTAAGTCGTTTCGTGTGCGACTGAATAATTAAATATTCTAATTTCATCTGTACGGCGTAAAAATGAAATTACACTCAGCACTAAAATGACAAAGGTTCCAACTTTGATTCCACCTGCTGTACTGAGCGAACCACCACCAATAAACATCAGTAACATCATGAGTAAAGAACTGCTATTGGTCATTGCACCTGTATCAATAGTATTAAACCCTGATGAGCGCGGAACTGTGGCTTGAAACCAAGCATTTAATGCTTGATCACCTACACTGAGCATTCCTAGTGTATGAGGATTTTGAGCCTCTAAAGCCCATATTAAAATAAAGGCAACTAGATTAATCACTGTAATGGTTGTAAGAATCAGCTTGCTATTCGGGGTGAGTTTTTTCCATTTTTTATTTTGCTTAATGTCCATGAGAACTAAAAAGCCAAGACCACCCAAAGTGTAAAGTACGCTAACAGTTATACAAATCATATAATTGCTTTGGAAACTTATTAAACTATTGGAAAATAGTGAAAAACCAGCATTATTGAACGAGGATATACTATAGAAAACTGCATAGTAAAGACCACGTGCAAAACCATATGTTGGTGTAAAAGCAGTAGTGAGAATAATTGCACCAATAAGCTCAAAAATAAGGGTGTAAGTGACAACTCCTTTAGCAACAAAAGTAACTTTTGATAGGCTCGTTTGACCTAGACTATCTTGAGCCATCATTTGTTGTTTAAGACCAACTTTGGGTGACAAACTTAATGCAGCTAAGATGGCAAAGGTCATAAAACCCAAACCGCCAGACTGGATCAACAATAAAATAATGGTTTGCCCAAAGAGGGTAAAAGACTCATGAATATTTAAAACAGATAGGCCAGTAATTGTAACTGCTGAGGTGGCTGTAAAAAGTGCATCCATCCAGCTGACATTGCCTGTATTCGCAAATGGCAATTTAAGCAGTAAAGTACCAAAAATAATAAAGCCTAGAAACCCCAGGGCCAAGAGTGAAGGAGGGCTTAAATTTAATGTTTTATGGGGCTTGGGATATATAGACATATTCTAGATTTCGCCTCTTATATGAAGCAATTAGAAAGTTTCTTTAACTGCGGTAAATGACCTTCTAAAATAAGAATATCATTCGTTTGCAAGGTGAAATTTTCTTCGGTCTCAAACAAAATTTGCTGCTGTCTTTTTACGAGCAATGTTTTAACTTGTGATGCTTGCTGCATAATGCCATATAAGTTAATGCCATTAAGTTTCTCAGGTATTTCAATTTTTATAATGTAGTGATCATCTTCTAAAGACATATAGCGACTAACCATTGGATAGTTCAGTGCTTGAGCAACTCGTACACCCATATCTTCTTCAGGGTGAATAATTTTATTGATATTGAGGTGAGACAAAATGGTGTGATGTGCTTTGGTTTTTGCCTTTACCCAAATCTTATCCATACCTAAATTTTTTAAATTCAGTACACACAAAATACTTGCTTCAATATCTTCACCAATTGCGACCACAACTGCATCACAATTTTGAATGTTAAGTTCGTCAAGCACGTGTTCGTCAGTCGCATCGGCAATGACGGCATGAGTTAAAATGTCGGCAAGATTTTCAATATTCTTTTTTACCGTATCAATGCCAATAACATCATGATTTAATTTTGTGAGCTCTTGAGCAACAGTTGCTCCGAAACTTCCTAAGCCAATGACTGCAAACTGTGCCATATTGATCCTTGTTTCCTGATTAGACGTTTATTTTTAAGGAAATTTTCTTTGAGATAAAGAGAGGCAATGTAAATATGAGGGGAATATTAAAAGAATTATATGAATAAGCCGACAAATTTGTCGGCTTATTCATCAAAATTGAAAATTATTTCAAGAAACGTTTGTAGCCGACATTATTCGTAATTTCTGCATACGGATAACTAATCTGCTCAAGAGTTTCAATTAGACCATCAGGGTTCTGTTTCGCATCGGTTGCTTGTAAACCTACTAAAACACGTCCTTCTGCTGCGCCATGATTACGGTAGTGGAACAACGTAATATTATGGGTTGGGCCTAAACGAGTTAAGAAGGTTAAAAGGGCGCCTGGACGTTCTGGGAACTCAACACGGAACAATCTTTCATCATCTATATTTGCATGACCACCAATTAAATAACGAATATGTAGTTTGGCAACCTCATCATCAGAGAGGTCATCTACTACATAATTTTGTTGCTTTAATTGTTCTAAAATTTCATGACGCTCTGCATCACCACCTTTTAAGCTAATACCGACGAATACTTGCGCTTCATCTGTATTGTTTGCGCGGTAGTTAAACTCAGTAATGTTGCGTCCATGTAAAGCACGGCAGAAGCCTAAGAATGCACCTTTTTCTTCGGGTAGTGTCACTGCATAAATGGCTTCACGTTGTTCACCTAGCTCGGTACGCTCAGCAATATAACGTAGGCGGTCAAAATTCATATTGGCGCCGCATACAATCGATACAATATTTTTATTGCTGATTTTATGTTCGGTAATATATTTCTTGATCCCAGCAAGGGCCATTGCACCAGATGGCTCAACAATGCTGCGGTTTTCATCAAACGTATCTTTAATGGCAGCACAGATTTCATCTGTATTTACCGTCACAATATCTGGATCAACAATTGGGCCTGAGTTATCAGATTTGCGCAGACGAATAATGTCAAATGGTAAAGCACCAATTTGTGCAACAGCTGTACCATCTGCAAACAAGCCTACATGCGGCAAGATTACGCGCTCATTGGCTTCTAAAGCTGCTTTTAAACATGCAGACTCTTCATATTCAACGCCAATAATTTTCACATGGGGTGCTACTTCACCAAGGTAAGCGGCTACGCCTGAAATTAGGCCACCACCACCTACAGCAACAAACACATATTCTACATCACGCCATTGACGTAAGATTTCATTTGCAATTGTGCCTTGACCAGCAATAACAAGTTCATCGTCATAGGGTGGAATGAATACAAGGCCTTCAACTTCGGCACGTTGTTGTGCATATTTATTTGCTACATCAAAACTATCACCATGTAACACAACTTGTCCGCCCAAGCGTTTAACTGCTTGAACTTTAATGTCAGGAGTGGTACTTGGCATAACAATAATTGCTGGAATTCCTAAGCGTTGACCTGACAATGCTACACCTTGAGCGTGGTTACCAGCAGAGGCGCAAATTACCCCGCGTTCGAGTTGTTCTTTAGGTAACTGGCTAATACGGTTATAGGCACCACGTAATTTAAAAGAGAAAACAGGCTGTAAATCTTCGCGCTTAAAACGAATTGTATTATTTAATTTTTGACTAATTCGTGGAGCTGCTTCGAGAGGCGTTTCAATTGCAACATCATAAACCGTTGCTTGTAAAATTTGTCGTACCACACGAGACAGCATGTTCATCTTCCCTATAACAGTTTAAAATAGGAAATTATTGTAGCAAACCCTTGTGCATTTGCGCCGATTATTGGTGCATAAATGTCAAAAAATAGTTGAGTGATGTCATGAGTCTATATGCAACCCAAGATGAAAAGAAACAAGCAGCTGCGAAAGCTGCTTTAAAACACTTACCCAAAGGTGGCATTTTGGGGGTTGGGACTGGAAGTACAGTAAACTTTCTAATTGATTTATTACCTGAATTACAATTAGAAGCTGCTGTGGCAAGTTCTCAAGCAACTGCTGATCGCCTTAAAAAATTAGGCATCGAAGTTGTCGATATGAACCATGTGGGTAGTTTAGATGCCTATGTTGATGGTGCAGATGAAATTGATCGTCATATGCATATGATTAAAGGTGGCGGTGCTGCATTAACACGTGAAAAAATTGTAGCTTCAATTGCTAAGAAATTTGTTTGTATTGTTGACGATTCAAAATGGGTTGATCAACTCGGACGTGATTTTCCACTTCCAGTAGAAGTTATTCCAATGGCTCGTTCTGCTGTGGCTCGTAAGTTGGTGAGTTTGGGGGGTGACCCAGTTTATCGTGAAGGCGTAGTAACAGATAACGGTAATGTGATTTTAGATGTATTTAATCTTAATATTTTAAATGCAATTGATCTGGAAAAAAACATTAACAATATTCCGGGTGTTGTGACTAATGGTATTTTTGCTTTAAACCCAGCAACGATTGCAATTGTTGCAACAAATAATGGTATTGAAGAGCGTACTGCACAGTAATGCCTGTGGAAATGCCAGAAATTAAAATCGTTCGACACGTAAGAGCAAGAAAATTGCGCTTACGTGTTGAGCCTGCCTCAATCCGCCTCACAGTTCCTTTGTTTTGTAGTAAAAAACAAATTCAGCAATTTTTGGCTCAATCTGAACAATGGTTGACCGAGACGTGGAATAAGCAACAAAATGTTCAATCGGCATCGATTGATATTCCTTCCGAGATTTACTTCTTTAATAAAGAACATCCATTTCAGGTCATTGTTCAAAAGCAGCATCGAGTTTTTCAATTTGATTGGGAAAGTAGTTATTTATTTCTTAAGGACACACAGCCATATTTGGCATTACAAAGTGCAGTGATTGCGTTTGCAAAACAAGAATTGCCAAAACTTTTAAACGAATTAAGTGAACACACTCATTTGGCTTATAGGGAATGTACAATTCGCCGTCCGAAAACACGGTGGGGAAGTTGTAGTAGTCAGCATAATATTATGCTACATGCAGGATTAGTGTTGATGCCACACGAGATTGCTCGTTATGTGGCTATTCATGAATTAGCTCATACTAAACATTTTGACCATAGCCCAGCTTTTTGGGCAGAAGTTGAAAAATACGATCCATATTTTCAAAAACACCGCAGACAACTTAAATCAAATCCGTTGCCTGCATGGTGGTATGTCTCAAATTAACTAAAACTACATTCTAGTTGTGGTGTTTGTAAGTTATCTGGTGCTTTTCGGCTGTCTAAACCTGCTTTAGCACTCACGATTTTATTTGCTTTAATCGATAATTGTATAAAGTTGTATTGCTGTGTTGAGTTATTGGGTTCGGCGGAACTTGAATTGAGTAAATAACTTGAGCTTGCAGCATCTGTTTGCAATAAATTATCTGTACTGTCCGCACTTAAAGCAGAGCGATAAGTCTGTGATCCTTTAATAAGTTCGATTTGACCATTCGCACGGAAATTAAGTTGACAACCTGTTGCGGTGTCTTCGTAGTGACCCACTAGATAGTCTGTAGCAGGTAGTTTAGGGTCGGAAAGATTAATACTGGTCAAACCTTGTTTGCAAGGATATGCAGAACCGTTGCAGGTGGCTGTAATGCCGCTAAAACCTACAGCACGACGATAATCACCAGCACCATCTATGCGGAAATAGTCAGTCGTATTTCCGACAGGTACGACCCCTGAATATAGTTTCTTTTGCAGGAGGTCATAACCTGTTTGATCTATAGTGGATTGGCTTTGAGCATCTGCTAATTTAAAAGTAGCTGCTTTTAAATTGGTTGCGAAATTATCGCGTGTAGCTTTTTGATTAGCTGCGATATCTAACAGTGTATTTTTGACTGGATCAATATTATCTGGAGCAGATGCGAAAATAGGGGTAAATGTTGTTTGATCACCTTGAAGTTTTTTTCCATCTAAAAAGCCATCTTTTAAATCGGTTGCCAAACTTTTAATGAGCTCTTGGTATGTGGTTGTTCCAGCGTGAAAAGTTGACCAATATTGTAAGTAGCCGAAACTAAGATAGCTATCCACATATGTACTAGGTTTTTTAGTTGAATACTGCAATAAATTTAAAACTGTAAGAGGGTTGGCTGGACTTAAACTTGGAATATCGGCATCTTTGAATGCATTAAGAAGAGATCTATAAACATCTTGAGAAGCTAAATCTACATGCAATTGCTCAATGCGGGTTGGGTCAATCGTTTCTTGAGGAAGTTGTCCTGAGCGTATCACAGCTCGTTGGTAAACCGCTTCACTGCTTGGGCTGATGAATAGGGTTCTACCACTTACACTGTTTGGTGTAATAAAAGCATGATAAACACCAGAGAAATTTTGGTATGTTGAAGTAATCGGATCAAATACTTGAGATGAATTTTGAGTCGTAATTTCTACACGATATAAACGACTTAACTTAGCAGTAGGAATTTTGACATTAAAACTGTTTAAACTCGCAATTGAAGTATCTACTAAAACAGAGTTGGTGGTGTTGTCATATACTTTGAATTGGATATTACGAATTTCTACAGGGGATTTAACAGTAACATCCGTTGTTGCCTCGGGAGTAGGATCAACAGGTGTTGGAGTGCTTGATGAACTACCACTACTACTGCCTCCACCTCCGCAACCTACAAGTGCAGCACTTAAAATTAATGTGCTTAAACCAAGGTAAGTGCGTAATTTTGTTTCTTTTGATTGATGAAGCATCCTAGCTCTCCAAAATTAAATCTGATATTTATTTGCTGATATTTGTTTAGTTCTGACAGTTGAATAAGTGCTATCTAATTGTTGCTAAAATTAAAAAAATTAAAATTACCAAGCATGAAATGGTTTTGTAAGTTTGGACATCCTGTCATACTACAGCACAAGTATAGATTCAAAAATTGAGGTAATGCACGTGATTTCTGTCGGAATTGTTGGTGGAACGGGTTATACAGGCGTTGAACTATTACGTATTTTATTACGACATCCTAAAGCGCAGGTTCGAGTTCTTACTTCACGTACAGAAGCGGGCAAACCAGTTGCAGATATGTTCCCTAATTTACGTGGACATACTGATCTTCAATTTTCTGATTTAAATATTGATGATTTAAAAAAATGTGATGTTGTATTTTTTGCTACACCGCATGGTGTTGCGATGCAACATGCAAAAGAATTGATTGCGGCTGGCACTAAAGTAATTGATTTGGCAGCTGATTTTCGTTTGCAAAATCTTGAGCAGTTTGAGAAATGGTATGGCATGGAGCATGCTTGCCCAGACGTTTTAGAAAACTCAGTATATGGTTTGGCTGAATTAAACCGCGAAAAAATTAAACAGGCGCAAGTTATTGGTAACCCTGGTTGTTACCCGACTACCGTTCAATTAGGTTTGGCGCCACTTTTGAAATCAGCGCAAGCATTGATTGAAACAAAAAATATTATTATTGATGCGAAGTCAGGTGTTTCAGGAGCTGGCCGTAAAGCAAGCTTAGGCATGATCTATAGTGAAAATGCTGATAACTTCAAGGCTTATGGTGTTGCGGGTCACCGTCACCATCCGGAAATTGTTGAAGCATTAGAAAATATTTCTGGACAAAAAGGTGGCTTCGAAGGGCTCTTATTTGTTCCTCATTTAGTTCCAATGATTCGCGGTATGCTCAGCACAATTTATGTCGATTTGACAGAAACTGGAAAACAAACTGATATTCAGGCATTGTATGAGCAATTTTACGCAAATGAAAAATTTGTTGATGTGATGCCTGCTAACAGTTCGCCTGAAACACGTAGTGTGCGCGGTGCGAATGAGCTTCGTATTGCTTTATATAAGCCGCAGCCGAATAAACTTATTATTCTTGCGGTACAAGATAACCTTGTGAAGGGTGCATCTGGTCAAGCTGTACAAAATATGAACCTTATGTTCGGCTTTGATGAAGATGAAGGCTTACAAGGGATTGGTTTATTACCATAAAAAACTCTTTTTTGCTTCACACACATTTAAATTTCGATTTAAATGTGTGTCTTGACTCTGATCTTAAACACTGAGATGACGATGCAAAACTCTGGACAGACGACTTCGGCAGAAAGTTCGTTGCAAAAGAAAAATTTTTTAAATACTAATAAACCTTTGTTTATTGGTGCGGCTATTTTAATGAGTGGTTGTCTTGCACTCGGCTATACAATTGGACACCGTCAAGGTTTAACTGTTGTAGGTTACGATGCAGATGCAGAGCAATTGGTTGAAGTGGTGCAAAAGCAGAAAACAGCTTTAGATGCGGTTAATAAAAGTCTGAACGCTGCGGTACAAGAGCGTGATGTTGCTGTAACAAATGCAAATGATCTGTTTGAAGCTCTTAATCAGGCCAATGCTGATAAAACGCAGCAAGAAGGTATGAGTAATATCTACCGTGAGATCTTGAGGCAGCGCGGTGGTTTAAGCTTGACCATTCAAAATTTGGCAATCAAACCTCTGCCTGAAAATGCTTATGAATATCAGTTGGATCTAGTACAGGTAAGCCCAAGTAAGCGCCGTGCTTCAGGATCAATTGAGATAAGACTCATTAAAGATACAGAAGTTTTAGTTGTACCACTTGAAGCTAAAAGCTTTAACTTTACTGACTTCGAGCGCTTAACAGGTCGTTGGACGATGCCTAAAGGTTTTACACCTCAATTTATTGAGGTACGTTTAACAGGCGGTTCTGATACACCAGTTATTAAACGTTTTAGTTGGCAGCGTGGTAAACCTGTCGAAACATCTTCTGCTTTCGTGGCAGAAATTCCTCAAGCTGAAGCAAATTCACAATAGTAACATCCTATGCGAACAAATAAGCGTCAAACAAACTTAAAAGATATTAAGGCTTCTTTTCAGCAGTCTGGTTATGTCGATTGGCACTTCCATCCACGCTTAAGTGATTCGCAAAACGAAGATCATGACGGAGAGGTTGTTGTACAAACAGCACCTCCTGAACTCAAGCGTCCGCCATTGTATGCAGTCGTATTAATGAATGACGATTACACGCCAATGGACTTTGTAATTGAAATTTTACAACAATACTTTGCAATGAATCTTGACCAAGCAACTCAAGTAATGCTAACAGTACACTATGAAGGTAAAGGTATTGCTGGGGTATATCCAAGAGACATCGCGGAGACCAAAGCAAACCTTGTTAATAATTACGCTCGATCGCAAGGTCATCCATTACTTTGCCAGATTGAGCCTAAAGCATAAGGGGGTTACATGCTCAGTCGTCAATTAGAAGTATCATTACGTTTGGCTGTTAGCATGGCTCGTCAAAAGAGACATGAGTTTCTTACAGTTGAACATTTATTATTAGCACTACTCGATAACGATTCGGCCGTGAATGCTTTAAAAGCATGTGGGGCTGATATCGTTTCTTTACGTAAAGAATTAGAAGAATATGTAGAACAACATACTCCTAAGCTTGGCGAAAATAGCGAGCAAGCGCCTCATCCAACAGAAAGTTTCGACCGCATTTTGCAACGTGCTATTTTCCACGTGCAATCAAGTGGCGGTGATCGTACTGTTGAAGGCGCTGATGTTTTGGTCGCAATGTATTCAGAGCGTGATTCTTTTGCTGTGTATTTGCTTAAACGTCATCAAATCAATCGATTAACATTGACTCAATACTTGTCTCATGGGACACGTAAAGATGAAGTGCAAGTTGAAGAAGAAGTTGAAGATATTGAGGGTGAAACTAGCGCGGGCAATGCAGGACCATTAGAGCTTTATACGCTGAACTTAAATGTTGAAGCCCAAAAAGGCAAAACTGATCCACTTATTGGCCGTGAAAAAGAAATTGAGCGTACAGCGCAAATTCTGTGCCGCCGTCGCAAAAATAATCCATTACTTGTCGGTGATCCGGGCGTTGGTAAAACCTCGATTGCTGAAGGTTTGGCATGGTTAATTGTGAATGGTAAGGCACCTAAACCTTTAAGTCAGGCTGAAGTCTATAGCTTAGATATTGGTGCATTAGTTGCTGGGACCAAATATCGCGGTGACTTTGAAAAACGTTTAAAACAATTGCTTAATGCTTTGAAGAAAAATCCAAATGCGATTTTATTCATTGATGAAATTCATATGATCATTGGCGCAGGCTCAAGTATGGGTAGCACAATGGATGCTTCGAATTTGATCAAACCGGCTTTGGCTAATGGTACTTTACGTTGTATCGGTTCAACGACGTTCCAAGAATATCGTCAGGTTTTTGAAAAAGACCATGCGTTATCACGTCGTTTCCAGAAAATTGATGTCAATGAGCCAAGTATTGCTGAAACAATTGATATTTTGCGTGGCTTGAAATCTAAATTTGAAGATTTCCACCACGTACAATATGACGATAAGGCATTGGTATCAGCGGTAGAGCTTTCTGCTAAATTCATTAATGATCGTTTCTTGCCAGATAAAGCAATTGATGTGATTGACGAAGCTGGTGCTCAGCGTCGTTTGAAAGCTGAAAGCGATGATAGTTTGATTACGGTAGAGAATATCGAAGATATCGTTTCTAAGATTGCTCGTATTCCGCCTAAAACTGTTTCTAAAGACGATAAGTCAGTGCTTGAAAATCTTGAGCGTGATTTAAAACGCGTTGTGTTTGGTCAAGACGAGGCGATTACCGCTTTAGGCTCAGCGATCAAGTTGTCTCGTGCTGGGTTGAAATCACCAGATAAGCCAGTAGGTAGTTTTGTTTTTGCTGGCCCAACAGGGGTTGGTAAAACTGAAGTGACTAAACAGCTAGCAAAATTGTTAGGTGTAGAGCTCGTTCGTTTCGATATGTCTGAATATATGGAGCGTCATGCAGTTTCACGTTTGATTGGTGCACCTCCGGGTTATGTGGGTTATGACCAAGGTGGGCTATTAACTGATGCGATTCATAAGAACCCACACTGTGTTTTATTGTTAGATGAAATTGAGAAAGCACATCCAGATGTGTTTAATCTGTTGCTACAAATCATGGATCATGGTGCTTTAACGGATAACAACGGACGTAAGTCAGACTTTAGAAACGTTATTATTGTCCTGACTACGAATATTGGAGCAGAAAGTATTTCTCGTGCGAGTATTGGTTTTACTGAACAAGATCATAGTTCTGATAACCAAGAAGCAATGAAACGTGCTTTCTCACCAGAGTTCCGTAACCGTCTAGATAGTGTTATCCAATTCAAGTCATTACCAACAACTGTGATTGAGTCTGTGGTTGATAAATTCTTAACAGAATTGCAAGCACAACTAGATGACAAACAAGTTGTACTTGATGTGGATCAAAGTGCTCGTGATTGGTTGGCAACAAATGGTTATGACCGCTTGATGGGCGCACGTCCAATGCAACGTCTCATTCAAGAACACTTGAAGAAACCACTAGCTGAAATGATTCTGTTTGGCGAACTTGCAGATCATGGTGGTAATGTGGCTGTATCAGTGAAAAATGAAGATGGCAAAGCTGTAGGCTTAAAACTTGAAGTTTTTGAAGATCATCATACGGCAGAACCAGCGTAACTTATGTTAATTGATAGTCTTGTGATAACCCGAATACTGAGTGTATTCGGGTTATTTATTATCACAGCAATTGCTGAAATTCTTGGTTGTTATTTCCCTTATCTGATTTTAAGAGAAGGCAAGTCTGCTTGGCTGTGGCTACCTACAGCTTTAAGCTTGGCTGTTTTTGTCTGGCTGCTGACTTTACATCCAGCGGCTTCCGGGCGCATTTATGCTGCATATGGCGGTATTTATATTTTTACTGCTCTCATGTGGTTGCGTTTTGTGGAGCAGGTTGGATTAACAAGATGGGATATATTGGGTGGTCTAATCGTGCTGTGTGGAGCTGGCTTAATTATTTTACAACCACAAGGGCTGATTCGTTAACACAATGAATGAATCAAATCTTAAGCGTAAAAATAAGAAGTTTTTTCTAAAAAAAGACTTGTCAAAGCTCTCAACAATGCGTATTTTAGATTTAAGGAACATTTTTTAATATTTGAGATAAAGATGTTAAATCTATCTGTGAACACTAACGCTTACTATTACTTTTGGCAATTTAGATAGTTGCCTGAGCGTATTCGGGCATGAGAAAGTTGCCCATCACAGTTAATACCTGATCGGCAACCCCGATCAGGTTTTTTTATGCTTTATCTTTTTTGAATCGAGGAACTTAAAATGAACAACATGACTTATTCATACTTTAGCAACTTTTATTGGTTTTACTTTTGCTTACCTTTACCAACGAATAGATCCAAAACGCTCAAATAAATGATCGGACTGAATAGATTGCAGTCCCAAGGAAAAACCAATGAATGCCCTAAATACTTTATTGACACAAAGCAATACAAAAGAAACACCAGTTAGTTTACCTGTCCAGTTAAAAGCAAAATATCCGCTTGCACATTCTTTCGTGCGTCAAATTGCCGAACATCGCCAAACTATTCAAAATATTCTTAACGGCAACGATCCTCGGTTAATGGTAATTACAGGGCCTTGTTCAATTCATGATCCGGTTGCAGTACTTGAATACGCTGAAAGATTGCAAAAATTACAAGAAAAAGTAAAAGATCAGATTTTTATCGTAATGCGTGCATACATTGAAAAACCTCGTACAACTGTAGGTTGGAAGGGTTTCATGTATGATCCAAATTTAGATGGTTCATCAAATTTACAACTTGGTTTAGAAAAGTCTCGTGAACTTTACCTTCAAATTATTGAAAAGGGTTTGCCCATTGCGAGTGAAATTTTAAGTCCAATGGCAACAGGTTATTTTGATGATTTATTGGCTTGGGGCGCAATTGGTGCTCGTACCAGCGAGTCTCAGATTCACCGTGAAATATCAAGCCACATGCCATACAGCATTGGTTTCAAGAATGGTACGGATGGTTCAATTCAGATTGCATTAGATGCAATTCAGTCAGCACAAAATGAGCATCAATTTTTAGGAATGAATCAACAAGGCTTACCTTCAGTAATTCAGAGCGCTGGCAATCCATTACCACACTTGATTTTGCGCGGAGCAAATCATGGGCCAAATTACGATTTAGCTTCAATTCAAGCAATACGAGAAAAACACAAACAAAATCTTCCTGCATTAGTTATTGACTGTAGTCATGGTAACAGCAGTAAAGATCCGTTGCGTCAGCCAGAAGTTTTACAGCAAATCGTTGCTGAACGTTTAAAAACCCAAGTAAAGGGAGTCATGATTGAAAGTCATTTGGTTGATGGTAGCCAAAAAATTTCTTGTGATATGACTTATGGGCAGTCCGTAACTGATGGTTGTTTAGGTTGGGAAAAAACTGAGCAACTTTTGTTAAGTGTTTCTGAGCAATTAAAAGTGAAAGAGTTAGCTCATTCTGCTTAATCATTTGTCGATTTAAAAAGGGATCTATTCATAGATCCCTTTATTTTTTAAGAAGCATGTTTTAGTTCTGATAAGAATGTAGTAATTTCATTCCCAAATTTTTTCGGCTCGGTTAATAAAGGTGTATGGCCTGAGCGCTCAAAATATATTGCTTTTGCGTGTTCAACACTATGGGCAATAAGTGTCTGTCCGGTTTCTGGATAAAGCGTCGAGTTGCGACCAATAAAGAAGGTTGTTGGGCATTGTAACTGTTGAATGGCCTCACGATAATCTTCATTGTGATAAAGATAATTTTCGACATACCAAAATAAATAATCTAGACGCTGAATTGGTAATAAGTATTTTTGTAGAAATGGCTGTTTGAGTGCTGTTTTAAAAACTAAAGGGCTAAATGGATTGCTACTTTGTAACTCAATAAAATCTACCCAGAGACGAACCAGTTCTTGTCGATCTGGAAGCGATAATTCATAAAGATATTTGGCATTTTTATGCTTTGATAATAATTGATAGATATCATTTAATAATTGTTTGAACTGGGGATGTAGAGGGCCGAATAGACCATATTCCCATGTTGAATCCACAGATATTTTTGGTGTTTGATCGATATGCAAATAGGCTTTTAATTGCTGCGCCAGATGAGCATGCTTCATACCATGCATGGCCGTTGTAGCACCCATTGAATAACCCATCAAGATAAAGTTATCCAGTTTTAATTGTTCTATTAAATGGGCGACATCCTGCCAGTGACTAGCAATTGCATCTTGTTCAGGGATTGCACAGTTCTTTGACCCCCCAAAACCACGCCAATCTGGAATGATAAACTCATAATCTTTACGGTTTGCATAAATAAAAGGAAGCCATTGCCAGCTTTGCATGCCAAGACCAGATAAAACCAAAACTGGTTCACCACGACCAACACGACGAACAAATAAATTTTCCCGATCGGGCATGGTGTAATATGGCATGACTATTCTCCGGCTAAGCTATCTTGAGCAAAGCGTTTTAATTGAGGGATGACTCGTTCCAACCATTTGATCCATTCACTTTCCATTGTAATTCCAAGTTCTAAGATCATTTTATGGATGTATAACACACGGTCATTTAGATCATTGCTGTCTTTAAAGTCTTTATCATAAATACTTTGATAAAGTTTGAGCTTCTCTTGATGTAGACCAAGATGCCTTAACAGTTCAGGTAATATCTGATTATTGCTCAATTGTGCTTCAGCACGCAATCTAACCATTAAATCATCACGAAGTTGGGCAGGTTCACTTTGTTGAGTCATCCATGAAGCGAGTTCGATACGTCCCAGTTGTTCAACCTGATAGGTTTTTTTTCGACCATTATCCATTTCATTTTCTAAAGTGGAAACCCAACCTTTTTTAAGCATGTTATTGAGTTCACGATAAATTTGCTGGTGAGTGGCATTCCAGAAAAAGCCCATTGAGCGGTCAAAGCGGCGGGCCAGTTCAAACCCTGTACTTGGACGTTCAAGCAAGCTGGTCAATAAAACATGAGGAAGTGACATGGCAATCCAGTTTGTAAGCAAAAGTAAAGTGTGACTGATGAGATTATGCAACATGTTGCATAAAAGTCAAAATTTGATTATAAATTTATGCAACAAGTTGCATTAGCAAGCTTATTGCTAGCCAAAGGAGAAAATATGTCAGCTTATCCGCATTTATTAAAGCCACTTGATTTAGGCTTTACTACTTTAAAAAACCGTGTGCTTATGGGGTCTATGCATATTGGGTTAGAAGAAGCACCGCAGGGATATGAGCGCATGGCTGCGTTTTATGCTGAGCGTGCAAAAGGTGATGTGGGGCTGATTGTAACTGGCGGTGTTTCTCCGAATGATGATGGTGTTGTATTTAGCCATGGTACGAAGTTAGATACGGTTGAAGAAGCTGAAAAGCATAAAGTGATTACTCAAGCTGTTCATGAAGCTGGGGGCAAAATTGCTATGCAGATTTTACATACTGGACGTTATTCTTATCAGGCAAATAACGTTGCTCCTTCAGCAATTCAAGCACCGATTAACCCAATTAAGCCAAAAGCTTTAAGTTCTGCCGAAGTGCAGCAGACCATTGATGACTTTGCAAACTGCGCCAAACTTGCTCAGTATGCGGGTTATGATGGCGTGGAAATCATGGGTTCTGAAGGTTATTTAATTAATGAGTTCATTGCCGCGCGTACGAATCATCGTGATGATGAATGGGGCGGTAGCTATGAAAACCGTATTCGTTTTCCTATTGAAATTGTAAAACGTACACGTGCTTTAGTAGGTGAAAACTTTATCATTATTTATCGTCTATCGATGCTTGATTTAGTTGAAGGTGGTTCAAGTATTGAAGAAGTGATTCAGCTTGCAAAAGAAATTGAAAAAGCAGGTGCAACTATTATTAATACAGGGATTGGCTGGCATGAAGCTCGCATCCCAACAATTGCGACCAAAGTTCCTCGTGCTGCGTTTACGTGGGTTACTGAAAAACTTAAAGGTGAAGTCTCTATTCCTTTAGTTACTTCTAACCGAATTAATACGCCAGAAATGGCTGAACATGTGTTGGCATCAGGTCATGCTGATATGGTGTCTATGGCACGTCCAATGCTCGCTGATGCTGAATTTGTATTGAAGGCAAGCGAAGGCCGTAGTGATGAAATTAATACATGTATTGGTTGTAACCAAGCTTGTTTAGATCATATTTTCTCAATGAAAATCGCAACTTGTTTAGTGAACCCGCGTGCATGTTATGAAACTGAACTAATTTTTAAAGATGCACAAGTTCAAAAGAATATTGCTGTTATTGGTGCAGGACCTGCGGGTTTAAGTTTTGCTGTATATGCGGCCGATCGTGGACATCAAGTTAAAATTTTTGAAGCTAGTCATCAAATTGGTGGCCAATTTAATATTGCAAAGACTGTTCCTGGAAAAGAAGAGTTCTATGAAACCTTACGCTACTTTGCTCGCCAAATTGAGTTACGACCAAACATTGAGTTGATTTTGAACCATAAAGCAACTTATGAAGAGTTGAGCCAAGCAAATTTTGATGAAATTGTGGTCGCAACTGGTGTAACGCCTCGTCAATTACAGTTTGAAGGTATTGATCATCCTAAAGTACTTAGCTACTTACAAGTTTTAAAAGAACGTGTGCCAGTGGGACAGCGTGTAGCCATTATTGGGGCGGGTGGTATTGGTTTTGATACGGCAGAATATCTCACTCATGAAGGTGAAAGTGGCAGTTTAAACCCAGAAAAGTTTTATGAAGAATGGGGAATTGATACTCAATATGAGCATGTAGGTGGTTTAAAACAGCCAAAAGTTGAGACTTCTGAACGAGAAATCTATTTACTGCAACGTAAGACTGCTGTTGTGGGTGCAGGTTTAGGTAAAACTACAGGATGGATTCATCGTGCGGGCCTTAAAAATCGCCAAGTTAAAATGCTTGCAGGGGTTCAATACGACAAAGTAGATGATCAGGGCTTACATATCACTATAGATGGGCAACCGAGTGTGCTTGAAGTCGATCATGTTGTGATTTGTGCGGGTCAAGAATCTTACACTGCAATGTATGACCACTTAAAAACAGATGGAAAAAATGTTCATTTAATTGGTGGTGCTAAAGAAGCAGGAGAGTTAGATGCAAAACGTGCAATACGTCAAGGTGCTGAACTAGCAGCGGTTCTATAAATTTTGTGGGGCATTTCTTTATACGGAAATGCCCCTAACTTTATTGGTTAAATTACAGGATAAAATAACAATGACACTTGAAACTACGAAACAGTCTTTAGAAAAATGGCATCAAATGGTTCAGGCAGGTAACTTGTCTGATCTAAATGATTTACTGGCAGATGACGTGGTTTTTCGTTCACCGGTTGCCTATAAACCTTACGAAGGAAAGCAGGTCGTTTTCTTCATTCTTACCAATGTTATTCAAGTGTTCGAAAACTTTACTTATCATCGTGAGTTTTATACTGAAGATGGCGAGAATGTAGTGCTTGAATTTAGTGCCAATGTTAGTGGCAAGTCATTAAAAGGTATTGATATGATTCGTTTTAATGAACAAGGCAAAATTGTTGATTTTGAAGTAATGATTCGTCCAATGAGTGGCTTAGCTGCGTTGGCTGAACAAATGGGTATAAGAATTGCCAAGTTTCAACCACAATAATTTTAGTAAATAGCCTAAGTACGATAGAGATTAATAGAATGTGGTTAAAACTTTCAACTTTAGCATTGTTACCTGTACTGTTTGTGCAGGGAACAAAGGTTCGTAAGAATACACCACGCTTGCTAGAAGCCAGTGGTGAAAGAGAAGGCATGGTTGGCAAGGGCAGACCATTATCTCTGCTTATTTTAGGAGACTCTGCCGCAGCGGGAGTTGGTGTTGAAACACAGCAAGACGCTTTATCTGGCGCAATTATTTCTGAGTTACAAGATCAATATTTGATAAGTTGGAAGCTTCACGCAAAAACAGGTGATACTACTAAGCAGGTTTTTCAAGCTTTACAGTATTTAGAGCCACAAAATTATGATGTTGTTGTTACGTCTATTGGCGTTAATGATGTGACAAAATTAACGTCAGCAAATTCATGGATAAAACAACAAAAGCAATTATTTGAATATATACAAGCACGTTTTCAGCCTAAACTCATTATTGTCTCAGGCGTTCCGCCCATGCAACATTTTCCAGCTTTACCCAATCCATTGGCTTGGTTGTTTGGAAAATACGCGGAGCAAATGAATCAAGTATTATATAAATGGGTAGAAGCACAAAACCAATTTAGATTCATTCAATATGATATTGAAAGTTTTCAAGCTTTGAATCTGCCTATGGCAAGTGATGGCTTTCATCCAAGCAAAGAAATTTATGCAATTTGGGGACAGCAGGTTGCGGCATTAGTGCGGCAATCATTTAACTCATAATCAGAGGTCGTGATTGGATATGGGCATATCTACTTTAAATAAAATTAAAGCTTTCGGTTCAGAATTATTTGATTCAGTACTCGGTGCTGAACAGCCAAAAGTCTATTATGACCCACAAGGGAAAATTAAAGATGTTTTGGATAAGTTGCCCCAACTTAAGCAGAAATATCGTCCTACACCGTGGTTAAGTAATAATCATGTTCATCTTTTATATTTCGATATTATTAGAAAAAAAACCATCAAGCTTGAATATGACCGTATTGAGCAACTCAGCATGAAAGATGGTGGCGTAACTGCAATTGCATGGTATGGCTATAATCTTCCGAAAGATACTCCTACAGTTGTTATCATGCACACCATTACAGGGACACCTGAAAGTATGCGTGAATTGGTGAGAGATATTCATCAATATACGGGATGGAGAATAGCACTATGCTTACGCCGTGGGCATGCGGGTTTACCTATGCCTGTACCACAGATTTCTCTTTTCGGATCAACCAGTGATCTTAAAGAGCAGCTTACGCATATTCAAAATTTGTTTCCTGAATCGGATTTGTATGCAGTTGGTTCTTCTGCTGGCACAGGATTGTTAGTTCGTTATTTGGGTGAGCAAGGCAATGACACACCATTTAAAGCAGCTTTTGCAATGTGTCCAGGCTACAACACTGAGATTGGCTTTAAAAATGTTCACCCGTTTTATAGCAAAATGATGACAAAAAAGTTATTTAAATATTTTATTCATCCTTATCAAAGTACTTGGAACCAGGTTGCTTCTTTAGAAAAAGTTCTTGCAACGACTAGTCTTGAAGAGTTTGAAAAAGAATACTTTGAAATGGCAGGCTTTCAGGACTATCAAAGTTATTGTCAGGCAATTAATCCCATTTATGTATTTGAAAATGTCAAAATTCCATTAATGATTCTTAATGCTGAAGACGATCCAGTATGCTCTATTAAAAATTTAGAACCATATAAAGAAACTATTCAGCAAATGAGTAATATTGCAGTGGTAACCACTAAAAAGGGAAGTCATTGTGGTTTTTACGAAGGTTGGAAAAGTACTTCATGGGCAGCCAAATTAATATCGAATTATTTTATGGTTGATCATAAACAATGATTGCGTTGCCGTAATTGTTTAAATAAAGCCCATTCAATAGATGGGCTTTATTGTTTCATCGGATCAGGATAAAAGTAATTTTGAATTTTTTAGTCCAATTTTGATTTTAGTACTGGCAACCAGATCTTTTTCGTCAGTTTGGTTAGGATGAAAGTCAAAGCGATAATAGTCAAAAAATTTCGGAGTTAAAACTTTATATTGTGTTGTCATAAAACCAAGAAACTTACGCCAAGATTTAAAATTAAGTAGTTGGCGATCTCGTTTCATAAGAATGAATTGATAGATTGTTGAGAAGCCAGTAATTAAAAATAAACTTAAAGTAAATACGGTGATACGTGGGAGATATGCGCTTAGCCCACTTCCATACAAGTGTTCATAAAGATCAAAGGCTACAGCTTTATGCTCAGTTTCTTCAATACTATGCCATAACCATAAGTTACGAATAGTTGAGTCTGTCATCAGTTCATTAACAGACTGCATCATGCTAACTACAAGTACTGCGGTGTAGTGTTCAAGGCCTACCGTTACAAGTAGGTTCCATTTTTTACTAAAAACTTTTTCAATACTTTTTAAAACAATACCCGTTACTTTTTCTAAAGATTCTGGATCTAAACCATGTTGTTGTGCACTCACATGAAAAGCATGATGTTCTTTAGAATGCATTGCTTCTTGACCAATAAAAGCACTAATTTCACGATCTAGAAGTTCATTCGACTTTGCTTTTGCGCGTAATGCTCGAACTGAACGAACAAAATATGATTCACCCTCGGGGAACAATGTAGATAAACCCGTAAAATAATGTGTAAAAGTGGGTTCGTTATTACACCAATAGCGAGGTACATTTTCAAAATTATAGTCCATACGACGGACTGGAAATGAGGCAGGCACGCGATTTGATACGGTATTCATTTTAAGCTCCAATCTTCTTTTAATTAAAGTTCCAAAAAGGAACTTGATTAAAAATTACATCTCGGAATAGGGAGCGTCAATGTTTTTTGAAGTAAAAGAAGTAGGTTGTCCTGAATTGATATCTAGGGAAACTCTAAAGACAAATTGGAATAAAAAAGTGAAACTAATGAGTGAATTGATAATTTTAATAATATTTAAAAAGCCCAAATCAAGTGTTTAATTTGGGCATATTCATACGAGAACTTAGTTTTTAAGCGCTGGCGTAGCAGCAGCAATTGCAGCGGCAACAGCATCATCTTCAGTTTGAGATGGTTCTGCTGGCTTAGCAGGTTTTGACTGAGCTTTCTCAGGCTTAGGCTCCGCTTTTGGCTCAGGTTTAGGTTCTGGCTTAGGCTTCGGCTCTGCTTTTGGTTGTTCAGAAACAGTTGTTTGTGAATTTTGCTCAGAATTGGCAGGACGAGTTTCACGGCGAATTTCAGTTGTAGTATTCGCTGTTTCTTCGTGATGAACTTCGACTTGCGTTGGTTCCTGAGTTTGAGCTTCTTCAGTTTTAACACTTTCTAAAGACTCAAATTTTGCAGGTTCAGCAGGTTTAGGTTCTGAAACAGCAGTTTCAACCTTTTCTTGCTCTTCTTCTGGTGTTTCTTTTTTGACGCATGCGGTTAACAATAGTCCAGCCGCAATAGCAGCACAGATTAAAAGTTTTTTATTTGCCATTGTCCTAAACAACATTTAATTGAGGAGCTCGCATTATAACAGCAAAAGAGAATGAAAAAATCATGTGAGATTGACCTAATTTTTTATTAAAAATGCTGATAGAATAGCCAGTTGTTTAATGATCTTTGAATTGGTGCGGTTTGACTTTGCTTTATAGGGGCAGAGTACAGTAAAATTGCCCAACATTGTAGGCCGATTTCGGCTTGATTGTACGAGAAACTTAATGACCCATTTTATTTTTGTTACTGGTGGTGTGGTTTCATCGCTAGGTAAAGGTATTTCTGCTGCTTCAGTTGCTGCACTTTTGGAAGCCCGTGGCTTAAAAGTCACAATGGTTAAAATGGATCCTTACATTAATGTCGATCCGGGGACAATGAGTCCTTTCCAACATGGTGAAGTTTTTGTCACAGAGGATGGTGCCGAAACTGATCTAGACTTGGGTTATTACGAACGTTTCCTACGTCGTGCGAAAATGACCAAACTGAATAACTTTACGAGTGGCCGTGTTTATCAAGATGTTCTAAACAAAGAACGTCGTGGTGACTACTTAGGCGGTACGGTTCAAGTTATTCCACATATTACTGACAATATTAAAGAACGTGTACTTCGCGCTGGTGAAGGTTACGACGTTGCAATCGTTGAGATTGGTGGTACGGTTGGTGATATCGAATCACTTCCATTTATGGAGTCAGTTCGTCAGTTAATGGTTGAGCTTGGTCATAAACGTACCATGCTTATGCATTTAACTTTGTTGCCATATATTAAATCGGCAGCAGAGCTTAAGACGAAACCAACTCAGCATTCTGTAAAAGAATTACTTTCAATTGGTATTCAGCCAGATATCTTAATCTGCCGTACTGAATATGATGTAGATGTTGATACTAAACGCAAAATTGCATTGTTCACTAACGTGGAAGCGCGTGCCGTTGTGGTATGTAAAGATGCGAAAACGATTTATCAAATTCCACGTACTTTCTATGAACAAAACGTTGATGACTTGATCTGTGAACGTTTTGGATTTAATGATCTTCCAGAAGCAAACCTAGAAGATTGGGACAATGTAGTCGAAGCATTACTCAATCCTGAATACACTTTGCGTGTAGCTATGGTTGGTAAATATGTTGAATTACCAGACGCTTATAAATCTGTTAATGAAGCATTGTTGCATGCAGGCATCAAAAACCGTGTGAAAGTACAGATTGACTATGTCAATGCTGAAGAGCTTGAAAGCCAAGATGTTTCTATTTTGCAAACTGCTGACGCAATCTTAGTCCCAGGTGGCTTTGGTGAGCGTGGTACTGAAGGCAAAATGAAAGCTATTCAATATGCACGTGAAAACAAAGTTCCATTCTTGGGTATTTGTTTAGGCATGCAATTGGCTGTAATCGAATATGCACGTCATGTTGCTGCAATGCCAGAAGCATCTTCTACAGAGTTTAACCGTTCTACCAAGTATCCATTAATTGGTTTAATTACTGAATGGTTAGATGAGCGTGGCGAGTTACAACAACGTAGCGTTGAGTCTGATTTAGGCGGAACTATGCGTTTGGGTGCACAAAAATCTGAATTAGTTGAAGGCACTAAAACACGTGAAGTCTATGGTAAAGCAGAAATTACTGAGCGTCATCGTCACCGTTATGAAATGAATAACCGTTTCATTGAGGCGATTGAACAAGCTGGTATGAAGATTTCTGGTTACTCTTCGGCTCAACATTTGGTTGAAACTGTAGAAATTCCTGAACATCCTTGGTTTATTGCTGTACAATTCCACCCGGAATTTACAAGTTCACCACGTGATGGACATCCATTATTTGCTAGTTTTATTGACGCTGCGAAAACACAGCATCAAAAAAGTAAGTAATGCGATTTTAAATAAACTGGGAAAGTTTAAATGTCACAATTAAAACCACAAGAAGTTGTACGTTTAGGCGATATACAAATGGCAAATCATTTGCCATTTGTATTATTTGGCGGAATGAACGTACTTGAATCAAAAGATTTAGCTTTCGAAATTGCAGAAACTTATGTTGATATCTGCAAACGCTTAGATATTCCTTATGTATTTAAAGCGAGTTTCGATAAAGCAAATCGTTCTAGTCTGCATTCGTTCCGTGGTCCTGGACTTGAAAAAGGTATTGAATGGTTAGGCGATATTAAAAAACATTTTAATGTTCCTATCATTACCGATGTTCATGAGCCACACCAAGCTGAAGCAGTTGCAGAAGTAGCGGATATTATTCAGTTACCGGCTTTCTTAAGTCGCCAAACTGATCTTGTTGAAGCGATGGCAAAAACACAGGCTATTATTAACATCAAGAAAGCTCAGTTTTTGGCACCTCATGAAATGCGTCATATCCTGAACAAATGTCTAGAAGCAGGAAACGATAAACTAATTCTTTGTGAGCGCGGTTCAGCATTTGGCTATAACAACCTTGTTGTAGACATGCTTGGCTTTGACATCATGAAAGAAATGAATGTTCCTGTTTTCTTTGATGTAACACATGCGTTGCAAACTCCTGGTGGTCGTGCTGACTCGGCAGGTGGACGTCGTGCTCAAATTACAACTTTAGCACGCGCTGGAATGGCAACAGGCTTGGCTGGATTGTTCTTGGAAGGTCATCCAGACCCAGAACATGCAAAATGCGATGGACCTTGTGCATTACGCATGTCGCAGCTTGAGCCATTCTTGGCACAAATAAAAGAATTGGATACTTTGGTTAAAGGATTCAAAAAGTTAGACACCCATTGAGTTTTTACTCATTTACGCTGCTTTAATCGCAGCTCATATTCATTCAACAGAGGAATTGTTCATGAGCCAAATCGTTGACATCCGTGCACGTGAAATTTTGGACTCTCGTGGTAACCCAACCATCGAAGCAGACGTAATTTTAGAATCTGGGGTTGTTGGTCGTGCATGTGCACCATCTGGTGCTTCAACTGGTTCTCGTGAAGCTTTAGAACTACGTGACGGTGATAAATCACGTTACTTAGGTAAAGGCGTTAAAACTGCGGTTAACAACGTAAACACGATTATCCGTGACGCTTTAGTGGGCAAATCAGTATTTGAACAAAAAGACATCGATAATACGATGATCGAACTTGATGGTACTGAAAACAAAGAAAAATTGGGTGCAAATGCAACTTTGGCTGTGTCATTGGCTGTTGCACGCGCTGCTGCTGATGAAAAGAAAATTCCTCTTTTCCAATACATCGCTGACTTACGTGGTCAAACGATTTTAACTATGCCTGTACCAATGATGAACATCATCAATGGTGGTTCACATGCTGACAACAACGTTGATATTCAAGAGTTTATGATTGAGCCAGTTGGCTTCACTTCATTTGCTGAAGCATTACGTGCTGGTGCTGAAATCTTCCATTCACTAAAATCAGTTTTAAACAAAAAAGGTTTAAACACTGCTGTAGGTGATGAAGGTGGTTTTGCACCAAACTTGCGTTCAAACGAAGAAGCAATCACTGTTATTCTTGAAGCTATCGGTCAAACTGGTTACAAAGCTGGTTCTGATATTATGTTGGCGCTTGACTGTGCATCTTCAGAATTCTATAAAAATGGTCAATATGTTCTTGCGGGTGAAGGCAATAAAGCATTCACAAGCAACCAGTTCTCTGACTATTTAGCAGGCCTTGTAAACCAATATCCAATTATCTCAATTGAAGATGGTTTAGATGAATCTGATTGGGAAGGTTGGTCTTACTTGACATCTATCCTTGGTGATAAAATCCAATTGGTAGGTGATGACTTGTTCGTTACAAACCCTAAGATTTTACAACGTGGTATTAATGAGAAAGTAGGTAACTCTATTTTAATCAAATACAACCAAATTGGTACGTTGACTGAAACTCTTGATGCAATTTACCTTGCTAAAGAAAATGGTTACACGACTGTAATTTCTCACCGTTCTGGCGAAACTGAAGATTCAACTATTGCTGACTTGGCAGTAGGTACAGCAGCTGGTCAAATTAAGACTGGTTCACTTTGCCGTTCTGACCGTGTTTCTAAGTACAACCAATTACTTCGTATTGAAGAATTGACTAAAGCTGCTTACCGTGGTAAAGCTGAGTTTAAAGGTTTAAACTAATCTTTAAATAAAAAGTTAAAATTTGTTTTTTAACATTTTAAGGTGCTATTTCTCTCTATTAATGGGAAATAGCGCCTTTTTTATTATCCTAGACGACGGGTCTTTAACGACTTAGCCCAACTATGGTGTTTGCAACGAGAACATTCTTGATCGAGAGTATTTAGAATTTTCGTTTCACCACATTTCATGCATGAATAAAAAGTATTGATTTTAAGTACGTCAGCTTTGCAATAAGCATCTGGGAATAGGGGGAGTCCCCATTTTACCTCTTCATCTTCATAGTAAAGTAAACTCAGGATACCGTCAGACTCCAATAAAGCTGTTCTCACTTGCCCAAGATGTTCAACATTTTGTTGGCGCATCTCTGAGAAAAACTCATCATGTGAATATGATTGTTTCTGGAAATCTTTGTAAACTAAAAGTCCATCTTTGACTACACAGAGAGCTCTTCCTTCCAACAGGTCTTCAATTTTTTTATTCTTCACCATGGCCCAGGTTACAAGTCGGTAAAGAAAAAGAATAGCCGTAAAAGCCACTAAAGCATGGGCAATAGGTAAGTCCTTAGTGAACATCGGGTCACCAGCGGCTGAACCTAAACATAAAATAATGGCAAGTTCAAAAAGTGAAAGCTGCCGAATTCCTCTTTTACCCGATAACCTTAAAAAACTGATAATAATAATAAACATCACAAAACAGCGAACTAAAATTTCTAAAACAAACTTCCAAGTCGTATCGCCGATGAAAATATTAAAAAAATCCATTTTTTTCTCCTTATTAAAATAGTTAGAAGAAATCCTTGTAAAATTTTTACCAAAGTAAAAAATAAAAAAATATACATTTTAAGTAGTTATTAGTTAATAATTAGAAATATATGTGATTTTGTATGAATCTCACGTTTAAAAAAGATTTATGAAGGAGGCTGTAAAGTTGTGCGAGATAATATTTGCAATAGAGTGGGGGAAGCATTAGAAACTATATTCCAAGGCGTGCTTTCTTATTGTTAAATAAATTAAGCGGAATAACAGTGCAGGCTATAAATATGGTAAATCATAAGAATAAGAAGATCGATTAATGACAATCAGAGGTATAAGGGATCGCGTCTAAACGTGTTTGAAAAATAGAAGAGTTCATAACGTTTTCATACATTTGCTGATATGTTTTTTTGTGATCTTCTATGTTGTGATAATCTATAATTTCTTGGAGTTTATCTTTATATTCTATATGTCCAGCATGGAACATTGCTGCGTAGTGGCCCCATAAAGCATATTGATATCTCAAAGCAGCTTTGGGGATTAAATTTATCTCATTTAAGTAACTATTAGCGGTTTTTTCATAACATGCTTTTATTTCATGAGCATCTTTTTGCATTTTTCTTAAGAAAATACATTGCATCTCTTGTAGTTGTGAACTATCTGTTTTATTTAAAATTTTTTCGGTAACTATATATGCCTCTTTAAGGCAACCTAAGTGAATAAGTACCTTGCGTTTGGTTTTTAAAATATCTAAATTATTATCATTAGAAGGAATTTTTTTTAATAAGTTTTTAAATTTTATATGGGAAGTATCTGGTGGCCGCCCAGCTTTTAGACTGGAAACAATATCATTATATTCAAATATATAAGGGTTAGAAGGTGTATATTGTTTATGATTGCTCTCCATATTAATTATTTTTGAAGGGCTATCATCCGTAGGGTGATCACAAGCACTTAAACCTAAGCTTACTAAAGAAAACGCTAAAATTTTGTGCACTACAGTTTATACCTTTATTCTCTTTCATGAGATTTATGAAGAATAATAAAATATAAAAGAAAATACTGTGTAGTTTTTTATTTCTCAGGTTCATGAGCAGTTCAAAAGTCAATTTGAATTTAAAAATTGGTTTATATATTTTTGAATCAATAATATAAAGCCTATGTTTTCAGCACCATGATTGAACAAGATCAGTATTCAATCTGTTTGAAATTCAAATTTTGATGCGTGGATAGCAATTCTATAATGCAGTGATGGATTAGAAATTTAAATTAAACAAATAAGAATAATTATTAACTTAAAGTTGATAACAATTATCATTCGTGTTAATTTTTGTGCCGAACTTTTACTACTGTGTAACAAGGAACAAGGTAGTGGAAGGCTAAAAATATGGTTCAGCACATTGGTTATTATGGAATTTTCTTATGTACAATCCGCTCTTTAGAAAAGCATTTAGAGTTCACCCTTTAGCAATTTCTATGGCTTTAACGGTACCTTCATTTGTTTATGCAGAACAAACCGAAACAACCACTTTAGCAACGATAAAAGTACAAGCAGAACAAGAAAATCCGGCCGTTACTGAAGGTTCAGGGAGCTATACAGCAAAAAGCACAAATACTTCAACAAAATTAAATTTATCACTTCGTGAAACACCTCAATCGGTCAAAGTTTTAACTCGTGAATATTTAGATGATCGAAAAATCGATTCTTTTCAAGATTTAATGAACAATATTACGGGTGTTTCAACTTCACGTACCGATGAGCGCCAAAAAGCTTATGCACGTGGTTTTGAGGTAGATTATTATTTGCTGGATGGAATGCCGAGTACAACCAACTTAAGTATAGGTGATCTTGATCTAGATATTTATGATCGTGTCGAAGTCGTTAAGGGGGCTAGTGGCTTAACTACAGGTGCGGGAAACCCCGCAATGGCTCTCAATATGATTCGTAAGCATGCTAATGCTAAAGAACTTACTGGCAATGTCAGTACATCATTAGGCTCATGGAACTCTTGGAGTAGCTCAGCAGATGTTTCCACGCCACTTAATGCAGATGGATCATTGCGTGGACGCATGTTTGTAAAACATTCTGATGAAAAATCATTTATGGATTTCTATGAGAAAGAACGCAATGTATTTTATGGTGCGGTTGATTATGATTTGAGTGATAAAACAAGCATGTCGCTTGGTGCAACTTATCAAGAGTTACATCGTGATGGTATCCGTTGGGGTGGTACACCTGCTTTTTATACTGATGGGACTCGTACCAATTTCTCTAGAAGTTTAACAGTAAGTGCACCTTGGACTTATTGGGATGTAAATACAACAGCAGTATTTGCAAACTTAAAGCAGAATTTATTTAATGACGTTAATTTAAATGTTGCTTATACCTTCCGTAAAGAAGATACAGCTTCTATGTTGTTATATACAGCTGGAAAAGTAGACAAGGCAACCAATACAAGTCCATTAGAAAATCCAAATGATAATCAGCTGAATAAAACTGATTATGTTTCTGTATATGGCGCAAAAGCTGCAAATGAAGAAAACAATATTGATGTTTTTATCAATGCTCCATTTACGCTTTTTAATCGTCCGCAAGAAATCATTATTGGTGGATCCTGGAATAAAAATGAGAAAACAAAGGATATTTTTGGCGGATCTAACACCAATCAAGACATTGAAAAGTATTTAGGTGGACCACTTAATTATAATGATATGGCTCAAGAGTTGCTTCAACCAGTAGTATTAAATGGTAAAAATGCGCTGAATGAAACCACACAAACTGCCGCATATATTGCTGGTAAATTTCAGATTCTGGATCCTTTGAAAATTATTGCTGGGGCACGTTTATCTAACTGGGAATATAAGTCTGAAAATGATAAAGGTAACCGTGAATTTAACAATGAATTAGCACCATATGTTGGCGCTATTTATGATTTTGCCCAAGATCATTCTGTGTATGCGAGTTATACAGAAATTTTCAAACCTCAAGAACGTAAAGATATAAATGATCAATATATTGATCCGATTACAGGTAAGAGTTATGAGGCTGGCTTAAAGAGCGAATGGTTTAGAGGACGGTTAAATACAGCATTGTCAGTATTCCGAATAGAACAATCTAATTTTGCTGAGTTGATACCGGGAGTATTTATTGTCCGCAATGGTACACAAACTACAGAGCAGGCCTATCGCGCTGTAAATGGGGTTAAAAGTAAAGGTTTTGAGTTTGAAGCTGATGGCGAGATTAATGACAATTGGGGTATTAACTTTGGTATTGCTAATTTTGAAGCAAAAGATGCACAAGGCACAAAGGTTAATACGACAAACTCTCGAACAACCTCGAATCTATTTGTTAAATACAAACTTGATCAATGGAGTGCAGGGCTTGGTTTAAATTATAAGAGTAAATACTATACGGGTAGCGGAAGCTCTCGTATCGAGCAAGATGCGTATGTTTTAGCAAGTGCGATGCTTGGTTATCAAGTAGATAAAAATATCAAACTTCAATTGAATATCGATAATATTTTTGATGAAAAATATTATGAAGGTATTGGTGCTAACTCAATGAATTGGGGCACGCCACGAAATGCAACGGTGAGTGTTCGTTATAACTTCTAATTACTGGCTCATTTAAATCTCTATTGAAAAGTCCTCTTGTGAGGACTTTTTTCTATTTATTCAACATAATTTTTTTGATACGCAGAATAGCTTTTATATACATAGAGTGATTTATAAGCAGTTGTACTTATAAATATGATTTCCCTTTCAAATTCCATTCATTTTTGACAAAATGAAACATGTCACAATGGTCAATTTAAAGTAACATGCGCATTAATAGTTTTGCACTGATTTTGCAGGAATTTTGCATGCTCTTTTTAAATTGTTATACAATACAAAAGCTTAATCAAAGTTTTTAATTAAAAATCTTAATGATATGTTAGAAGTATTTCGATCCACTTCAAGCAAACTGATATTGCTACTTGTTATTGTTTTAGTAGCTATCCTGCAATATCAATTTTGGTTAGGTGAGGGTGGCTATATCCCTCATCAAGCTCTCATGCAACAAATTCAGCAACAAGCTGAAGTTAATGAAGAGCTTAAAGAACGAAACCGTATTTTGGCAGCAGAGGTTTTTGACCTGAAAAATGGTACAGAAGCAATAGAAGAACATGCCCGCCTTGATCTTGGTTTGGTTAAACCTCACGAGACATTTGTTCAAATGAGTACGATCAGTACCCATTACAAACCTATTTATATTGACCCGAACGCTAAAGTTGATTTGGAAACGAATGAGACACCTGCATCCCCAGATATCCCAGACTAAATTGTGGGCAGTGATTCCAGCTGCAGGATCAGGAAGTCGTTTTTCTAAAACTGAATTGAAGCAGTATCAATATATTCAGAATAGAACTGTTTTAGAACATACGATTGGCCGTATAAGCCAACTTCCATTAAATGGTTATGTTTTGGCAATTGGTATACAAGATACCTTTGCCCAGACTCTAGCATTTCAAAATATAGATAAGGCACATTTTTGCATTGGTGGAGCTGAGCGAGTCCATTCGGTTTTAAATGCATTAAATCATCTTTTAAATTTTGCCGATGAAAATGATTGGGTTCTTGTGCATGATGCGGCTCGCCCTTGTGTAACTATTGATTGTTTAAATACCCTTGTTCAAACAGCAGTTGAGTCAAATCATAGTGCTATTTTAGCGATTCCCGTTCGTGACACGTTAAAGCAGGTTGAAGTAAATAATCATATTAATAAAACGGTAAGTCGTGATTTCTTATGGCAAGCACAAACCCCTCAAATTGCGAAAATCGGTAAACTCAAAAAAGCAATTGAATATGCTTTAGAAAATGACGTCACTATTACCGATGAGGCAAGCGCACTCGAGTATATGGGTGAAACTGTACAGGTCGTAATGGGGCGTTCGGATAATATAAAAATTACCTATCCCGATGATTTAGAACTTGCACGTTTGATTCTGCAATCTCAGTCTTAATTCTATTATTTTTAACTTGCTTGGATGATTTGCTCATCTAAGCAAGTTTTCTACATATCTATTTATAACCACTCATATTCTTTTACATTGATAAGTTTTAGGATTTATCAAGATCGTACAACTATACTAGATAATGTTCGATCATCGAACAAAAAATATTTATACCGAACAAAACCATGGTTTGATAACTAGATCAAATTACAAAAATTATCAAGAATGTTTAAAAGGAAATCTAAGGGAAACACTCGGGATTGAGTGAAATATCTATCTGTTCATTCTGCCTCTGTGTGCCTAAATCTCTTATCTATTCCTTCCTGAATGAGCACAATGGAGTTGTCTAATGATTGACAAAAGTAAGTCCTCTCTTAGCGAGGTACTATCGCAGATTAAAGATGGCGCGACCATTCTGATTGGTGGTTTTGGTACCGCAGGACAACCCGCTGAACTCATTGACGGACTGATTGAACTAGGTATTAAGGATCTGACCATTGTCAGCAACAATGCCGGTAATGGTGATTATGGCTTGGCTAAACTACTTAAAGCCGGCTCAGTTAAAAAAGTGATTTGTTCTTTCCCTCGTCAGGCAGACTCTTACGTATTTGATGAACTTTACCGTGCCGGAAAAGTCGAGCTTGAAGTGGTGCCACAAGGCAATCTGGCTTGTCGTATTCAGGCAGCCGGTATGGGATTAGGTGCTGTGTTTACTCCAACTGGCTTTGGCACACTTTTAGCTGAAGGCAAAGAAACCCGTGAGATTGATGGGAAAGATTACGTACTTGAATATCCGATCAAGGCTGACTTTGCCTTGATTAAGGCCTACAAAGGCGACCGCTGGGGCAATCTGGTTTACCGTAAATCTGCACGTAACTTTGGCCCAATTATGGCGATGGCTGCAGATGTCACCATTGCTCAGGTTTCTGAAGTGGTTGAACTCGGTGGATTAGACCCAGAACACATCATCACCCCAGGTATTTTTGTACAGCATGTTGTACAAGTAGCGCCCGCACAATAAGCAATAAGGAGAAATAACATGAGCTACCAGAAACTCAGCCGTGACCAGATTGCAAAACGTGTGGCACAAGATATTCCAGATGGTGCCTATGTGAACTTGGGTATTGGTTTACCAACCAAGATTGCAAGCTACTTACCTAACGACAAAGATATTTTTCTTCATTCTGAAAATGGTTTGTTGGCTTTTGGTCCACCGCCAGCGGCAGGTGAAGAAGACCCTGAACTCATTAATGCGGGTAAAGAGTTTGTGACCATGCTTGAAGGCGGCAGCTTTTTCCACCATGGCGACTCATTTGCCATGATGCGTGGTGGTCACCTTGATATTGCCGTGCTTGGCGCCTTTCAGGTGGCAGCAAATGGTGACTTGGCCAACTGGCACACAGGTGCACCGGATGCAATTCCTGCGGTAGGTGGTGCGATGGATTTAGCTGTAGGTGCTAAAAAAGTATTTATCACTACTGACCATGTGACCAAGCAAGGTGAGCCAAAGATTGTGGCTGAGCTGAGCTATCCAGTTACGGGTAAACACTGCGTTGACCGTATTTACACCGACCTGTGTGTGATTGATGTGACCAAAGATGGTTTAAAGGTGATTGAGAAAGTGGAAGGTCTTAGCTTTGATGAGTTACAGGCTTTAACTGGTGCAACTTTGATTGATGCGACTCAAGGGTAAGGAAGTAGGGAAATGACATTAAAAAACGCTTATATCATCGATGCCATCCGTACTCCATTCGGCCGTTATGCCGGTGGCCTTGCTCCTGTCCGTGCCGATGACCTTGGTGCTGTGCCAATTAAAGCGCTCATGCAGCGTAACCCGAATGTAGATTGGGAACAGGTCGATGATGTGATCTATGGCTGTGCCAATCAAGCCGGTGAAGATAACCGTAACGTCGGTCGTATGTCAGCATTACTTGCAGGTTTACCGTATCAGGTTCCAGCCACCACCATTAACCGTCTCTGTGGTTCTTCACTTGATGCAATTGCTAT